>DASXVV010000014.1:0-300000 GCA_036504035.1 Candidatus Deferrimicrobiaceae bacterium
CATCGAGAAATGGCTCAAGAAGAAGGGCGATACGGTGCTGATGGGCGAGCCGATCGTTTCCTACACGGTCGGGCGGAGCAGCGAGATTAAGACCATCGATGCCCCTTACGACCTGACGATGGGCGAGACGCTGGTCGAATACTGGGACAACGCCGAAGTCGGCCAGACGCTGGCGACGGTGGTGCCGACCGTCAAGTAAACAGACACGATTCGGGGCCCGGTTACCCGCCGGGAGGAATAAACCCGATTTATCTGAAAGCGTTCAAGCGGTATCCAAGGGAAGCGGGGGAATAACCCGCTTCCCTTGTTTGTATGCAGTTTCGGATCATGAACCCAAAAACGAATGTTCCCGGAATCGGATATGAATCGACGGGCTCTCCTGATATCGATCGGACTTGCAGCGATGACGTGCGCTGTCTATTCGCAAATCAGTCAATGCCAATTCCTGATATATGACGATCCGCAATATGTTTCCGAAAATCGATGGGTCATGTACGGATTTACGCATGAAGGCGTGATTCGTGCCTTTACCACCTCGATGGCCGCAAATTGGCACCCGATGACCTGGCTCTCCCACATGCTTGACGTTTCGTTGTTCGGGCTGGCCCCGGGGCCCCATCATCTGGTCAACCTCCTGATCCACGTGTTGAATGTCTTGGTGCTTTTCCGATTGCTGGATCGGATGACCAACGGGAAAGTCATCTGGCGATGCGCTTTTAGCGCGGCACTGTTCGCGATCCACCCTCTGCATGTCGAATCCGTGGCATGGATCGCGGAACGAAAAGACCTGCTATGCGCGTTCTTCGGCTTGCTCGCGCTTTGGCACTATACGTATTATGTAAAAACAAAGTCCCGTCTTCGATATGGAATTGTTTTTGTTTTGTTTGTGCTCGGTCTGATGTCGAAACCGATGCTCGTGACGCTCCCATTCCTGATGCTGTTGCTGGACTATTGGCCGTTGGATAGGTTCGACAGGATATCACTCGGGGCACGAGAAGCTTTCACCGGTTTGTTGATCGAAAAGATTCCTATGATGGTTCTTTCGATCTTATCGAGTGTCTTGACCCTGTGGGCTCAAAATAAAGGGGAAGCACTGATCGCATTCGATGCGTTGCCTTTATGGGCAAGAATAGGCAACGCCCTGACGGCTTACCTGAAATATATGGGCAAGATGTACTGGCCGTCCTCGCTCGCCGTCTTTTACCCGAACCCCGGCCTGGTCTTGCCTCCATGGGAAATCGCAGGGGCGGCATGCCTGCTGATCGCAATCACGGGTTTCGCGGTCCGATTCTCTAGAACGAAACGGTATCTGCCGGTCGGATGGTTCTGGTTTCTGGGCTCAATGGTCCCCGTCATCGGCTTGATCCAGGTCGGATCCCAGGCCATGGCCGATCGATATACCTACCTGCCGATGACCGGACTGTTCCTGATCATCGCCTGGGGAACCGCCGATGCGTGGGAACGATATCGTCTCCCGAAAAACGTCCTTGCCTGCCTGGCTGTTTCGATTATCTGCCTCCTGTCTTTGACGACCTGGAAGCAGGTCGGGTACTGGCGTTCGAATTACACGCTTTTCGGCCACATGATTCGCGTCGTCCCGAAATGGAACCGGCTGGGGCACATCAATATGGGGGGCAGTTACCTGAATGACGGGAATCCTGCCGCGGCGGTTGGACAATTCGCCCAGGCGCTCCACGAAAAACCGGACGATGAAATGGCGAACTGGGGGATGGGAATCGCTTGCCACATGCTGGGGCGTATCGCCGAAGCAGAGCAGTTTTACCGGAATGTATTAAAGATAAACCCGGAACACACCAAGGCGCGTCTCTTCCTCGGATGTTCCCTGATCGACCGGGGGAACTTCGAGGAGGGATACAAGCATGTGCGGATCGTGGCACAAAATGGAATCGTCGACGATCCTTATGTTCTGATGGCCAAGGGGATGATCCTTTTCCACGATGGCAGGATGGAGGAATCCATCCGAACCTTCCAGGATGCCTTGGTTTTCACTCCGAACGATATCCTCGGGAATATGAAGCTGGGACTTGCCTTTGCCAAGACGGGGCGGTATGGGGAGGCCATCGAACGATTTCGATCGGTGACGCAGTACTCCCCGCTTGACGCGTCGGCATATTACAACCTGGCTCTCGCACTCGAAAAAACGGGGGCGGTCCGGGATGCGGTTGCGAACTATGAAAAGGCGGCAGCCATCCGGCCGGCTGACGTGGAGATCCTCGGCAATCTCGGGATCGCACTCGGCAAGCTGGGGCGGCTGGATCAGGCGATTGTCCTTTTTCGCAAGGCGCTCAAGATAGACCCCGCAAATTCGGTGGCACGCGGTAATCTCGCGATCGCACTGACATTGAAGGAAAGGGAGAGACAGCCATGAGCAATATCCGAAGACGAAAACGGATAAAAACGTTCTTTCCCGTTCTCTTCTCGTGTCTCCTGTGGATCGGTTCAACGGGCAACGCGTTTGCGAAGCCGTTCCTGCTCGGAAGGGAATCGGCTGCCCCGCTCTGGACGACGCGCAGCCTGCTTGAAACACACGATCGTCTCGCGGCCGATCTTCCTGCCGCGGGAGGAAAACTCCTGATCCTGAGCCGAACCGACTTCATTTCATCGCTGTTGTTGCCGCTCAAGGAAGAGGGACTCCTCAAGAATTGCATACTAGTACTCCCGTTCGATAACGTCTTGACGCAAGCAAGGCTCGTGACGCTGCTCGCCACCTTGAAGCAGGATGGGGTGGGTGAGTCGGACCGGGCCGGCTTCACGCTGGATAATGGGACATTTCACGGGAAAATCGGGGGAATGCCGGTGACTTTCACGACATTGCCGGGGATTCCCGATAAGGTGGATCTGCGTGTCGTGGCGATCGAGAGTGCCTTTTTTCAGGATATGCAAAACGCGATAAAGAATCCGATGACTGTACTTGCCCGGAAGTTGCTGTTGACGTTTCGCGATCGGCAGGTCGAAACGAGCAGCCTGCTCCTGCTTGATGCCGTCGGCCGGTCGGACTATCCGCTCGAATTGGGGTATCTGGAGGGCTTATATCGCGAGATGTTGACCGACCCCGATCGCTTCGCGACAGGTTTTCCTCCCAAATGGGGCGATTTTGTCGCGGCAGAGCTGGCCTACTTTTTCTCCCAGTATCCCGAGGCGTTCGAACACTACAAGAAATTCCTGGAACAGGGACAAAACGATCCGTCGACCTGCATCAAGATCGCCATGATGGCGATCCGGGATCTCGACGTCCCGTTCGCACTGCAGTGGGTCAATCGCGCGGTTTCGACCGATCCGCTCTACCGTCGCGCCTATGCGGAAATCGCCGAATATCTCTTTGGGAAAAACATGTTCGACCAGGCGGAACGCGTCATTCTTGCCGGATTGGCCAAGTATCCAAAAGACCCGCTGTTGGCAACGGGTCTGGCGACCTTTTACGTAGCCCGGGGTGAAGCCGCGCTTGAATCGGGGGACACGGAATCCGCCAAGGATCATTTCATGGCGGCTGCCGAGGTCGGCGGGGCCGATCGGGAGATCGTCGAAAAGGCCAGGAAGCTGATGAATTCCCCGTCAAAAGCCAAAGACTGATTCCGATGCCGCCTGGAATATCGGGAAAATCGTTCGGCCGCGCCAAAATATGGGCAGGTCTTATTTTCCTGGTATCCGCAGGGGTATATTTGAACGCTTTGCCGAACGGGTTCGTATACGACGACCACTTCCAGGTCGAGAACAACCCATGGATTCGCGATTTCAGCCATCTCCGCGATATATTCGGGAATCCTGCCTGGGGATTTTGGGGCCGGGGTGGAAGCAGTTACTATCGCCCCCTCATGCATCTGGCCTATGCGGCCATTTACCGGTTTTCCGAGCTTTCCCCCTTCGGCTACCATCTGGTCAACGTGGCTTGCCACGCGGCGAACGCGACCCTGTCGTTCCTGTTGGCCCTCAAGCTGTCCCGGTTCTCCGATTGCGCCGACGAGGGTGAGGCGCTTGTTTTTGCCGCGTTCGCCGCCGCGATTTTTGCGGTACACCCCATCCACACCGAAGTCGTGGCGCTGATCGCGGCCATCCCCGAACTGCTGTTCAGCCTGTTTTTCATCCTGGCGCTGCTGGCTTACCCGTTCGGCATCCCCAAAGCCCCCGATGTCCGACGATGGGGGGCGATCCTGTTGTCGTCTGCGTGCGCCTTGACGGGGCTACTTTGCAAGGAGACCGCCATCATGGTCTTCCCGGTCATCGTGGCAGGGGACCTGATCTCGAAGCCCCGCGACTCGAGCTTCAGGAGCCTCATTGTCGGCAAGGCTCCGGGCTACATGCCATTCCTGGCAGTCATTGCCGTTTACCTGATCCTCCGGGTTCATGCCTTCGGCGCGATCGCCCCGTCCCGGTCCCACCAGGACTGGCCGCTGCTCAAGACGGGCATGAATGCCGTATTCCTGGCCGGACGTTATGTCGGTTGCCTGGTCGCACCCATCCGGCTGAATTTCTTCCACATCATCCGGCCGGTCACGTCCGCGACAGATCCCGGGTTCCTCCTCATGGCGGGTGTGGCGGGGGCTGCGGGCATCCTTGCCCTTGGATCGTCGAGAGGCGACCGCCGCCTGTCGATGGGGTGGGCGCTGCTGTTCCTGCCGCTTGCCCCGGTCCTGTACCCGCCGGTGCTGGCCACCCTGTTCGGCGAACACAACCTGTACCTCCCGACATTGGGATATTCCATCATCGTTTCCGGTTTCGCGACCTCCTGGTGGCATCGATCTCCCGGGAAACGCACAGCAATCGCCTGGGGAGCGGTCATGTTCCTTGCCTTGCTGTCAGCCATGACCGTTGCGCGGAATCCCGTCTACAAGAGCGACGCGACGTTGTGGCAGGATGTCAGCGACAAGCTGGGGGATACTTCGCCGATTCATTTCCAGAGGGGCTACTGGCTACTGGAAGGAGGAAAGCTGCCGGAAGGGATCGATGAAATGAAAGAGGCCCTTGCGCTTCACCCGGGATACCCCGGCGTGGCGTACAACATGGGAACCGCCTATGCGAAGCTGGGGAAAGATAACGAGGCACGGATCTATCTCGAGATGGCCGTAGAAGAGAACCCGGGCGACTTCGTCGCGCATTTCGCCCTGGCGGCGCTTCATTTCCGTCAGGGTCGCATTGCCGATTCCGTGCGCGAGTACGAGACCGTTATACGCCTGGCCCCCTCCGACACCGACGCGCGGGGGCGGCTTGAGACGATCCGGCGCAAGTATCCGAAGGCCCCATGACGCGTCGACTCCCGCTGCATGTCGCGATTTCGCTTGCGCTCGCCTTGCTGGTCACGCTCCTCTATTTTCGCGTCGCCCATTTCCCGTTCATCCAGGTTGACGACACGGAATACGTGATCGAGAACCAGGCCGTCCATCGGGGGCTGACGGCCGGGAATCTCGCCTGGGCCTTCACCACGTTCGACAATGCCAATTGGCACCCGCTGACCTGGTTGTCCTACATGGCCGACGTCTCGTTGTTCGGCGTGAATCCCGGCGGTCACCATCTCGTCAACCTGCTGTTCCACCTCGCGAACACTTTGCTGCTGTTCGACCTGTTCCGCCGGCTGACCGGGAAAATATGGGAAAGCGGCCTGGTTGCCGCGCTGTTTGCCGTTCATCCGTTGCACGTGGAATCGGTCGTCTGGATCGCCGAGCGGAAGGACGTTCTCAGCACCTTCTTCTTTTTTGCCACGATGCGGGTCTACTTGCGATATGCGGCGTTTCCCGGCGCCGCGGGTTACGCCGCCGTGCTCGGGTCATTCGCGCTGGGGTTGCTATCCAAGCCCATGCTGGTGACGTTGCCTTTCTGCCTGCTGCTGATCGATTACTGGCCGCTCGAACGATTGACGGTCGCATCCGCGCGACGGCTGTTGCTCGAGAAGGTCCCGCTGTTCGCCCTGTCCGCCGCAGGCTCGGTGCTGACCATCCTGGCGCAACGGGAGGGCGCCGCGATCGGGTCCCTCGTGCATTTCCCTTTCGGGATACGGGTGGGAAACGCGGTCGTGGCCTATGTGGATTACCTGTCCAAGGCAATTGTTCCCGTTGGGCTGTCCGTATTCTACCCTCATCCGATGGGGACGCTGTCGCCCGTCAGGGTGGCGGTTTCGGGAATCCTGCTGGCGACGATGACCGTCCTTGCGGTCGTCGCGGGAAGAAAGCGGCGCTGGCTTGCCGTCGGATGGTTCTGGTATATCGGGACGCTGGTGCCGGTCATCGGGCTGGTCCAGGTGGGCACGCAGGCGATGGCGGACCGATATACCTATATCCCGCTGGTCGGGTTTTTCCTGATCCTGGCGTGGGGAGGCAGCGAGCTGGCCGGTCGGCTGAGAATGCCGCACCGCATGGTCGCCGGGGGCGTGTTGGCCTGGATCCTGGCTCTTTGTGCTTGCACGTGGAACCAGGTGGCCTACTGGCGGGGCGTCGGACCGCTGTTTGCGCGCGCGGTCGAGGTTACGGAAGGGAATGCGTTCGCGCATACCGTTCTTGGGGCGGCCGCATTCGAGCAGGGAAGCGACAATGCCGCTATCCGCCATCTGGAGGAAGCGCTCCGGATCCATCCCGATTTCCCCGACGCGCACCTGAACCTGGGGTTGGTATACGAACGACAGGGCAAGCTCGGCGCGGCCGAAGCGCAGCTGCGCGAAGCCGTGCGCCTGTTTCCGGACGACGCCAAGGCGAATTTCAACTTGTGGCGGGTTCTCAGGAAACTGGGGAGGGCGGAAGAGCCGCCGAGCCGATGGCCCGAACCCGACGGAAGAAGCGGGAAAGGGGCAGCAGAGCACGATCGCGCGGGTCTCTATCTCGCCGGTCTCGGCAAGTTCGAAGAGGCGGCGGAGCAATTCCGCCAGGCATTGCGGGCCAATCCGGACGACGCGGACGCATCGTACAACCTGGGCCTTGCCTATGTGAAGTTGGGTCGGGACGCCGAGTCCGTTCCCTGGTTCGAACGCGCCGTGAAACACGATGCGCGCGACGTGGCTGCCCGGTTTTCGCTGGCCTCGGTTTATTACCGGCTGGGGCGCATTCCCGAGTCCGTCCGGGAGTACGAAGCCTTGTCGAGGCTGAACCCGGGCGATAACGAGGTCCGGGCCCGGTTGCGGGCGATCCGGCAGAGAAACAGATGAACCGATGATACGAAGACCATCCGTCCAACTGTTGATCCCGTTCGCGCTCTCGACCGTCATCCTGTTGCTGTACGCCCGAACGGGCGGTTACGGCTTCGTCTATTACGACGATGTGAACTACATTTCCCGCAATCCTGCGGTACAGGACGGGCTGACGCTCGACGGGGTATTGTGGGCCTTCTCTTCCTTCGACCAGGCCAACTGGCACCCGCTGACCTGGCTGTCGCACATGGCGGATGTCTCATTGTTCGGGATGGCTCCCGGCAGGCATCACCTGGTCAATGTCATTTTCCATGTGCTGAACACCGGCCTGCTGTATCACCTGTTCAGGCGCATGACCGGAAAGGTGTTCGAAAGCGCCCTGGTCGCCGCCCTCTTCGCCGTGCACCCGTTGCACGTCGAGTCCGTCGCGTGGCTCGCCGAGCGCAAGGACGTGCTCAGCACCTTCTTCGGGTTGCTGACGATGATCGCTTACGGACGCTACGCGTCGCGTCCCGGCGCGGGACGATACATCGGGGTTCTCCTGCTGTTCGGGCTTGGCTTGATGTCGAAACCGATGCTCGTCACGCTGCCGTTCGTGCTGCTGTTGCTCGACGATTGGCCGCTCGGGCGAACCGCGAAAAACGGGGCTTCCTTGCCGCGCCTCGTCCTCGAGAAAATCCCGATGATCGCCATGTCGGCGGCCGCTTCCGCAGCCACGATCTCGGCGCAGATTTCCGACAGCGCCGTGGGATCGATCGGTCATTTCCCGCTTGGGATCCGCGTCGCCAACGCATTGAATGCTTATGCCCTTTACCTGTCGAAGGCGTTGTGGCCCTCGAACCTGGCGGTATTCTACCCGCACCCGCTGGAATCGCTCTCCACGGCCCGGATCATCGGCTCGGGTGTTCTGCTCGTCGCGATCACCGTGTTGGCGATATCCCAGGCACGAACCCGTTCCTGGCTGACGGTCGGATGGCTCTGGTTCATCGGCACGCTGGTCCCAGTGATAGGCCTCGTTCAGGTCGGGGGACAGGCGATGGCCGACCGATATACCTATATCCCGATGATCGGACTGTTTGTCGTCGCGGCGTGGGGCGGAAGCGAACTGGTCAACCGATGGCGGATCCGAGCGCCGGTCGTCGCCTTCCTGGCGGCCGCCTGGCTGGTGGCGCTTTCCGTATGCACCTGGTTCCAGGTCGGTTACTGGCGGGGGCCGGTCCCGCTATTCGCCCACACGCTGGATGCGACCCGCGACAACTGGCTCGCCCATCTGGTGCTGGGCGACGCCGCCCTCGATTCGGGCGACGACCGGTCGGCGGTGCTTCATTTTCGAGAGGCGGCGCGAATCCGGTCGGGCTACGCGGAGACGCACATGAAAATCGGGATGGCGGATGCCCGACAGGGCCGTGACGCGGATGCCGAAGTGCAGTTCAGGGAAGTTCTTCGTTTCCATCCCGAAGATACCCGGGCACAAATTCTCCTGAGCGAAACGCTTTCAAAAACGGCCCCCCGGGGCGAAGATGCGGCGCTTGATGCGGCCGGACACACCCGGGTCGGGATGGCGCTGGCGGGGAAAGGCAGTCTCGGCGAAGCGCTGGGGCACTTTCGGGCGGCGCTGGCGCTTCGTCCGGATGATCCGGAGGCCCACTATAATCTGGCCGTGGCCTTGGGGCGACTCGGCAAGAAGGAAGAATCGCTTCGGCATTTCCGGGAAGCGACCCGGATACGCCCGATCGATTCCGACGCGTGCAAGAAAATCGGGTTGGCGCTCGTGAGACTGGGGCGACTCACGGAAGCGCTCCCGCGGTTCCGCGAGGCGATTCGCCTTGCGCCCGACGATCCGGAGGCGCAGTACAACGTCGGGGCGACGCTGATGCAGTTGGGGCGGCCATCCGAGGCGATCGCGCATTTCCGGATCGCGGTCCGGGAGAGCGGGGGAAGCGATGCGGACGCGATGCTCGCGCTGGGCACGGCGCTGGAGGCGAGCGGCCAAGTCGAGGAATCGCGCGAGCGCTATCGGGACGTCCTGCGGCTGAAGCCCGGAAACATCGCGGCGATGGACCGGCTCGAAAAGGCGCGGAAGCCGGTGGGGGAGTAGTTTCCGTCTTGCCGTTACGGTTTGTTGCCTCCAAGAAATTTTCGCAAGACCAGCAATTCGGCGATCATCTGCAACGGGGTGGACAGCAGGTTGACGTGGCTGCCGGACACGTTGCGCCAGCGAATTCCTGTCTCCTTGACGCGGAGGCCGAGTCGCCGCGCCAGGACCAGCAGTTCCACGTCGAACGCGTAGCGATCCAGTCTCTGGAATCCGAAGACCGCTTTCGCGGCATCGCCCGTGAACATCTTGAGGCCGCACTGGGTGTCCATGATGTCGAGGCCGAATGCCATGCGGACGATTCGCCCGAATGACCGGCCCATGAATTCGCGGACCCGGGACTGCCGGACCTCGATCACGGATTCGGGGCATGCCCGTGATCCGATCACTGCGTCGTACCCCCGGGAAAACCACGGGAGCAGTTTTTCGATCTCTTCGATGGGGGCGGCCAGGTCCGCGTCGCAGAAGAGCCGCAGGGGCATGTTTGCCTCCCGCATCCCGCGGCGAACCGAATACCCCTTCCCACGGTTTGAATCGTTGCGTATCACGCGGACCGACGGTATCCCATCGGCGAATCGCCTGGCGACCTCGAAGGTATCGTCGGAGCTTCCGTCATCGACCACGATCAGTTCGAAGGTCCACCCGGCATCGCCCAGGTACCGGACGATACGGTCGATCGTTTCGCCAAGCCGGTTCCCTTCGTTGAAAGCGGGGACGACGACGGATAGGCCTGTAGAATGGTGTTCCTCGAGCAAGCGATGTCCTCGCTGATCAACGGCCGGATGGTATAGTGTGACGACCGGAAACCATGATAGTGCCAGACAGGGTCTCTTGATGAAGCTAAATTCGACCGCCTCCCGCAATTCGATCCTCTTGATGGCGTTCTTTTCGGGAATGTGCGCCTTGGCCTACCAGGTTTACTGGCTCAGGGAATTGCGGCTGATCCTCGGCGCGACGATGCCGGCAACCGCGGGCGTCCTCGCCGTATTCATGGGGGGCCTTGGAATCGGCGGGCTGTTTCTCGGGCCCAGGGCGGACCGATGCCGGAATCCGGTGCGGTTCTACGCGCAACTCGAACTGGCCGTCACGGCCGGAGCCGCCTTGTCGCCGATCCTGCTCCATGCCGCAGGGATGGCATACGGGATGTTTTTCGAACGAGGCCTCGAAGGAGGAATCGCCAGGACGCTGGTCAGGACGGGGCTTGCCACGCTGGTCCTCCTTGCCCCGGCGATTGCGATGGGGGGAACGATCCCCGCTCTCGGTCGGGCGATCGAGGACGACGAGGATACCGGCCGCAGAAAATGGAGCCTCCTTTACGGGTTCAATACCCTGGGGGCAATCCTGGGGGCTGCTCTGCCCACCCTTTTTCTGTTCGAACGACTCGGAGCGCGATCGACCATCCTCATCGCATGCTCGCTCAACGCCGTCTTGACGGCGGGTGCCTTCTTCCTGTCCCGGAAAATGCCGGCTTGCGAACCCGAGCCGGTCGACCTCGAAAAACACGAGCCGACGTCGGCACCGGACGGCATGCCTCGCCTGGCGTGCATCGCCGCGTTCCTGGCCGGTTTTGCCTTCTTCCTTGCCGAAATCGTCTGGTATCGGATGCTGGCCCCCATCCTGGGCGGTACGACTTATACCTTCGGGCTGATCCTGGTTTCGGTCCTCTTCGGGATCGGTGCCGGGGGAATTGCCTATTCCTTCCAGCCGATCGGAAAGCGCTCTTCGATCGGCGCGCTGGCGCTGGTCAGCGCGCTGGAAGCACTGGCGCTGGCGTTGCCGTTTGCAACCGGCGACGGCATTGCGCTGGCGGCGGGCCTTTTCGGCAGCGTCAGGCCGTTCGGATTCATGGCGACGGTCGCAGGATGGATGGTCATCATCGCCTTCGTGGTGGTTCCGACGGCTTTCCTGGCGGGCATCCAGTTTCCCCTCCTGCTTGCGGTCGCGGGCCGCGGGCGGGAGCGGGTCGGAACGCACGCAGGCTGGGTGACCGCCTCGAACACGGCGGGAGCCGTGTCCGGTTCCATCCTCGGAGGCTTCTTCCTGCTTCCGCTTCTTGGCGCATCGAATTGCTGGCGCCTCGCAGCGGTATCGGTTCTTGCGGTTTGCGGGCTCGCCTGTGCATCGTTTCAGAAAAAAGGCCGTGCCCTGACCGGGGCGACCCTCGCGCTGGCGATGATGGCGGGCGGCGCCCTCATTGCCGGGGGGCCGACGTCCGTTTGGCGGCATGGCGGAATCGGAACCGGCAGCTTCCCGACGGCCAACCCGGATGCCCGCGAAATCCAGCGTTGGGTGCGCAATTCGAAGATTGGCATCCTTCGGCAATTCGAAGGCCGGGAGGCGTCCATCGCCGTCCTGGCCCGAAACGGACTCGCTTTCACCGTGAACGGGAAAGTCGACGGCAATGCGATCGGCGATGCGCCGACCCAGGTGATGCTGGGGCTTCTCGGGACCTTGTTCCATCCAGGCACCCCCCGGAAGGCGCTCGTCATCGGGCTCGGGACCGGAAGCACCGCCGGCTGGATCGCCCGCGTGCCATCGATCGAAAGAGTCGATGTGGCGGAAATCGAGCCGTCCGTGATCGCGTTCGCCCGAATGTGCTCGGCCGTGAACCAGGATGCGATGAACAATCCGCGGGTGAAGGTGCATGTCGAGGACGGACTGGAATACACGAACGTCACGCGAGAAAGATATGACGTCATCGTCTCAGAACCGTCCAATCCGTACCGCGCGGGCATCGCTTCCCTATACACCCGGGAATTTTTCCAGGCGGCAGCCCGTAAAATGAACGACGGCGGGATCTTCGTCCAGTGGCTTCAAACCTATGACATCGACGCCGGAACGCTCTGGACGGTGCTGTCGACGCTTCGGTCGAGCTTCCGGCATGTCGAAATCTGGCAGACGGTCGGCGGCGTCGACCTTGCGATCATGGCGACCAATTCGACCCCGATGCGCGATGTGCGCGTATTGAGGGGCAGGGTAGGGTCGGAGCCTTACCGGGAAGCGCTTTCTGCAACCTGGTACGTGCAGGATCTCGAGGGCGTTCTCGGGAGACATGTCGCAGGGGCGGCACTGGTCGATCTCGTGGCCGCAGATGGGCGCTGGCCACCCGATACGGCCGATCGCAACCGGGTCGAGTACGGGTTCGCCCGGTCCGTCATGGCAACGAGGAGCTCCATGGTTGCCGGTTTGATCCGGATGGCCCGCGTCCTGAAGGCCGGGAGTCCCGATCTCGGGGGAGACGTCGATCGTGCCCTCGTGGACGCCAACCAGGGATTGACGCTGGTTGCCGGGGGCATCGACCCCCTTGGGCTGGTCGACGATCCGGACCGCAACGGTCGATGGGAGGCCGTGGCCGGCTACCTTCGTAATTACGATACGGCGGCCTGCCTGGGCAGGTGGCCCGCAGGGAAACAGTCGCCGGCAAACGCGCTGGAACGGATCGTTTTGGCCGACAGTCTTGCCGACCACGGCCGGAACGAGGCGCTGGGTTGCCTGGAACCGCTTTTCCCGGACTATCCTGTGGATGCGATGCTGATCAAGGCCAGATTGCTATGGCGTACGGGCAAGCTCGATGCGGCGTCGAAAACTCTTGCCGGGGCTTTCGAGGCGCTCCGCCGGCGGCCGTGGGCGAACGAGGCGGTGCTTGACCGCGCCCTGCAGGACATGGCTCCGAAAATCGGAAAAACGTCCCGGTTGCGGGGGCAGGAAATCGCAAACGCCCTTTCGATGCCCTTTGCCGCTTCCCTGCAGAACACCGACCGGTTGTTCGCGATTGTTCGAACCACGCCGATCGCGGCGCAGGCGGCGGGCGCGCTCGCGGCATTCGAACCCGATTTCCCGTGGGACGAGGAACTCCTTTCCGCCCGGGCACAGGCCTATCGGGTGCTCAACAGTCCGCTGGCCCGAAAGGCGGCGGAAGAGCTCGCCCTGTTCAGGAATCAGGACAAAGGCGATCTGCCATATTCCTTTTTCAAAGGATCGCCGGGGTGGAAACCTGTTTTTCCACCAACGCCGTAGAGTGATATAATCCCGCCAAAATATTACTTAATCCCAAGGGGGTAAACCCATGAAAAAGATTTTGATCCTGCTGACGATCGGGATCACTTCCGCGATGCTCGTGCATTGCGGGGGCGGGAATCCGGCACCGGTCGTCGGGCAGCCAGTCCAGTTGGGCGGTTCCATCCAGGGAATATCGCTGGCCCTTTCGAACGGGGTCGCGATCTATGCCGGAATCGCCGATACGCCCGGGGCGATCGACTGCACGGCAGCGACATCGGCCACGTTCATGGATGCGCAGGGAATCACGACCGACGGGACTTTCCTTTACGTGTCCGACACGGGCAATCAACTCATCCGGAAGGTCAATATCGGGACAGGCGCCGTGTCCACCGTTGCCGGAACCGAGGGCGTATCGGGGATGGACGACAACACGACCGGGCCGGGAGGAACGACGTTCCTATACCCGCAGTTCATCACCACCGACGGGACGAACCTCTATTTGACCGAACCTGACAGCAACATCGTTCGGAAAGTGGTGATCGCGACGGGGGCCGTGACGCGGTTCGCCGGTACGGGTGTCGCTGCCTCGGTCGACAACATCGACCGGCTGCAGGCGCAATTCAACAGCCCGCGGGGGATTACGACGGAAGGGACGAACCTCTACGTCAGCGACTATAGCGGGAATGTGATCCGGAAGATCGAAATCTTGACGGGCAAGGTGACGACGTTGGCCGGATCCGGCCTGCCTGGCGCAGATGACAATACGACCGATGGGTTATCGGCCACGTTCGACGGCCCCTGGGGCCTGACGACGGACGGGACGAACCTTTACGTTTCCGACCGGAACAACCACAAGATCCGGAAAGTCGTGATCGCCACGGGCGCCGTGACGACGCTGGCCGGCTCCGGGACCCAGGCTTTCGCGGACGGCACGGGCACGGGGGCTTCGTTCAACAGTCCGGCGGGTCTCACGACGGATGGCACGAGCCTGTACGTCGTGGACTACCGGAATAATCGGATCCGGAAAATCTCGATCGCGACGGGCGTCGTGACCACGGTCGCGGGAAATGCCGTGGCGCTTTCCGTGGACGGAAACGGGGCTGCCGCGGGATTCAACATGCCCTTCGGAATCACGACCGACGGACACAGTCTCTTCGTGACCGACGGCAACCAGACGATTCGCAAGATCAACTGATCATCGCCGAAATCCCCGGGAGCCCGGCCTGCAGCCGGCCGGGCTCCCAAGCATCACCCCGAGCGGCTGCATTCCGATCCCTTCGAAGTCATCACGCTCATGGAAAAAGGATAGCGTCGCCATGAACCTCGTTGCCCGGCGAAGAGCCCGGCTCTGCCTCGTGCTTCTCGCCGGCGTCGCAGTCTATGCGATTTCCCTGGGAAACGGCTTCATCTACGACGACAACACGCAGATTCTCGCGAACCGGTGGTTGCGGGATTTCCGAAGTGTTCCCGAAATCTTCTCGAGTCACGTATGGGCATTCGAGGGAGGGTGGCTGACGAATTATTATCGGCCGTTGATGCACCTTGCATACCTGGCCATTTACCAGTGCTTCGGCCCGAATCCCTTCTGGTTCCACCTGGCAAGTCTTCTCCTGCATCTTCTTTGCTGCCTGTCGGTATACCTCGTGACCGAAGGGCTTGCCCGTTCCGCCGCCGTCGAGTCCGGATGGCATGATGAACCCGGTCGACGGCGCCAGATCGAAACCCTTCCTTTCCTGGCTGCGCTTTTTTTCGCGGTGCATCCGGTCAATACGGAATCCGTGGCGTTTGCCGCCTGCTTTCCCGAGCTTCTCTACACGTTGTTCGGTCTCATGTCGATCCACTTCTTTCTTCGGACCGGTTTGACGAACCGGGAAATCCTTTCCTTCTCCGTCCCGTCGGCTATTGCGCTGTTCCTTGCGTTGCTCAGCAAGGAAACGGCCGTCGTCATCCCCGCTTTTTTCCTGTGCCATGATCTATCCTTCCGGCGCTTCGAACGGGCAGGGAAGACAGCGATATTCCTGCGTTATTTGCCCTGTGGCGTTGTGACCGCGGCCTACCTCGGAATCCGGACGGCGGCCCTCGGGTATCTCCTGAAATTCAGGGAGGGTGGGATCCTGTCACCCGGGGAAATGTTTGCGGGATTTTCCCGGATGATCCTCTGGTGCCTGCACAAGCTTGTCTGGCCGTTCAACCACAATTTCTATCCGTGGCTCCCGAAAGTCTCTTCCCTTCCCCCATGGCAGCTTGCCGGCATGATCGTTCTCCTGGCCGGAATCGTGGCGGCCTCCTGGCTGCTCTGTCGAAGGCGACCCATTCTTTTGTCGGCCCTTGCCCTGCTTATGCTCCCGATCTTGCCGATCCTGCTGGGGACCCGCGCCGTGGCGCAGAAGGCGCCTGTCGGGGAGCATTACCTCTACCTGTCCGCCGCCGGATTCTGTATCATCCTGGCCTGGTGCGCTGTTCGGCTGACCGAATGCGAAATGCCCCGCCTTGGCTGGCGCAGCGTGCTCGTTGCGGCGTTGACGGGAATCTACGGGGTGTCCGCGGCGCTGCGTCTTCCGGCGTTTTCGGACGACCTAGCCATCTGGAAGGACACGGTCAAGAAGTCACCCGACGCACCGGAGCCGCGGGCCTGGCTCGCGACCTCGTTGTTCAAGAAGGGGCGGATCGACGAGGGGATCGCGCAGGCCAGGAAGTCGATCGCCCTGGGCGGGCAGGACCAGGCGAATCTCTACAACCTGGGCTTCGCCTTGCAGAAGCGGGGGAATTGGGACGGGGCTGCGGATAGTTACCGACGCCTGGTTGCGGCGACTCCCGGCGATGCCGTGGCGCGATACAGGCTCGGAGAGGTTCTCCTGGCGTCGGGCAAGACAGATCAGGCGGTGTCGCAACTTGAGGAGGCGGTTCGGCTGGACGACCGGATTTCGCCCGCGCATCTATCCCTCGGGATTGCCTACGGAAGGCAGGGCCTGGCCGGCAAGGGGAGGGCGGAGATCGAAGAAGCCCTCAAGCTCGACCCGAATTTGCCCGGGGCGCAAGCGGCGCTCGCGGTCCTCGGCAAGGCCCGGCAGGGTTCGCGGAAACAATAGACGTGCCGCCACCGATCGGTCTCGTCGGCGTTGTCCGGGAAAATCGGGGGCTACCCCAGTCGCTTGAGTTTCGCGAACAGGTTCCGGATTCCCCGGCGTGACGAGAGCGTCCTCGCCAGGTTCGCCTTCCTCGCTCCGGAAAGATAGAACAATCCGTAAGCTCTTATTTTTTCGTATGTCAGTGACCGCTGCCCCAGCCCGAACTGTTTCCCGTAGGCGTACCGCCGGTAATAGTCCATGTCCTCGGCGGGCAGTTCGATGGATTGCCGGGTCATCTCGTAGAGGTGGGTTGCCGGGAGCGGCGTCGCGATCGAAAAGGTGGCGTCGTCGATCGGCAGGGCGCAGGCGAACCGGACGGTGCGTCGGATCTCCTCGATCGTTTCCGACGGGGCGCCCAGCATGAAGTATCCCTGGATCTTGAGCTCCATGGAATGGGCGATCCGGACGGCTTCCTCGACCTGGCCGACGGTCACATCCTTGTGGTAAACGTCGTCGAGAATCCGTTGCTGGGCCGATTCCATCCCGATGAACACCTTCCTCAAGCCGGCCTCCTTCATCCGTTGCAGGTCTTCGCTCCTGAAAAGGTCCGCCCGCATGTTGCATGACCAGGAAAGTCCCAGGCGCGCCTCGAGCAATGCGCCGCACAAGGACTTGAGCCATGCGGAGTCCACGTTCAGCGTGTCGTCGGCGAACATGAAACCACCGATTCCGAATCGCTCCTTGAGCATCCTCAGCTCGCGGACGATGTTGTCGGGAGAGCGTCTCCGCAGCCGGGTTCCGAACAGGCGCGACAGGGTCGGCTGGCAGAAACTGCACCGGAAAGGGCATCCCCGGGTCGCCAGGACGTTCGTTCCCCGGAGGTCGGGCGACACCGCGTCCATCTGGAACCAGAGGGCGGTGTAGCGCGCCATGTCGAGCAGGTCATAAGCGGGAAATGGCAGCGCGTCCAGATCTGCGGCAACCGGTGCCGGCCCGTTGTCGACAACTCGCCCGTCCCGCTTGAAGGCGACCCCGGGAATCCCCTCGAATGCGCCCCCCCGGGCGACGATCTCCCGGAAGGGGCCCTCGCCCTCGCCGGTGACGATCGCATCGACCGACGATTCGGCCAAGGTCGATTCCGGGAGGACCGTGGGGTGGGGACCGCCGAAGACGACACGGGCGTCCGGATGCCGCCGCTTGATCGACCGGGCCAGTTCGCAGGCGTCCCGGAAGGTCGAGGTCATCACGCTGAACCCGTACAGGTCCTGGCGTTCCTCGAGCAGCCGGGCTTCGAGCCGCCGCCGCCCGAGGAAGGTCCCGTCGAGGATGTTAACCCGGGTTCCGGGCACCTTCGAGGCGCTCGCTGCCAGGATCGCCACGCCAAGAGGGGGATCGCCGGACGGGTAACGGAATCGGGGAAAGACGAGCAGAACCTTCATGTTTCCAGTATACTATCTCATCGCGGCCTGAATGGCCGGATCCTCCCGAGCAATGAAAATTCGATGACCATCCCGCGTACGGACATGAGTCGCCTGGGGACCTACCTCCTCTGGTTCGGTGTGATTCTTGTCCTGTATTGGCCGGCCCTGGATCTTCTCCCCATGAAGGATCACCCGGTGTTCCTGCTCGAGCGGGAGCTGTACCGCAACGACTGGCGCTGGTTTCTCGGCGCGCTCTCCTACAACCGGACCCGGGTTCTGTTTCCGGGAGACTTCTACCTCTTTCGGCCGCTCCACATGGCGATCGTCGCCGTCGAGGACATCCTGTTCCGGCACGATTTCGCCGTTCAGGGCGTCATTGGTTGCGCCATGTTTGCAGCGACCGCCACGATCCTTTTCACTGCCGCCCGGCGGCTCTGCGGGATTTACGCCGCAACCGTCGGCGTGCTGATCTGGGTCTCCTCCGCAGCCGGGGCTTCCATCGTGCTCTGGCAACACATCGCTCCCTATTCGCTGGCGCCGGGCCTGCTTCTGGGGGCCGTCCTTCTATTGCATGGAGAAAGACGGCGTTCACCGGGTGCGGCGGCGGCGTGCGTGCTGGCCGCTTCGCTGCTCAACGAGTCGGCCGTCGTGGTCGCCCTGGCTCTTTCCGGTTATTTCCTGGTCGCGGGCCCGAAGGCGACGCGCAAGGGTAACGGAGCCGCCTTCCTTTTTCCTGCGCTCCTGTCGCTCGCGCTCAACGCATTCGATTTCTACGTCTTGCATCCCGTTCCGAATATCCTGGGGGCAGCCGATCGGGCAACGTGCGCCGGATTGTTCAAAGGAATCCGGGATTACCTCGGGTCGGTAGGCGTCGCCCTGTTGTCGCCGTGGTCGATCCGATTCCAGGATTTCCAGACCCAAAATTTCCTGTTTTACTGGCCGTTCTGGAATCTGACCCTCTTCCAATTGAGCCTGTGCGCTCTTCCTGTGAGCGCGCTGGTTGTCCTGTCGTCCTGGAAGTTCGTGCGGCGCATCCGGTCTGGAGACGGTGGTTTCGAGGCGACCGCCGGCGCGTTCTTCCTGATGCTGTTTTTCACCGTCAGCGCGGTTTGTGCATTCCGGATGTCGACCCGGGGCGAGGAATACCTCGGGGGGGCGACCTATTATTACGCGATCGCCCACTTTGCCGTCATGGGAATGATATTCGTGCTGCTGTCCGGGAGACGGGAACGGCTGACTGCACGGTTCACGGCCCCGTTTCTCTTGTTGATCGCGACGCATGTCTTTGTGCTTCACCGGGATCTGGCCAGAAACTCGGAGATCATCCGCCCGGTCATTTCCCTGGTTAGGGAAACGAGCAGCTGGTTCAGGGAAAACCCCGGCTACTGTTATTCCGGTGGAGACGTCCTGCCGAGCAACTGGAGCGTCCTGCTCCTCGACTACTCCTGTTCGCGCAGGCCGAAGGCGGACCCGTTGTACCTGATGGAAACGGGCGAGTCGACCGCAGCATTGTGCCGTGTCCGGATACCGGATCCGCCGTCGGCGGGGGAGACGATCCCCCTGGCAGAAATCCAGGACGAAGATCCGCTGATCAACCTGTGCCTGGAACAGACGGCCCTGGAACGGAATCCGCGGAAATGCATCCTCGGGGCCAAGGTTCCCTTCGGATACGAGATTCGCTTCGGGCTGGATCGCGTCGGGGCGTTCGATCTCCTCCTTCGTGACAATGACGGGGAATTCTACGTTTTCCGAATCGACCGAAACCTGGTCGGGGGGAATTCCCCGGGGGTGAACTGGTGGGATGTGACGGACACGGATCCGGCCGCCATCCGGGCCGATTATCGGGTCTGTTATTCCGGGGACTCGCTGGCATTGGTCCGCAATGGGGTCATCCTGATGCGGTTGCCCCTCTCTCGGGGCGGGACGAACCTGCTGGAGCTTCGCATCGTTTCGACCGACGACGCGTTGCGGGGCCTCCATGAGGTCCGGCTTTCCGACGCCCCCGTGGTTTCAGCGGCCCGCATCAAGCGCGTCAAGGAGTTCCGGATCCCGTCTTCCAGATGACGATTCGCCGCGGATTCGCCGGATTTCCGGTATAATAGCCGCATCCGGACCGATAGACCGGACCTTCCGGTACCGGTCGACCCAGGAAACAGACGAGCCCACCCAGTTGCTGAAAATCGCCTTCGTCATGCCCCACTGGACCACCGTTTTTGGCGGGTACTCCAAGGTCGCCGGGCGGGCTTCCTCCTTCCCCCCCCTGAACCTTGCGATGCTGGCGGCTCTGGCCGAAGCCCAAGGGCACCGTGCGTTGATCGTCGACGCCGAGATCGAACAGCTCACTTCCGAACAGACCATCGAGCGCTTGAAGGCGTTCGGGCCGGACTTTGTGGGTTTTACCGCCACCACGCCGATCTTCTCCATGACCTCCGATTGGGCGTCGCGCGTCCGAAAGGAACTGGAGGTTCCCGTCGGGATCGGGGGGTTCCACGTCACGCTTTTCGGTTCGGAGGCATTTCACGACCATTTCGACGTGGCCTTCCTGGGAGAGGCCGACCGGTCGTTCGACCGGTTCCTGGCCCATTTCGGGGACCTGGACGCGTATGCCCGGATCCCCGGGCTGATGTTCCGGAAAGAGGGCCGGGTGATCTCGACCGGCATCGCGGAACCGTCGCCCAATCTCGACGTGCTCCCGCCCCCGGCGCGTCACCTGCTCAAGACGGAACGCTACCGGGTCGGTTCGCTCAAGGGTACCCTGAACTACACTTCGATCATGGCGTCGCGCGGATGCCCGTTCAAGTGCGTCTTCTGCACGAACCAGATCAGCGGAACCCGGGTCCGGCGACGCAGCGTGGCCCATGTGGTCGAAGAGATCGTGTCGGTCGTCAAGCGCCATGGCGTTCGCCATTTCTATTTCGTCGACGACGTGCTGACGCTGAACCGGGGGTACATGCTCGAACTGTGCGCAGCGATCGCCCGCGAAAAGCTCGAGATCACGTTCGAAGGGAGTACCCGGGCGAATCTGGTGGATGACGCGCTGATGGCGGCAATGAGACGGGCCGGGCTGATTCGGCTTTCGTTCGGCCTCGAATCCGCTGACGAATCGATTCGCGAGATTATCCGGAAGGATGTCCCGCTCGAGGCCTATGCCGATGCGTGCCGGATCGCGACACGCCAAGGGGTCGAGACGATCACCTCGGCCATGCTGGGTCTGCCGGGCGACACCCGTGAAAGCATTGGACGGACGATCCGTTACCTGAGGGACACCCGTGAGCTGAAACATTCGACGCTGAGCATCGCGATGCCCTATCCCGGGACCGAGTTGCACGGGATGGCGCTTCGCGGGGAGCACGGGCTGGAACTGTTGAGTCACGATTATTCCCGTTACCAGCGTTATGGTTCCGCGGTGATGGCGGTCAACGGCATCAGCCCCGAAATGTTGCTTCGCCTCCAGAAGATCGGTCTTCTGAAAATCTACCTGGCTCCGTGGCGCCTGATCCCCGTTCTCCGGCGGATGGGGTTCCGATCGCTGCTGATGCCCTTCGCGAGTGCCCTGGTTTCTTGTGCGCAGGAAGCATCGTCGCGAATTGGCCGGCGGATCGCATCGCTGCGATTCAAACGGGCAGGGACGGGGTGATCCCGCGATGACCGGCACCCTCGTCATGTCGAGACGGCTGGCGACGTACCTGGCGTGGTTCGGTGCGGCGCTGGCGCTGTACTGGCCGGCACTCGAACTCCTTCCGCAGAAGGACCACGCCGTATTCATGCTCGGCCGGGAACTTTACCGGAACGACTGGAAGTGGTTCCTCGACGTTCTGTCCTACAACCGCACCCGGCTCCTCCTCCCCGGCGACGCCATTTCCTTCCGGCCGCTGCACATGGCGATCATCGCGGTCGAGGATCTCCTGTTCCGGCATGATTTCCTGGCGCAGGGGATCGTCGACTGCGCCTTTTTCGCGACGACCGCTACGGTTCTGTTCGCCGCCGCGAAACGGCTCTGCGGAACCCTTGTCGCAATCCCGCTCGTCCTGCTCTGGATGTGCGGCGCGGCCGGCGCCTCGATCGTCCTCTGGCAGCACATCGCTCCCTATTCGCTGGGGCCGGGGCTCCTGCTCGGAGCCGTGCTCCTCCTGCACGGGGAAGGGGGGCGACGGTCCCCCGTTGCCGCGGGGGCGTGCGTGCTGGGTGCCGTGCTGCTTGGCGAGCTGTCCGTCCTTGTCGCCCTCGGCGTTTCCGGCTACTTCCTGGTCGCGGGACCGAAGTCGGCGCGGCGGTCGATCGGGGCCGTCTTCCTCGTCCCGACCCTCCTGGCGCTTGCGATCAACGCGCTGGATTATTTCCTGCTTCATCCGGTGCAGGCCGTCGTTGGTCCCAACGACACGATGGTGACGACCGATCTGGCCCAGGGCGTCTGGGCCTTCGTCGGCTCGATCGGGGTCGCCTTCTTGATGCCGTGGTCGGTGCGCTTCCAGAACATGTGGGTCGACAGCTTCCTGTTCAACTGGCCTTTCTGGAACCTGGGCGTCCTTCAACTGAGCCTCTGCGCCCTGCCCGTGGCCGGCCTGGTCGGCCTGTCCGTCCGGGATTCCGTGCGGGGCAGCCTGGCAGGGGAGGACGGGTTCGAGTCTACCCTCCGCGTTCTCTTCCTGGCGTTGTTCGCCGCCGTCTGTGCGGTCTGCATTCTCCGGATGGCGACGCGGGGAGGGCAGTACCTTGGCGGAGCCACCTACTATTACTCGATCGGGTTCTTCTCCCTGCTGGGTATGCTGCTATCGTGGATGTCGGGCCGGCCGGGACGTTTGGCGGCCGGGGCCGCCTTGCCGCTGCTACTTGCCGCGGTCGTGCACGGATACGTCCTGCGGCGCGAACTGGCGGAAGCATCCGCCATATCCCGTCCCGTCGCCCGCCTCGTCCGGGAGGCGAGAGGCTGGCTCGAAAGCAATCCCGCGTATTGCTACGCCGGCGATACCGTCTTCCTCGGCGGCTGGGGCGTCCTGTTCCACGATTACTCCTGCTCGGCGAGGCCGGGGGCTGAACCGGTGTATCTCCTGAACGAGTCCGGGCTCCGGCCTGCATTCTGCCGCGTCGCCTTGCCGGAGTCTCCGCCCAGGGACCGGGCCGTTCCGCTGGAGGAAATCAGAGGAGGCAATCCGATGCAGATCGAGCGGGGCGCCGACGTTCCATACGGACACGAAATCCGGTTCGTCCTCGACCGCGTCGGGGCGTTCGAACTCCTCCTCCGGGACGACATGGGGGAAAGCTGCAAGTTCCGGGTCGAACGGAACCTGGTCAATAAAACCTCCAATGACACGAACTGGTACCAGGTCACGGGTTGGGACGCGGCAGGGTCGCGGGTCGATTACCGAGTCTGCTTCTTCAACGATTCGGTCGTGCTTGTAGGAAACGGGCTCGTTCTGGGGGGATTGCCGGTCCTTTGGACCGGGAAGGACCGGCTGCAACTCCGCATCGCGGCACCCGGCAGCGCCCTGGAGGGGCTTCGCGAGATCCGGCTGTCGGACGTGCCGTCAGCCGGCGAAGTCCGAGTCGAACCTATCCGGGAATTCCAGACGATCGTGAGGAGGTGACGGTGTCCCCGTCCCAGCCGTTTCGCCCAACCATCCGGCATAACGCCGTCTTCCTGGCCGCGATTGTCGCCTGCGGGGCGTGGCTCCGTTGCTGGCACCTCGGCGGGCAGTTGCTGCTCGACGACGAGTGGCACGCGCTGAATTTCGTGCAGGGGAAGGATTTCCTCGGGGTCCTGTTCGGCCAGGGCCTGGGAGCGAACAGCATCCCGGTCAATCTCTGGGCCTGGATCCTACTGAAGACGTCGGGATGGTCCGAACTCGGGCTTCGACTGCCGTCGCTCGTCGCCGGAATCGCTGCGGTCGTGGTGATCCCCCTGCTGGTGCGGCGGCTGTCCGGCGGCTTCGTCTGGATCGCCGTCGCCGCAGCGATGGCGGTTTCCCCCGTGCTGGTCTTCTATAGCCGGGTTGCCCGCCCCTACGCCCCCGCCTGCCTGTTCGGAGCAGCGTCGGTGCTCTTGGCCGCGATCTGGATGAAGGAGCGGAAAACGTGGCAGTCGCACGTCGGGGTCCTGTCCGGCGCACTGGCGGTCTGGTGGCATCTTTACTCGGTGATCCCGGTCGGTTCGGCGCTCCTGGTGACGCTCGCGCTTGCCTGCCGCTCGGACTATCGGGCGGGGGAGACGGCACTCCGCGGGTATGTGAGCCGTTATCTGGCTCCCGTCCTGCTGTTCGTCGTTCCGCTGGCGGTGCTCGTCGGGATTCCGAACGTCCTCAATCCGTGGTGGCTGGGCGTTTTTTCCGCCGGGGAGCGGGCGACGGCAGGGACGTTGTGGGAAGTATTCCGGCTCGGCTTCGGGACCGGTTCCGCCTTCCTGGTCGTGTTTTGCCTGGGTCTTCTGCTGCGGGGGTGGATGGCGCTCTACGCGAAGGAGCGTCCCCTGTTTCTCGTGCTAGGGGCGGGGTTTGCGCTCTACTTCGTCGTCGCGGCGCTGAACCGCCAGGACGGGTCCCATACGGCGATCCAGGTCGTCCGCTACGGGATCGTCTACCTGCCGCTCCTGCTGCTCGTGGCGGGCGCCGGCCTGTCGGCGGTCCTGTCCGATGCATTCGGCGAAAAGGCGGCACGGGCCTGGCCGGTTGCGCTCGTCCTGTCCGGTGTCCTGTATCTGGCCGGGCCGCTCCCCCGGATTTACGTCGAACCCAACAATTTCACGAGCCACTCCGCATTCCAGTATGTCTACGATCCGATGGACTGGAGCCGGAGCCGGGTCCGGGAATTCTTCGCCAATGAAACCCGCTGTTTCCCCCAGGAGGAGCTTCCCCCGTTCTATCGGAGCGTCCGGGACGCCCGTCCGGGCGGGGAGGCGGTCCGCGGAATCGTGGAGTACCCGGTTTTCCTGGGCGATCACTTCAACTACCTTTACTATTTTCAGCATTTCCACGGCCTGCCCGTCGCGGCGGGGTATATGCCCGGACTCGCGGGGCGACGGTTCATGTTGAGCGACGGGTTCATCTGCGGAAACAATTCGATCGACGAGGTGCTGGCCAGCCCGCCGATCGGGTCGCATTGGAAGACGATGGTCGACATCAGGGAAATCGGGGAAATGAGAGGGCGATACCGGGGCTGGGTCCTGGTCGTGCACAAGGACCCCGAACAGGAGATCTGCGCCCCCTGGAGCCACGTCGGGGAAATGGCCTCGCTGGTCAAGTCCTACGATGGGGCCTTCGGGGGGAGGGTCTACGAGGATGCGCGCATCGCCTGCTGGCTCATCCGCTGACCGTCTTCACGACTGGCGCGCTTCGAGAAACCCCGCGATCGTCTCGAGCACGTAGTCCATCTCCGCCGTACCCAGATCCTGATGGACGCCGAAGTGGAGGCCGTGGTTCCCGATGTATTCGGCGTTCGGGAATTCCCCGAGGCGGTAGCCCAACTCCGAAAAGCCGGGGCACTGGGTCGGCATCGAGGCGAACAGGGTGCGCGTCTCGATGCCGCGCTCCTCGAGGTATCGAGACAGCTCGGCCCGAGTGAACGACGCGTCCTCCTGCACCACGACGGGGACCGCGTGCGGCCCGATCCGCTCCCACGACTCCTCCCGAATGGTGCACAGCCAAGGGGAGAACCGGTCGAACCGATCGAGCACGTGGGTCAGGTTCTCCCGCCGCTTATGCAGGATCTCGTCGTAGAGGTCGAACGCCCCCAGCCCGATCGCGGCTTCCAGTTCGTTCATCTTGCAGGAAAAGCCGATGCGATCGAAGCGAAAGCGGATGTCGTCGCCCCCCTCGCCGCGAAACCGCTTCGGGCAGTAGCCGCCCTCGAGGTTCAGCATGCAGCGGCGGCAGGCGCAGGCGCGGCCGTGCGAGCGCAGCGACCTGAGAACCTCGGCATAGTCCTCGCGGTCGGTCGTCACGATGCCGCCCTCGCCGGAGGTGATGATGTGCGCGACGTAGAGGCTGAAGGCCGTCATGTCCCCGAGCGATCCGGCCGGCTTTCCCTTGTAGAGCGTCCCGTGGGCTTCGGCCGCGTCGTCGATGACCGCCAGGCCGTGACGGTCGGCGATCGTACGGATGGCGTCCATGTCCGCCGGCTTTCCCATCAGGTGGACCGGCATGACGGCGCGCGTTTTTTCGGTGACGGCGCGCTCGATCAGCGACGGATCGATGTTGAGCGTCTCCCGGTCGACGTCCACGAAGACGGGCCGGAAGCCTGCCTGGAGCACGGCGTTTCCCGTGGCCACGAACGAGAGCGCCGGTACGATGATCTCGTCGCCCCGTTTCGCACCAAAGTCGTGCAGGACGGCGAGCGCGAGCGCGTCGGCGTCGGTCCCGCTGCTGACCGCGACCGCCTCCCGCGCCCCCACCAGCCCGGCGAACCGGTCTTCCAGCATCCGGACGTACTTGCCGCTGGAGATCCGTCGCGAATCGAGCGCCTCCCGGATCAGCTCTTTCGAGCGTTCGGTGATGGTGATCGTGCCGAAAGGAACGCGGATTCCTTTTCCGGAGGAATGCGGCATGCGGGGGGATCCTTTCCGGGGCGTCAGATGTGGGTGAATTTTTCCAGGATGACCTGGGACATGTAGGCCAGTCCCCACCGGACGACCTGGAGCTTGCGTTCGCCGCCGATCCGCTTCGGCTCGGGGCAGGCGATGTCGGCGATCTTCAGTCGCGCCTTCGCGGCGCGGACGGACAGGATCGGCTCGACCCCGATCCGCGTGAAGAACGCCTTCTCGTACGGTTCGTAGGTGGCATCCTCGTCGAGCCGGAGCGTCCGGAAGAGACTCGTCCTATAGATGCGATAGATGGTCATCGCGTCGGTGTAGTGGCCGCCGTGGAGGAGGTTGATCGCCCGGGTGAAGAGCCAGTTCCCGAACCCCGTGACGAGGTCGTCGTCCTCGCTCGTGGCGTCGCCGAAGTAGCGGGAGCCGATGACCATGTCGTAGCCCTCGCGGGCCTTGTCGACCAGCTGCGGAATGTATTCGGGAGGCGAGTTGCCGTCGGGACTGAACGTGATGACATAGTCGCCCCGGATGAGCGGCCACGCTTCCTGGTAAGCCGCGCGCAGCCCCCGCTTCTTCTGGACGTAGACCTCGTACCCGATCTCCCGAGCATACTCGGCGCTGCCGTCGGTCGATTGTCCGTCGACGAGGAGGATCTGGTCGACCCACTCGCGCCTGATCAGCGGAGAAAGTGCCTTCAGCCCCTCGATCTCGTTGAGCGAGAGGATGAGGAGGGTGACCGTCATGCGAGGAAGGCGCGCACGGCGGAGAGGATCGACGGGGTGTCCAGCCCGTAATGGCGACGGATCGACTCGCGGCCGCCGTATTCGTAGCAGTAGCCGTCCTCGTGGCGCAGCCCAAGCCGCTTGACCGGCACGGTGACCCCGTGATCGGCCAGCGTTTCGCAGACGGCGCTCCCAAGCCCCCCGGGCAGGAAGTGCTCCTCGAGGGTGACCAGTCTGCCCGCATCCCGGACGGCTTCCAGGAACAGGGGCTCATTGACCGGGAACCGGTAGAGATCGATGACGCCGACCGGGATTCCCTGCTTCGCGAGATCGTCCGAAACGGACATGGCGACATGCGTCATGCAGCCGGTCGCCACGATATATGCCCCGGGCGATCGGCGGAGGACGGCAACCCCTTCGGAGAAATCGGTCTCGCGGGAGTGGAGATCGGGCAACGGCTCGCGGTCGAGACGGATGTAGCGGGACGACGGACCGGCGACGGCGAGGTCGGCGACGGCGGCGGCCATCACGTTGTCGGTGACGCTGTCGATCGAAACGTGAGCCATCGAGCGCATGACGGCAAGGTCCTCGATGATGTGATGCGTCGGCCCCGAATCCGCGTATCCGAAGCCCGCGCCGACTCCGACGACGGCGATGGGAATCTGCATGATGCCGCTGTTGACCCGGATCTGCTCGAGGCACCGCAGCGTGATGAAGGGGGCGATGGCGTAGGCGAACACCTTTTTCCCGCTCAGCGCCAGGCCGGCCGACAGGGTGATGGCGTTCTGCTCGGCGATGCCCACGTTCACGAACTGCGAGGGAAGCTCCAGCCGGATCCGGTCGAGGGCGGGGGCGCCCATGTCGGCGGTGACGATGACGACCTCCCGATCCCGGGAGGCGTGCTCGTAAATGCGGTTCCAGAAGGCGTCGCGCTGGGAGAGGTCACTCATCTTTGAATACCCTTTCGAGGTCCTTCCGGCACGCGTCGGCGATTGCGCCGGCAGGCGCCGAACCGTGCCACAGGGGGATGTCGGACAGCCGCTCGATGCCCTTGCCCTTGACGGTGTCCGCGATGACGAGGAGCGGTTTCCGGGAGCGTCGGGACCGAACGTTGGCGAGCGCGTCAAGAAGGCTTTCGAAGCAATGCCCGTCGACCCGCTTCACTTCCCATCCGAACGATTCCCATTTCTTGTCCATGGGCTCGAGCGCGACGAGGTTTTCGGTGAAGTCGGTCACGCAGAGGTAGTTGCGATCCATGATCGCCACCAGGTTGTTGAGGTTGTTGTGGGCGGCGAACATCGCGGTTTCCCAGATGGAGCCTTCGTAGCACTCCCCGTCGCCGATCAGCGTGAAGACCATGTGGAGCTCGCGGTTCATCCTGGCCCCGAGGGCGAGCCCCGCCGCAAGGCCGAATCCCTGGCCCAGCGATCCCGACGTGATCTCGACCCCGGGCACGGAATGCTGGAGATGGACGCCGAATTTCCCGCCCGACTGGGCGAAGACGTCCAGCTCTGCGGGGGGGAAGAAGCCCAGGTCCGCGAGCGTCGCATAGAGCAGGGGACTGGCTTGCCCCTTGCTCAAAATGAACCGGTCGCGTTCGGGCCAGTCCGGGTGCTGCGGATCGAACCGGAGGATGTTGCCGTGGTGGAGGGCGACGAGGATCTCGACGCACGACAGCGACGAGGTCACGTGGCCGGTCCCGGCGGCGGTGCACATGTCGAGCACGGTTCGGCGCAGCTGGTGCGCCTTCTTGCGGAGTTGCTTGACGGTGCCGTGCATGCGTGTTCCTTTCCTGTCAGCTTTCTTCGAGAAGTCGGCGCTTCACGGGGAGGGATAGCATTTTTTCGAGGTGCCTGACAACCGCGTCGCCGAAGGCGCTTCGGATCATCGCCAGGTAGGCCGGGTCGGAATGGTATGCCAGGAACGCCTCGTCCCGAAATTTCAGGACCTGCGCGGGCGAGAGCGTTTTGGTCGGAAGCGGGGCGGTGTGGTAGCCGTGCTGGGAGAACCCTTCCCACGCGTCGGGCACGACACCGGGCACCGCGGCGGCCTGTTCATAAAGCCTGGATCCCGGATAGGCCATGACCGAGTAGAAGTTGGCGAACTCGGTATTGAGTTCCCGGGCGAGCGCCAGCGTCTCCTGCATGCTCCCGATCGTATCGTCGGGAAGGCCGAACATATAGTTCCCAAGGACCCGGATGCCGCTGTTCCGGATCAACCGGACCACTTCCCGGATGTCTCCCGAGATCTTCTTCCGGACCCCGCGGCGGACGGCCTCGTTGCCGGATTCGATGCCCAGGCAGATCCACCGGATGCCCGCACGCGCCATCTTGTCGAGCAGCGCGGGATCGATCGTGTCGACGCGGCCGTAGGCCCAGAGATTGAGGTCGTAGTTCCGTTCGATGAGCCGGTCGCAGAACCCCTCGACCCGCTTTCCGGACAATATGAAAAGCTCGTCCTCGATGCGGATGTTCCGGACGTGGTGGCGCATGACCAGGTCGTCGATCCGGCCGAGGACGTTGTCGAGCGACCAGTAGCGGATGCCCGGCTTTCCGAAGACGGCGTGGATGCAGCAGTAATCGCAATCATAGGGGCAGCCGAGGGATGTGTGGATCACGGCGTAGGGTGAGCGGACGTCGGAGAAATCGGGCGTTTCGCTCCGTTGGAAGTCGTCGAAGCAGTGCATGTTGTGGGCGCGATAAGCGGTGAGGGGCGGCAGCATCCCCCAGTCGCAGGATCGGAGCTCCGAATCGGGGTCGGCAATCTGAACGATCGGCGCCCCGGGCGTGGCGATGCCGTCCTTCCGGTACCAGAGGCCGCGAACGGCCCCGAGGTCGCGCTTCCCCCGGAGATGCCCGACCAGGTCTTCGAGGGTGTGGAGCCCCTCTCCCTGGATCACGAAGTCGGCGCTTTCTTCCGCAAGGGTTTTTTGGGGAAGGGCGGACGGGTGCGTGCCGCCGAGTGCCACCGGGAGGTCGGGTTCAGCCGCCTTCAGGTCGAGGACGATCCGGCGCGCCGCCGGCATGGTCTGGGTCGACGCGGACGGGTTGTGGCCGTACACGAGGATCGAGACGAGCCGGGGGCGATGCTTTTCGAGCAGGTCGCGCAGGATGTCGGCATCCCATCCCTCGACGTTGACGTCGTGGATCGCCGTTTCGATCCCCCGGTCGCGAAGGCCGCACGCGAGCATCAGCGTCCAGGCGGGAGGGGCGACGGCGGTGAATTCGGCGGCCAGCGCCTGATACGTCTTTGCGTGGTTCCCCGGATGGATGAAAAGGATGTCGATGCCCATCGGAGTCAGCCGTCCTCCGGACCGGCGGCATGGATGTCCGTGAACCGATCGATGGTCCGGCTGCTGATGTCGGCGTCGATCTCGGAGAAGTCCTCTTCCTGGTCGAAGAAGATGATCTGGCTGCCGGCATGCTCGAACTTGAACGGGACCCAGATGAGCCGGGACAGGGCGTCCCGGACCGCTTTCTGGAATTCCGGCGGCACGAACAGCAGGAGGAAGCCGCCCCCTCCCGCGCCGGTGAGCTTTCCGCCGATCGCGCCCGCGTCGATCGCGACCTGGTAGAGGTTGTCGATGTAGGGGCTGGAGATGTCCCGGGATAGCCCCCGCTTGGCCCGCCAGGCCTCCTGCATGAGCTTCCCGAACCGGCGGATGTCGTCCCGGCTGTTGATCAATGCGGTGCCTTCCGCGACCAGCTCGCCGATCTTCGACAGTTCGTTTTCCCGGGAAGGCAGGTCGTGGACGTAGCCGTCGGCCACGCGCGACGCGGTCCGCTTGATCCCGGTGTAGAAAAGCATGAGGTGGGAATTCAGTTCGGCGATGCGGGCGCGGGAAACGGTGATCGGGCGCACGGTGTATTCGCCGTCCCGATGGAACATGATCTGGTTGAATCCCCCCTGGGCCGCGAGGATCTGGTCTTGCGACCCGACGGTCTCCCGGAGCAGATCCTGCTCGATGTGGATGCTTTCGGTCGCGAGCTGCTGCTTCGACGGCATCCGCCCCCCGAGGGCATGCAAGGCGTGGAGCAGCCCGACGGTGAACGCGCTGCTCGACCCCATCCCGCTGCGCGCGGGGAGGTCGCCGTCGTGGTGGATCTCGAGACCCCGGTCGAACTTCAGGAACCGGATGACTTCGCGGACCGCCGGGTGCCGGATCTGCCCGTAGTCGTTTCCCTCTTCGACCCTCGAATACATGAGCCGGTACTTGTGCTCGAAGAAGGGGGGAAGGTAGCGGCAGGTGATGTAGCAGTACTTGTTGATGGTCGTCGCAAGAACGCTGCCCCCGTTTTGCTTGAACCATGCCGGGTAATCGGTCCCGCCGCCGAAGAAGGAGATGCGGAAAGGTGTCCTGCTGATGATCATTCGAGGGTTCCTGTTGTCTCAGGGATTCGCTTCGAAAAATACGCGTCTGCTTCCGCAAAGGAGGCGGGCGTTCCGATATCGAAGAATATATCTTTGCACAGGTAAGCCGTAATGGGAATGCCCTGATCCAGCCAGCCGGGGATCACGGTGTTTTCGAGCGACACGAACGTGTCCTCGGGGATGCCGGCCAGGAGCTGTTCGTGGAACAGGTAGATCCCCGCGTTGATGCTTCCTTCCCCCGCCCGTTTTTCGCGGAAGGCGAGGACGCGCCCCTCCGGGGAGGTCTCGACGCGCCCGAATCGCGCGGTATCGCGGGCATGCTTGAGGACGATGCTCGCCGGTGCGCCCGTTTGCACGTGGCGGTCAAGGAAAGCGGGCAGGTCGGCGGCGCAGAAGGAATCGCCGTTCAGGACGAGAATCGTCCCGGACCTGGCCTTCGGCAGCGCGAACCGAAGCGCTCCTCCCGTGCCGAGCGGAATGGGTTCCTCTGCGTATTCGACCGTCATCCCGTCGTGGCTGGCTCCGACCGCATCGCGGATCTCTGCGGCCCGATAGCCCGTGCACAGAACGACGTGCCGGACCCCGGCGTGCCGGACCTGACCGAGGATGATCTCGATGAAGGGACGGCCGCCGATCCGGGCCATGACCTTCGGGTGGTCGCCCGTCACGGGGCGGAGACGTGTACCCTGCCCCCCCGCGAGGACGAAGGCGGAAACGTCGGAGGGCTTCAGGCGGTTCATGCGTTCCGGTACGGTCCCTTGTCGATCATCCGGACGCCCTTGATCAGTTCCCCGATCCCTTCCGCGAGCGATCGGCGCGCCTCGAATCCGGCATCCTTGAGCCGCCGGCTGGATACGATGTAGTTCCGCTTGTCGGGGTCGGTGCCGATATCCGAGAAGATGATGTTGAAATCCGGGATCGCTCCCTTGATCGCAAGCGCCAGCTCGCCCTTGGACATATTCGCCGAATCGAGCCCGAGGTTGTAGGGCTTGCCTGCCATCGCGCCTCCGTGCTCGATGCAATGGCAAAAGCAATCGGCGACATCCCGGATATGGACGAAGTTCCGCTTGAAATCCTTTTCGAAAATGACGATGCTCTTCTCGGTCAGCGCTGCGAGCACGAAGTGGTTGACGAGCAGGTCGTACCGCATCCGGGGGGATGTCCCGAACACCGTCGCCAGCCGCAGCGTGATGGCGTTTTCCTTCTGCAGGATCGCCCGCTCGGCGTCAGACTTCGTGTGGCCGTACAATGAAATGGGTTCCAGCGGAGTTTCTTCCGTGCAAAGGACATCGCCGGACTTCGTGCCGTACCCGCTGTTGGTGGTCGGGTAGATCAGGAGCTGGTCCCGGCTTCGGAGCGCGTTCAAAAGCACGGATGCCTCGAAGTTGACCGACTTGGCATAGAAAGGGTCGTTATCGCAGGCCGGCGCCCCGACCAGTGCCGCCAGGTGGATGATGACGTCGGACCTCCCGAGGATCGGCGCGAGGGCGGCCCGGTCCCGGACGTCGCCCCGGACGAAGTCGAAATCGGGGTTGTTGCACAGGTGGAGAAGGGTGGATTGCCGGTAAAGCAGGTTGTCGAGTGCGATGACCTTGTGTCCGCATGCAAGAAGCCGGTCGCAAAGCACCGAACCGATGTAACCGGAACCACCCGTGACGCAGACGCGAAGCATACGAGTCTCCTTCCAGTTCGCGGGAAACGATTATAATGTGAATTTGCTCGGGTCGGGAGACATGATAATAGTTTCCGAATCGGCACGCGAATTGTTTATACTTGCCCGGATACGCGTGTGGTGCGTATTTTGACGCTTGTGGTGTACCCAAGGAGCGACATGACGTTTCGTAGAAAATACGAGTCCTGCCTGGTTTTGTTACTGCTCATTCTGCTCGTTTCGGTCGCCGGTGCCATGCCTCCGCCGCGCCCGGGGCTTGTCGACCCCTATACGGGGCGGTACCGCACGACGGGGGGCAGGGTGCCCGAGGCGCCGGCTTCGGTCCTTTCGCCGCGCCCCTCCGCGGAAGGCGGGAAATTCCCCTATGCGCCGTCGGCGTTGGTGAAATCACGCACCACCGCGCGTCCGCTCTCCATCAGCGCCATCGGCAACAACTTTCGTCCGCTGGTGCTGATGATCGATTTCGCCGCCCGGCCGGCGTCGCCGTTCGCGACGCGCGCGACCCTGGACACGGTGCTGTATACCGGCAGCCAGAGCCTGAAGAACTATTGGGCCGAGGTTTCGCGCGGGTTGTTCACCTTTTCCCCGCTGGCATCGAATGCCGACATCAATCCCGACGGAAGCGGAACGCTCACATTCGGATGGCTCCGCCCGACGGCCGGCCCGTCCGCCCCCGGGGGGTCCTTCCATTCCACCATCACCGATCCCCTGGCCATCTCGAATGCGGCCGTCCCCAATGTGCAGCAGCTGCTCCGGGACGCCATCGCCTATCTCGACAACACCACGTTCGCAGGCGTCCCCTTCGTCGACTACCGCAATCCGGTCGACAACACCGTCTCGGTCATCATCGTGCATTCGGGCTACGGGCAGGAGGACTCAGGCAACACCACCGACCCCTATTCCCATTCGGCTCCTTTCCCGGTGGATGCCCCGATCAAGACCCGCAACGGTTTCGTGATCGCCGATTACACGCTGGTGCCGTCGCTCCAGTTCTATAACGATCTCCTGCAGGCCCGCGACAAGCCGATCGGCGTTGGCGTCATCGCCCACGAAATGGGCCACCTGCTGGGGTTGCCCGATCTCTACCCCACTGCGTCGGGGGGGCAGGGGGTGATCCAGCGCAACTATTCCGGCGTCGGCGTGTTCGATCTCATGGGGTACGGCCTGTGGGGCAGCCCGCTGTCGGCGGGACGCCTGCCCGGGTCGACACTCTCCGGGTTTCCGCCGGGCACCGAGTCGCCGTCCCATCTCTCGGCATGGTCCAAGGCCGAGCTCGGCTGGCTCGTTCCCACGATCGTTTCGCGCACCACGACCGCCGACCTGCTGTTGCCTCCCGCCGAGACGAACCTCGCCGCCTACAAGATCTATCCCAACGGGCCCGGCGACGAATCGCAGTTCTTCCTCATCGAAAACCGGCAACTGCCCGGCACGACCGGCGCACGCTTCGATGGCGGTCTCCCGGGCAGCGGCATGCTTGTCTGGCGCGTCGACAACGACAAGATGGACCTGTGGCGCAATTCCAACCTTTCGGTTCCGTTGCTGCGGACCCAGCCGGTCAACGACGACAACACGGCCTCCTATCCGCATCTCGGCCTCTCGGTGATGGAAGCCGACCTGCCCGACGCCGTCGACCCGCTCATTTCCCCCTTCGTCCCCCATCTCGTCCGGTCGTTCCCGGCCGGATCGGTCACGGCCGCGAACGCCTACTTCTTCGGCTCGGCCGGTGATTTCTTCGGGACAGGCCGCATTTTCGACCGGACGCATCCCGTCCCGGGCGCCGACATGACCAACTCGGCCCCGTGGTCGCTCAAGCGCTTCCTCGACACGGGCTGGCAGCTCGTCGTCAATTTCTTTTCCAATTCCATCCGGCTGACCGCCGAGTTGCCGTTCTGGAAAAACTTTACGGACATCCCGCCCAACAACCCGTCGACCACGCTTCATCAGGTGCTCACCTACGGCTTCGACAACTCGGGCCGCACCTGGATCGGCACGGCCGCCGACGGTATCTGGGTCTATGGCATCAATACCTGGACTCACCTGGTTCCTGCGCTTTCGAGCCGCGTCCAGGCGATGGCTTACGACGGCGCCTCCAACACGATGTGGGTGGGAACGAACCAATCCCTCGAACGCGTGCAAACGGGGCGCTTCCTCGCGCCCCCGATCTCGGGCTTCAACGTCAATTCGCTCCTGATCGACCGTCGGTCGAAGAAATGGATGGTGTCCGGGGGCGGGCTGGCCTTGAGTGCGGTCTACGACACGCCGTCCGAGTTCAACGTCGTGAGCGAAGTCACGTTCCGGCTTACGCGCACCGGCGGGTCTACCGGACTGGCGACGGGCGAGTCCATAACCTGCATTGCCCTCGACAACAACGTGATCTCCGTAGACCCGACCGACCCCGTCCCGTTCAAGGACGTCCTCTATGTGGGCACTTCGCAGGGGCGCATCTTCCGGAACGCGCGCGCCGACAACGGCGCAGTCCTTTTCCCGCTTTACCCCGCCGACGGGATCAACGGTCCCTCGTTTTTCACGAGCACGCTCAAGTTCGAAGAAATGCCGATGCCCGCGCTGTCGCCCTCCGCCATCTACGGCATGGCGGTCGACGGTGCCGGCACCCTGTGGATCTCCACCAACCTGGGCATGCTGCCGTTCGACCGGGGCGAATACCACCAGGCGCCCGGCGTCAGCTTTTTCAACCCCTTCAATATGTTCGGTGACAATATCCTCACCAGCCAGCCCGGCTACATCCCCGTCCCTAATCCCCAATTCACCGGCGCCAACATCTTGCCCACCGGAGTCGCGCACCAGCAGAACGGGCAGGACCGCGGCATCATCTGGGTGGCCTACGGCGATGGGCGGCCGCAACCTCTCCCGCCGCTGCCCCCGTTCTCCGAGTTGTCCGGCGGCGGCGCCGAGCGGATCGACGTCGGGGCGATGGCCAACCCGAAGATCCCCCGGGTCGGCACCTGGTACGAGGTGGCCCGCACCCTGTTCACGCTCAACGATCAAGTCCCCAAGGGGCCGGGCGTCCTCAAGACGGGTGGGCTGGTCAGCGACCTCATCGGGGCGTTCGGGGACGGCGGATTCAACATCTGGTTCGGCACGAAGGATTCGGGCACGTTCCGGTTCGGCTCCGGCGCGGCCATGACGCTCGACCGCGACACATACCTCCAGGAAACCGCGATCGCCACCGTGACCGTCCTCGACGAGAACGCCACCGACAATACCCTGTTCGTCACGATCTCCTCGCCGGTCGCAACCGACATCACGGTGCCCGTGACGCGCAATCTCGACAATGTCTATGTCGGCACTTTCGGCTTCATCCTGGGGGCATCCGACAACGTGTCCGCCATCCGCCGCATCGGCGTCAAAACGCCGTCCACCGACATTCTGGCCTCGTACAAGCCCGTCACCGGGCCGTCGATCAGTCGGACCGCCAAATGGAAGCCGATCGCTCCCTTCCGGGACACCCTGCTCGTCGGAGGCTGCTTCGTCGCGACGGCCGCGTACGGCTCCGCCATGGCGCCCGAAGTCGATTCGCTGCGCCGCTTCCGGGACGGCTTCCTGATGACCAACCCGATCGGGCGCTCACTGGTGGCCCTCTACTACAAGGCCAGCCCCCCGTTGGCTGACTTCATCGCGCCGCGTCCGGCCCTGCGGGCCATGGCGCGCTTCATGCTGGCCCCGGCCGGCCTGCTGGCCGGGTTCTGCGCCGGAACCGGCATCGCCGGCAAGCTGGCCGTCCTTCTCTTGATGATTGCTTCCGCGCTCCTGCTCTTCCGCTTCGGGCGGGGGCGGTCGGCGTGTTTCTCGGAAAACCGTGCCGAAGGTTCGCCCGAACGATGAGGAGGTTTTTCGCAATCGTGGTCGCCTTGTCCTCAGCGGCCGTCCTGCTTTTCCCCGGCCCGGGCGGCCTTGCGTTCGCGAAGGGGCTCGTCAGCGGCTCCTATACGTTGAGCTGGAGCCAGGACGTCCAGAACCAGGCTACTTACAAGGATTCACGCACCTTCAAGCAAACCCTGGAGACGAAATATTCGGGTTTTTTGTCCCCCCTTGTCGAAAACGAAATCTCGCTCAAGATCGACTACGACAAGTCTCCCGACGCGGCGACCAAGGTCAGCGTCTACCCTACGATCACGCTGGCCTACAAGGGCTCGTATTGGAATGCAGGCACGAAGCGTACGGTCACCCGGGAGCCCGGATCCAACCAGAAAGTCTCCGATTCCCACTTCGTCGAGGTTTTCTACCAGCCGGTCCGGTTCGGCATGCCTGACTTCAAGGGGAAATACACGGCCGATTTCGATGCGCAATCCGGTACTACAGACAAGTTCAAACAGGGTGTCACGCTGTCGACGAACTACCAGCCGGCCGAATGGTTCACCTTGAAGGGGGATTACGCGTGGACTGCCGATGACGAGCGGTTTCGCAAGGATCCGCCGGATCCGACGCTGACGCCCGTCACCAAGGAAGAGAAGTACAGCATCACCGCCGGCGTGCGCCATTTCATTTCCCAAAACCTGAAGATCAACACCGAATGGAAGTCCGAGTTCAGCCGATCATCGACCTTTTTCGATAACGGCGTGACCAAGCTCGATTCCAACAAGGAAGACCAGGACCATACCTGGAAGAACACGTTGGCATTCCGCCCGTTCGCCGACACCTCGATCGACGGCACGTTCGATTTCGATCTCAAGCAGACGATGCTTCCAAAGATCGAGGCCGGACAGGTGGCGCAGGAAGAGCATACGATCACCTACAACAGCTCCGTCAAGGCCGTCCAGAAGGTCGGGAAGCCGATCGAGCTCCGGGGCGAATACACGCGGGCGAGGACCGATGTCCGGCACAACCTGTCCCCCAACGTCAACAACGACGACGGGTGGAGCATCGAGGCCAAGGGCGATTTCTCCAAGCAGTTGCAACTGGATGCCAAGTATACGCTGCACAATATCGTGGCCGCCAACCCGGGCGATATCTCCAAAGTGCCTAACCGCACCGGGAATGTCATCAAGTCCGCAAGCTGGACCGGAGACCTCCTTCCCATATGGAAGCCCGCCGCGACCTACGACTTGACCGATTCCTACGACTTCACCGTCCAGCGCGGGAAATATCTGAAGACCTCCGAGACGAAATACGGGCTCAAGGGGCCCGTTGAGTTCAAGTACGTCGACCTTTCCCTAACGCCGACGTACGACATCACCATCAAGAACGATTACTCCAATGTCGATCCCGCTGCCCAGGAGACGATCACGACCCGCGATTTCAAGCTCAGGGTCGCCAAGACCTTGTTGCTGACCCGAACGATCGAGTTCAAGGTCGATCACACGTACGGCCGCAAGGCCGAGTATGGCCACGTCGATCCCTTGCTGAACAACATCAACCGCTCCGATACATCCAGTGCGAATCTCCAGATCAAGGACATTGTTCCCAATTATGTCGGCGGGCTCGACATCACCCGATCGGCGACCGACACGAGCGGCGATGCCGACCTGCCCGACGTCACGGAAAATTTCAATCTCAAGATCGATTACAAGTTCGAGAAGTTCGGCTGGAACGCCAGCTTCAAGTACGACCGAAATCTGAGGTTCGACAAGTTCAACAAGTGGACTTTCGACTGGAAGGCGTCCTGGACGGTGTCAAACTGGGATTTGTCTTTGACCTACAACCAGTCCAAGACGCTTTCCCTGTTGCTCGATGAAAGCTACAGGGTAGGCATCGATTTCAAGTACAATTTTTAATCCAGCCAGATGGGTAAGGAGGAGCTGATGAGTACCACGAGAACGATCGGTCTGGGTCTTGCGTTGATTCTGCTCGCGGCGGGCTGTTCCCGCCCGATGCTGCGTGACAACGCTTTGCCCTCCAGGACCAAAGACCAGTACACGAAGATCAAGCGGGTCGCGGTTTTCCCGTTTGAGAACTACTCGGACACCAAGGAGGCCGAACGCTCGATCGAGGCGCTCCTCATTCCCAACCTGCGAGCCGAGGGCATTTTCGACGAGGTCGAAGATACCCGGTTCGTCCGCGACTCCATGAAGAAGCTCAAGATTACCTCGACGGAAAGCCTCGAAAAGGAAGTTCTCAAGAAGCTGGGCGACGAAATGAACGTCCAGGGAATCCTCTACGGGAAGCTCCTCCTCTATGGGAAAGGCAAGGAAAAAGATGCCGCTTCCCAGGTGACGATGGATATGGCGATGGTCGATCCCTCCACCGGCAGCGTCCTCTGGGTCGGCAACGTGAGCGCGTACGGCGGGCTTACGGTCGGGAAGGTGTTCGGCGTCACGGAAGGCAAGACCGACATCGAGGTTGCCCGCGAGGCCGTCCGGTATCTCAGCGATTCCATGTCGACGCATGTCGTCCGGGCACGAGAGCGCGAAAAGAAGGGGATCATCGCCGACCTCAAGAACGAGGCGCTGAAGGAAGAAACCCGCCTCAAGGCGCTCAAGGGCGAAACCGGCAAGATCCAGGAGCAGCTCGACAAGGCCAAGGCCGAAGCCAAGGGAATCAAGGACAGCGCGGTCAAGGAAGTCGAGTCGCAAAAATCCGACATGGAGCTCCAGAAGGCGGCGATCGAGGCCGAAAAGGCCAAGACCCAGCAGCAGCAGCAGGAGATCGACCAGGAAAAGCTCAAGGTCGAGATGGAAAAGAAAAAGATCACCGAAGAGCAGAAGAAGCTCGAGGACATGCGCAAGGAAGCCGATGATGCGCGCAAGAAGGCCGAAGAGGCCGCTGCGGCGGCCAAGGCGGCAGCAGCGGCCCCTGCAGCGGCCCCTGCTCCGGCCCCTGCTCCGGCCCCTGCTCCTGAATCCCCTGCGCCGGCACCGTCGCCGGCGCCCGAAGGCGCACCGGCTGCCCCTGCGGCCGAGCCGGCTCCCGCGCCTGCGCCTGCCGTCGAACCGGCTCCGACGCCCGCTCCTGCGGCCGAACCGGCCCCGACGCCTGCTCCTGCGGCCGAACCGGCCCCCGCGGAGTCTCCGGCGAAATAACGTCGGGGCCGAAAGCCTGACAACGGCCATTCACGGCACAACGCGCACCCTTGGCGCCTTCGGGCGCCAAGGGTGCGTCATTTCGAAAGACGAGGGGAGAAAGACGTTGAAAAGAATCATCCACGGGTTGATGCTGGGTGCCGTCGCATCCATGCTGTTCATAGGCTGTTCGTCCAAGAGCGCCGTCAACGAAACCGTCGCCACGGTCGACGGCAAGAGCATCACGGTCATGGAGGTCAGGGAGGCTACCGGTATCCCCGGAGGGCTCGTGCCGGCTTCCACGCTCGACAAGGACCAGAAGAGGAAATTGATCGGGCAGATCATCGAGACGCGACTTTTGGCGCGGGAGGCACGCGCGATCGGCCTCGACAATACGCAGGAATTCAAGGATGCGATCCGCTTCGGTGAATCGGGGGTGGCCGTCAAGGGGCTGTTCCGTAAAGAACTCGATGCCAAGGGCCAGAAGGTCGGAAGCGAAATCGATGCCGCAGTCAAGGATCTGATGGCCAAGGACAAGAGCCTAAAAGCCTCCGATGCCCGCGCACGGGCGTCGCAGTCCGTTTTTTCGGCCAAGCTTTCCCAGATCCAGACCGAAATCACGGCCGCCGCGCGCAAGGCGTTTCCCGAAAAGGTCGATACTGCCCTGATCGCCCGGATCGCCAAGGGAGAGGACGTTCCCGACAACGCGGCGGTGGGTCAGGTCGGATCCGAGGCGATGACGTATGGCGACGCCAAGGTTCTGATCTCCAAGGCGACCATGGGAGCCAAGCATGCGGGCAAGGATTTCCTGAGGGACGAAAAAGCGCTCGCCGGCGCGATCAGCCAGGAATTGGGCGATCGCTCACTTGTTGCCTATGCCCGGCAGCAGGGCGGCGACAAGGGCCCCTGGCTCGAGCTTGACCGCACGCTTTACGAAAATTCCGTGCTTCTGGGGCTTCTGGCGGAAAAGGTGATATTCAAGGACCTGGGAGTCTCCGAAAAGGAGATCGAGAATACTTACAACGAACACAAGAACATGTTCGTCAAGGACGGGAAGCTCGTACCTCTCGCCGCAGTGCGCGACCAGATCGTCGCTTTCCTGCAGGACCAGAAGAAGCGGAAGGCCGTCGAAGCGTTCGTCGCCCCCTTGAAGGGAAAGGCGAAGATATCGATCGTCGAATCCATGCTCGAGAAGGTATGATCCAGATTTGAATGAAGCGGACGGCCGAGCCGTCAAACGGTCCGAAAGGAGGGCTGACTCGTGAGGAGATCGATCGTAACGCCGCTAGCTCTGGCGCTGATGCTTGTCTTGTCCGGAGTGGCCTTTTCCGAACCGTCGTTCGACGCCGAGGACGCCTGGGGGCGCTTCGGGATCGGTCGCGAAGCCTTCGACCACCCGGTCGACATGGTTGCGGATCGCGACGAAAACATGTACATCGTCGACCAGGGCAACAATCGTATCCAGGTACTCGACCGGCGCGGCCGGTTCATTCGCGAGTGGGGAGGGCGCGGATTCGGGAAGGGCTCCTTCGACGCCCCCACGGCCATTGCGATCGACAAGTCGGCAGGCACTTTGTACGTCGTCGATACGGGCAACAACCGAATCCAGAAATTCGATCTCACAGGGAGATACATCCTCGAAATCGGGCGCCTCGGATCGGGGCGCGGCGAATTCAACAAGCCGTCCGACATCGCCCTTGACCGTAAAGGGAATCTGTTTGTCGTCGATCCCGGCAACAACCGGATCCAGAGATTCGATTCGACGGGAGCGTTCATCGAGGAGTGGGGCCGTTACGCCCAGCAAAGGAAGGGAACCGACCTCGACAAGCCGGTATCGCTGTCCATTTCCGACGACGGGTTCGGCTTTCTCTTTGTGACGACAGGCGACTGCCTGATTCGAAAATACGACCTGGATGGCCTGTCCGTGGCTTCCTGGCCGATGTTCCAGAAGGGGGAGGGGCTCGTTTGCGGGCCCACCCGAATTCGGATTGAACCGCGTCGGTATACAGTGTATATTGCCGATACCATCAACGACCGGCTGATCCTTTTCGACCGGGCGGGAGAACTTCTGGGCGAGCTCCGAAAGGGGCAATCTCCATTCAAGAAGCCCACGAGTATCTTTATAAACGACGTTTTCGGGGAAGATGTTCTGGTGTCCGACACCGGAAACAACCTCATCCAAAAGGTCAGGAGGAGAAAATAGGCATGCGCTTTCCTGCGAAGTCCGGGTTGCTCCTCGTCGTGGCGGCAGCAGTTCTAGCCTCCTTCGGCGGAGTCTGTCTCGCTGAAGAAAAGGCCATGACGCCGCTGGGCGGTGGAATTCCGATGATCGAAGGCATCAAAATGCTAGACGTGGGCGCCCCGGCTCCCGATTTCACGCTCAAGGACACCAAGGGAGAAGTTTTCCATCTTGCGGAACTCAAGGGCAAGAAGCCGGTTGTCATCGTCTTCTGGTCCATCTTCTGCGAACCGTGCCGCTTCGAGATGCCCGTCATCCAGAAGCTGGCCGACAAATACAAGGCCGGGGGGCTCGAGGTGATCTCGGTCGTGCTCGACGGCGAACCGCTTAAGAGCAGCATCGATGGCTTCATCAAGCAGGAAAACTACACGATTCGAACGCTGATCGACGAGCTCGACGCGAAAGAGATGTTCAAGGTCGCCGATCCATACGGCGTCGGCGGCACGCCGACCATTTACATCATCGACCGCTCGGGAGTCGTTTCCATGGCCCGGTCCGGCCGAATCAAGGAAGAAGAGCTCGAAAAAGCGATCTTGTCTGTCACCAAGAAGTGAGGACGTAATGCGGGCCCTTGCGTTCGCGGCCCTTCTCGGCGTCGCGCTTTTCTTTCTGCCGGGACAGGTCCTGGCGGCCAACCTTGGCGACAAGGCGGTCGCCATCAAGGGCGAGGGGCTCGATGGCGCCCGGGTTGATCTTGGCGCCTATATCGGCAAGAAGGTCGTCCTCCTCAAGTTCGGGTCGATCTATTGCTCGACGTGCGTTTCCTCGCTCGAGGATGTGGCCCGGATCCAGAAGAAATTCAAGCCGGCCGACCTGCAGATCGTGGGCGTCAATCTCGACGTCTACGGCCTAACGCGCGTCAAGCGCTTCTACCGCGGCTACAGTTCCATCATCAAATACCCGTTCATCATCGACGATAAGCTGGCGGCCTCCCGGCCGTTCGACATCCAGTCCATTCCAGCGCACATCGTCATCGACAAGGAAGGCTTCATCCGCTACATGTCGACGGGCGCTTCCCCCGAAGACCTGAAGACGCTCGAAGACGTCATCAGCCGGGTCATCAAGGGAGAGACCGGCATCGAGAAGCTGATGAAAGAGCTTCCGCTCCAGGTATTCCTCCCGTCCAACTTCACCAAGACCTACCAGGAGTCTGTGTACATCGTCGGCACCTCCAAGCCGGGCAGCAAGCTGTCGTTGACGCTCAATGGCGGTTCCAAGCAGAACATCACCTCGATGCGCGACCTGTTCTACATCCGAACTCCGCTTTCGCTCGGATCGAACTATATCGAGGTTCAGGTGGTCGACGAGTACGGTGGCAAGGTCAACCAGGGAATTGTCATTTTCCGGGAGCCCAAGGTCGGAGCGGGGATCGAGTCGCCTTTTCCTCTCTACTATTTCCATACCGAAAAGAACGAGGCACCGTGCAAGAAATGCCACGACCTGAACCCGCCCGAGTCGGGGGCCCAGGGATTCGCGACGGCCACGCAATTCTGCCTCGGTTGCCACAAGGAACTGACCAGCCAGAAGTTCGTGCATGGCCCCATCCCCGTCGGGGGGTGCGCGCCCTGCCACAACTTCTCGAGCCGCCCCCATCGGTACGAACCGATGGCTTCCGGACAAGATCTCTGTTTCAAATGCCACGAGGACAAGCGCAAGGAACTGGTCAAGACGTTCCTGCACGGACCAATGTCGGCGGGCCTTTGCGTGATCTGTCACAGTCCGCATTCCTCCAACGAGAAGTTCACGCTTCGCCGTTATGTCGGTGACTTGTGCCTGATGTGCCACGAGAGTCTCAAGTCGGTTTCGCTCCGCAAGGTCGTCCATAAGCCGGTCAACGACGGGAATTGCACCGGTTGCCACGATGCGCACTCCTCGTTGCGCAATGACGGGTTCCTCAAACTTCCTGCCAACGATCTTTGCCTGTCGTGCCACCAGAACGTGACCAAGATGACCCACACCCACCCGTGGGGCGTTCCCCCCAAGTCCGACCGCCCCGTCAAGCTCGACAAGGAAGGGAACCTGGCTTGCAGTTCCTGCCACATCCCGCATGCTTCGGACGAGCCAAAACTCATGCTCAAGGGCGGCTGCAACCTGTGCCATCCGCCGCAAGACAAAAATACGGAACAGCTACCAACACCCATACCCGCGGGAGGATAAGCACGCGGTGAAAAAAATCTACGGTTCCCTCGGTTTCAAACTCATCCTGGCCTCGATGTTCCTGGCGCTGGTCACAATCAGCCTCGGCGGCGTCATGGTCTATAAAATCAGCGAAGACGCCATCAAGGTCGACGCACAGAAAACCGCACGCGACCTGGCCCGCGAGATGAGCTCCTTCAAGTCCGAGGGATCCGAGGACAACGGCAAGCTGGTCGACGCATTGACCTCGATGAAGGTCGACAAGTTCGGCGCCGCCTGGGTAATGGATCGCAACGGCTTTCTGATCGCGCACATGGATCCGAAATTCCGGAACATGGTCGAGGCGCAGACCTACATCGGCGATACCTACGTCAATCTCAACGTGGCCGAACAGCCGATCCAGCAGCTCGGCGAAAAGAATCTGGTCCACAAGGCCAAGCTCCAGGAGTTGCTCGAAAAGTTCGACGGCGGGTTCGGAACCTACACCTTCCTGGGCGACAACAAGATCATCGCGTTCCGCGTCATCAAGGAAAAAGGGTGGTTGGTCGCCGTAGACCAACCGATCTCAACCGCCTTTTCCGAACTCGACCGGATCAAGCGCATGATCATGATCACTTGTGTGGCGATGGCCGTGCTCGTCATGGCGTTTACCTGGTTCGCCATGCGCATCATCATCCGCCCCTACTACAAAGAACAGGAAGAATCCAACCTCCGACTCGAAATGATGAACCAGGAGCTCATGGCGTCACGAAAGAAACTCGAGAAAGCAGGCAACAGTCTCACGCGGCTTTACGATCTCAGCATTGCGATGCAGTACTCCGGCTTCCTCGAATCTCACTTGCCGCTGGTGCTGGGCGTCGCCCAGGAACGGTTCGACGTCGACCGCATCCTGCTCATGATGCCCGATGAAGAAGGCAAGTTGCTGCGTTGCCGTGCCTCGGTCGGCAACGTGTTCGAATCCGAAGAGAAGATCGCCGTGCCCCTGTCGGCCCAGGGGGGGGCGATGGCCCGCGTATTCATGACCAAACAGACCCTCCATTTCGACGGCGCGACATCGCTGCCCGCCGACCTTCGACTTGTCCCCCCGCATTCCCAGATCCGCTCCCTCCGGTCGAAGGCCTTCGCGGTGTTCCCGCTCGCGTCCAAGGACAGGGTCATCGGGGTCCTGGGGGTCGATAACAAGATGAGCCGCCGCCCGTTGACGGGCGAAGACGTTCAGGCGATCGAAGACTTCGCCTACAAGATGGCTTCCCTCATCGAAAACACGATTCAGGTCCAAAGCATCCGGAAGGCCGCGCAAGAGATGGAAAATCGCGATCGGCTGACCGGGCTGTTCCACATTCGACACGTCAAGGGGCTGGCGGACGAATTCATCGCGTCCGCCGTTCGGGACCATGCGCCCTTTGCCGCCGGTCTCCTTTACCTTGCCAACTTCAAGGAATACAACGAGCTCAACGGATATCAGCGCGGAGATTTCGTCCTCCAGAAGACGGCGGAGCTGCTCAAGGGGCAGGAGGTCATGGGCGTGGTCCCCGCCCGGTGCTTCGGCGCGACTTTCCTGGCGCTCTTCCCCGGAAAGAACCGCGAGCAGGGTCAGTACCTCGTCGACCAGTTCATGAAGGAGCTCGGGCAGTTCGCCTTCTACGGCGAAAAGCGGCTTTCCGAGGGCCGTCTGGTCTTCAGGACTTCGGTGCTCGAGTACAACCGGGACTCCGGCCAGACCTTCGACGAATTCTTCGGTTCGCTCGAGACGCTCGAAAACGACGGTCAGGGCTGAGCGGGGCGCGAGGGTTGGCCAGGCATCCGGGACCCCCCCCGCGCTTCCTCATCTTCGATTCCACCGGAGAGGCGTGGCCCAAGGTCGTCCTTCCCCAGGTCGCATTCGCCGGGAGATCCAACGTCGGCAAGTCGTCGCTCCTCAACGCGCTGACCGGCCAAAAACACCTTGCGCGCACGAGTCGCACACCGGGCCGGACCCGCGGGATCGTGTTCTTCGAAATCGAAGGCCGTTATGCCTTCGCCGACCTTCCCGGCTATGGGTTCGCCAAGGTGTCGAAAGACGAGCGGGATTCATGGAAGACGCTGCTCGAAAGCTACTTTTCGTCTTCCCGATGGCTCCGGAAGGTGTACCTGCTTGTCGACCTCCGGCGCGGTCCCGAGGAAGAGGAGCGGATGCTGGCCGAATACCTATCCGCCGCCGGCGTATCATACCGCTGGATCGCGACCAAGGCAGACAAGCTGAAGCGGAGCGAATTACCGGGAGCTCTTGCGCGTTTTTCCGGGACGGGCTGGCTCGATGCGGGGGGACCCGCAGCCGTATGTTCGGCCGAGACGAAGGACGGGATCGACGCACTCTGGAAAGACATCCGTAACGCTTTTTCATCTTGAGATTCTCCCTGCAAGCGGATATCATATAAAGGTTTCATTTCGTCCGTTGGCGCCAGCCAAAATGTGTTTGAAATTTCGGCAGCCTAGCCGGTCCCCGGCGGGCATGGAGGGTAACCCGTGTTTCCAATCGTAGAAAGCAGAGAGATCGCCAAGAACGTCTTCTTCCAGAAGATCCAGGCTCCCCGCGTCGCGAAGAAGCGCAAGGCAGGCCAGTTCCTCGTCCTTCGCAAGGGCGAGCAGGGCGAGCGCATTCCGCTCACCATCGTCAACTCCGATCCCGTCGAAGGCACCGTCACCATCATCTTCCAGGTCGTGGGAAAGTCCACCGCCGAGCTTTCGCAGATGAAGGCGGGGGAAGCGCTTCAGGACGTCGTCGGGCCGCTGGGTCTCGCGACCCACGTCGAGAACTTCGGCACCGTGGTTTGCGTCTGCGGCGGCATCGGCACCGCGCCGCTGCTTCCCATCGCCACCTCGATCAAGAACGCCGGCAACAAGCTGGTCTCCATCGTCGGCGCCCGCAACAAGGACCTCATCATCCTCGAGGACGAGATGAAGGCGATCTCCGACGAACTCATCGTCACGACCGACGACGGTTCCTACGCCAAAAAGGGCTTCGTCACCACCGCCCTGCAGGAAATGATCGACGCCAAGACCAAGATCGACCTGGTTATCGCCATCGGCCCCGTGCCGATGATGCGCGCCGTCTCCGAAGTGACACGCCCCCATAACATCAAGACGATGGTCAGCCTCAACCCGATCATGGTCGACGCGACCGGCATGTGCGGCGCCTGCCGCGTCACGGTCGGGGGCGAAACCAAGTTCGTCTGCGTCGACGGCCCCGAGTTCGACGGGCATCTGGTCGACTTCAAGGAACTCACGATGCGAAATCGGGCCTATCTCCGCGAAGAGAAGGTCGCGATGGAGAAATTCGAACACAAGGATGGCAAGTGCATGGGAGGGTCCAACTAATGGCCGAAATCACCCCCAAACCGCGCCCGAAACCGTTCAGCATCCCCCGGCAGCCGATGCCCGAGCAGCCGGCCTCGGTCCGGGTCAAGAATTTCAACGAAGTCCCCTACGGTTTCACAGCCGATCTGGCCGTTCTCGAGGCGCAGCGCTGCATTCAGTGCAAGAACCCGGCATGCGTGAAGGGTTGCCCCGTCAGCGTCAAGATCCCCGAGTTCATCGATCTGGTCGCCAAGGGAAAGTTTGCCGAGGCCGCAAGGAAGATCAAGGAAACCAATGCGCTTCCCGCAGTGTGCGGCCGAGTTTGCCCGCAGGAAGAGCAGTGCGAGGCGCCCTGCGTGCTCGGCAAGAAAGGCGACCCGGTGGCCATCGGCCGCCTCGAGCGCTTTGTCGCCGATTTCGAGCGGGTCACCGGCAATGTCGAGATCCCCAAGCCCGGCGCTTCCACCGGCAAGAAGGTCGCCATCGTCGGCGGCGGTCCCGCCGGTCTAACCGTCGCGGGCGATCTGGTCGCCTTCGGCCACGACGTCACGATCTTCGAGGCGCTCCACAAGGCGGGCGGCGTGCTCATGTACGGCATTCCCGAGTTCCGCCTTCCGAAAGACATCGTCCAGGCCGAAGTCGAGTACATCCAGAAGTGCGGCGCCAAGCTCGAGTGCGACGTGGTCATCGGCAAGACGATCACCATCGACGAGCTTTTGGAAGAAGAAGGGTTCGACGCGGTGTTTGTCGGTACCGGCGCCGGGCTGCCCTACTTCATGAACATCCCGGGCGAGAACCTCATCGGCGTCTATTCCGCCAACGAGTACCTCACCCGCGCGAACCTGATGAAGGCGTACGACTTCCCCACTTCCGATACGCCCCTTTCCAAGGTCAAGAACGTCGCGGTCGTCGGCGGCGGCAACGTCGCCATGGATTCGGCGCGCACTGCCAAACGCATGGGCGCCGAGAACGTCTACCTCATCTACCGGCGCTCCAAGAAAGAAATGCCGGCCCGCATCGAGGAAATCCACCACGCTGAAGAAGAGGGGATCGATTTCCGGCTTCTCAACAATCCGCTCCAGTTCATCGGCAACGAGGACGGGTGGGTCACCGAGGTCGAGTGCCAGGTGATGGAGCTGGGCGAGCCTGACGCCTCGGGGCGCCGGCGGCCGGTTCCGGTCAAGGACTCCGAGTACAAGCTCCCGGTCGACGTCGTCATCATGTCGATCGGCAACGGCGCCAACCCGCTGGTCCCGGCCACAACGCCCGGGCTCGACACCAACAAGTGGGGGAACATCCTCGCCGACCAGGAAACCGGAAAGACCAGCAAGAAGGGCGTCTTCGCCGGCGGCGACATCGTCATCGGCGCCGCGACCGTCATCCTCGCGATGGGCGCGGGCCGCAAGGCTGCCGCGGCCATTCACGACTACCTGATGACCGGCAACTGGTAATCCGGGCCGCCTGACCGAAAGACACCGCCCCCCGGGACCAGTGCCCGGGGGGCGGTGTCTTTTTTGGAAGGTTCAAATCATTCGTGCGCCGGGCGATTACGCCGGATGCCCGCTTCCGTAGCGCAGGGGACGGGGGGGGCTGAACGCAGTGCCGGTGGATAGAACTGTTGCGGCTGATGACGGAGTGAACGGCCCCCCCCTCCCCGGAGCGAAGGATCGGCGGCATTCGGCAGTGTACGGCGGCCGGTTCATGCGGTCAGCATCTCGACGAACGCCTCGATCCGGATGCGGGTTCGTTCATCGACGGGTCCAGGGTTTTCGCCTTCGAGCGTCAGCACCGGCAGGCCGATCTTTTCGCGGAGCAGGATATCCTCGATCTGCCGGAAGCAGAACGACTGGACATAGTGGACGACCCCGTCTATCCCGCGGCGCTTCACCTCGTTTTTGATGTCTTCGAGGCGGTCAAAGATGGAATAGGGGTAGGTGTAGCGAAGGTACTGCTCCAGCAGGGTGGCCGACGGTCCCGGCATCGCGAACTGCCGGGATACCTCGTTGAAGACGACCCGGGCCCCGGCCGCCTCGAACGCTCCGTGCAATCCGGAGACGATCGGGGGAACGCCGACGAAGCCGATGCGCGGCCCGCCGGTGCGCGCGGGTCTTGTGGAGGCCCCGGCGAGGAATTCCCGGGCGCGGGCCGCGTAACTCGACGGGTCCCCCTCGAAATCGGAACAGCCGACGAGCCACAAGTGGTTCTCCTCGCCTGTGACCTGGCCGCTTTCCCAGGTCAGGCGGTCGATTTCGTGCACGGGAGCGCGGACGGCGTCCAGCGTCTTTTTCCATCGCTCGCCGTCGGCCGGCGTTGCCCCGAAGCGGGACGCCATCTTTTCGAGCTCGTTCGTGAGAAGGACGGGGTCGCGATCGAACGGGAACGCGAAGGGGGTCACGTTGACGCCGCGGTGCATCAAAACTTCCATCAGCGCCTGCGTGTAGCTGCAATCGCCTTGCGTGACGGCCACGATGTCGCGGAATCCATGGGCGCGCACGACGCCGTAGATCCCCTTGATCCAGCCGCAGCAGTTCCGGGGGAATCCGTCGCTTTCGGCCATCCGGATGAAGTCGCCGGGCGAGTCGGAGGCGATGAAGATGTTGTTGAGGTCGACCGGCGTGTGTCCGCCCGCGAAGAGCAGCTCGACGGGAATGGTTGTCGTGAATCCTACTCGCACGGGGGAGGTCAGTCCCCCTTGATGAAGAGAAAGTAGATGACGATGACGGCGACCACGGCGGTTCCCCCGCCGAAGATGGCCAGGTCGTTCCCGAGCGGCCCGGCCGACTCGTTCATGTTCGTGTAGCGGATCACGGCCATGAAGGCGCCGATCCCGAAGAGCAGGAGCAGGATCATCTTCCAGCGGAACAGGATGGAGAGCACGACCATGACCCCGACGGCCGTCAACGCCATCGGATGTTTCGCCATCGCGATGAGGTTGGGAGTTGAGAGCGACTCGATAAAGGCGTTCATGGCGTTTTGTCCCTTCCCTGGGCCGTTGGGCGCCGTTTTGTTGACAACCATACGATAGCGTCCTAAGTTAGAAAAATCAAAGATTTGAAGGAGCATGCGTGGATCGCCCGATCGGTGTATTCGATTCCGGCGTCGGGGGGCTGACCGTCCTCCGGGAGCTGGTCCGGACGCTTCCGCAGGAAAGGTTCGTCTATATCGGCGATACCGCCCGCGTTCCGTACGGCACGAAATCCCGTGAAACCGTCACGCGATACGCGATCGAGATCGCGAATCACCTCATCGTGCGGCACGATATCAAGATGCTCGTCGTTGCCTGCAACACCGCATCTTCGCTGTCGCTGCCCGTGCTTCGGAAAATCTACAAGATTCCCGTGGTCGGCATGGTAGACCCGTGCGTGCGTCGCGCCGCGGCATTGCCGCTTCGCACCTCGATCGGGGTGATCGGCACGGCCGGGACCATCCGGTCCGGCGCCTACGATGAGGCGTTGCGCGTCGCCATCGCGGGCGCGGAGGTCCGATCCCTCGCCTGCCCGCTCTTCGTGGCGCTGGTCGAGGAAGGCGTCACCGCCAACGCCATCACGCGGGCGGTGGTCGCGGAATACCTCGAGCCCTTCCGGCAGGAGCCGCCCGATTCGCTGATCCTCGGGTGCACGCACTACCCGGTGCTCAAGGACCCCATCCGCGAATTCCTGGGCGACTCGGTCACCCTGATCGATTCCGGCGAGGAGGCGGCGCATGTCGTCGACATCCTGCTTTCCGAAGGCGACATCAAGCGGCGGGGCGACTCCGCGGGTGACATCCGCTTCCTCGTGACGGACGACCCCGACCGTTTCACGCTGGTCGGCGAACGATTCTTCGGAGAAAAGATGGCATCGGTCGAAAGGATCACGCTGTGACGAAGGCTTCGACGGGGACCGAAAAGTTCCGGAAAATGATCGCCGATTCCCTGACGCTCTGGGACGGAGCGATGGGAACCATGCTGCAGGCTCGCGGCCTCCTTCCCCGCGGCGCCGTTCCCGAGGAACTGTGCCTCTCCAATCCCGAGTCGCTGACCGAGATCCACGCCGCCTACGTCGCGGCAGGATCGATGGCCGTCACGACCAACAGCTTCGGAGCCAATCGGGTCAAGCTGGCAGAGTACGGTCTCGAGGCTCAGGTCGCGCAGATCAACGCCGCTGCGGTCGGTGCGGCCAGAAAAGCGGCGGGACCGGGGAGATTGGTTGCGGGATCGATCGGCCCGACGGGCAAGTTCGTCGCGCCGCTGGGACCGCTCGATTTCCGCGAAGCCGTCGATATATTTTCCGAGCAGATCCGGGCATTGGCGGGCGCGGGGGCCGATCTGCTGATCGCCGAGACGATGATGGACCTGCGGGAGCTCAAGGCCGTGCTGGTGGCGGCGCGAGAGGTATGCGCGCTGCCTGTCGTCACGATGATGACGTTCGAGGGGAGCGGCGCGACGCTCCTGGGCACGACTCCCGAGGCCTTCGGCGTCACGGCGTCCGCCATGGGGGCCGATGCCGTAGGGATGAACTGCTCTCTGGGTCCCGATGCCATGTTCCCCCTGATCGAGCGCCTCTACGCCGTCTCGAGCGTTCCCGTGATCGTTCAGCCCAACGCCGGCATGCCGACGCTGTCCGGCGACACGACCGTCTTCCCGATGGGGCCCGACGAGTTCGGCGACTACGCCGCACGGTTCAAGGCCATGGGTGTGTCGATCGTCGGCGGCTGTTGCGGCACGACGCCCGACCACATCCGGGCTGCCGCACGCGAGATCGGGATCGTCCAAGGGCGTGTTGTTCCCAGAACATCCCGCCCCATCATCCCCGAGCCGGGATTGCGGGTCGCGTCGCGCGGACGGGTGACGACGGTGGGCGGAGGCGCATTCATCGTCGTCGGGGAGCGCATCAATCCCACCGGCAAGAAAGCGTTCGCCGAGGAGCTGCGTCGCGGGGAACTGTCCTCCGTCACACGCGAAGCGCGCGAGCAGGCCGAGAAGGGCGCCGACATCCTCGACGTCAACGTCGGGACTCCGGGCGTCGACGAGCCGGCGCTGATGCGGCAAGCCGTCTTTGCGGCCAACGTGGCGGCCGATCTTCCGGTCATGATCGATGCCTCCGACGTCGAGGCCCTTCGGACGGGGCTCGAAAGCGCCGACGGCCTGCCCGTGCTCAACAGCGTCACCGGCGAAAAGAAGAAGCTGGCCGCCGTGCTGCCGCTCGCGGCGAAATACGGCGCCGCCCTGGTGTGCCTGCCGTTCGACGAGCACGGGATACCCGATACGGCGGCGGGCCGGCTTGCGATCACGCGCCGGATCGTCCGTGCGGCTCTCAAAGCCGGCGTAAAAAAGGAGATGCTGCTCGTCGACGGCCTGACGACGACGGTCAGCGCCTCGGCCGATGCGGCGCGGGTCACGCTCGACACGGTGCAGGCGGTGCGCGAGAAGCTTGCGCTGCCGACCATGCTGGGGCTGAGCAATGTCTCGTTCGGGCTCCCCAACCGGGCGCTGGTCAACCGGGCGTTCCTGGGGCTGGCCATGGCGCGTGGGCTGTCGGCTGCCATCATCAATCCTCACGACGCCGGAATGGCCGACGCGGCCGTCGCCGCCCGGCTCCTGGCCGGGGAGCCCGGTTCCGCCGATCGCTACGTCGAACGGTTCGCCGGGACGGGCAGCGGTCCCGAAACGGTCCTGGCGGTCGCGGTCGAGGACGACCCGCTCCGGGCGGTGTCCTCCGCCGTCATCCGGGGCGACGCGAAGGCGGTCGTCGCGGCCGTCGAGCGGCTGCTGTCCTCCGGCATGCCTCCGCTCGAGATCAGTGCGAAAGGGCTTCTGCCGGGCATGGAGGAGGTCGGGCGCCGCTTCGAGCGCAACATCGTCTTCCTCCCCCAGGTCATGGCGTCTGCCGAGGCGATGAAATCCGGTTTCACGCTCGTCAAGGCCGCGATGGGCGGCAGCCGGGCCGAATCGAAGGGCCGCATCCTCCTGGCCACCGTCGAGGGCGACGTCCACGACATCGGGAAGAACATCGTGGCGACGCTGCTCGAGAATCACGGGTTCGACGTGATCGACCTGGGGAAGAACGTGCCCTCCGCCCGGATCATCGCGGAGGCGAAGCGCCAGCGCGCCGACGTCGTGGGGCTGTCGGCGCTGATGACGACCACGATGACCGAGATGAAGCATGTCATCGCGCGCCTCACCGCAGAAGGAATCCAGACCGTCACCATCATCGGCGGCGCGGTCGTGACCGAAGAGTTCGCTTCCCGTATCGGCGCGACGCTATACGCATCCGACGGAATGGACGCCGTCCGCAAGCTGACGGCGGCGCTTGCCGGGGCAGCCGGGAAAAGGGGGTAGTCGCATGCCGGTCCGGATGCTTTCCGGGTTCAACCACAACATCAAGCACAACGGGCGCACCTATCACATCCAGACCGAGGACGGCGGGCGCACCAGCCCCAACATCGTGACGCACACGTTCATCGGCGGCGTGATCCTCGACAGCGTGCGCAATTCCTACGCCGACATCATCGACGTCCCCGGCTGGCAGGATCGGTTGAAGGACCGGATGAAGGCGCAACATCTCGAGGAGATCCGCAAGCTGCTGTCGGGGGCGATTCCCCTCCCCGAAGAGGAGCCTTCCTCCGATGCTTGAGTCCTTTCGAATCGGCATCATCGGCCGTGCCGGGACGTTGTTCGACGGATTCGACGCCGCCTTCCGCGAAGGCGAGGTCTGGGCCCTGACGGGCCCGCCCGCGTCGGGTAAAAGCCGGTTGCTCGGAGTGCTGCACGGAGATTGCCGACCGGCGGCGGGCGACGTCCTGTCCGGCGGCACCTCGCTCTATCGGGGGACTCCCGATGCGGTGGCTCACCATCACCGCACGGCGGGTCTCGTGGCCGAGCGTCTCGATGCCGGCGCCCACACGGTGGGTGACCTGTTCCGCCTGAGCGCGCTGGCGGCCGACGATGTTCCGGAGCCCGAACGCAAGGCGCGCGAAGTGGCGCTGCTCTCGCTCGTGGGTTTGCAAGGGGGCGCGGACTTCCGCTTCGCTTCGCTGTCGCAATCCGAACAGGTCCGTGCCGCGATCGCAGTCGAATTATTCCGGGGGCCCAAGGTGCTGTTGCTCGACACCCCGCTGGCCCGGGCCGGGAAGGAGTGGATGGAAATGCTGATCGCCTTGTTCCGGGCGCTGGCCCGAGAAGGCCGGATCGTCGTGTTTGCCGAGCGGGAGCTGCCTCCCGGGTTTCCGATGAAACCAGTGGCGGAGGGCGTTCGCTCCGGCCCATTCGTCTTGACGCAGCTTGTTTCCGGCGCCGGGGAGGCCTCCAGGTGACCTTCCTCTCGTTGCTCCGGGTCGACTGGAAGATGGCACGGAAGACCCTTGCCCGGGAATGGGTCAACCGGTTTGCCATGTTCTTCATTCTGGCCGGCTTTCTCCTGACCCTGCTTGCATCGGGAGGCGTCAACCGGTTCCTCTCCGAGCAGTGGGTGGTCAATGCCGTTTTCCGCACGAATGTCTCCGCCGCCGAGGGAGCCGGCATCGCCTCGAAGGCCGAAAAGCTGCCCGGTGTCCGAGCCGTCACCTACAAGGATCCGGAGGCGGCCTGGAAAGAGTTCCTGGTCGACTATCCGGGGCTCGAATCGTTGCGGACCGACGGGAGTTATCCCGTTCCCGGTTACCTGACCATCCGTCTTCAGCCCGAGCGCCTGACCGTGGGCGACATCGCCTCGGTCGAGAACGCGCTCCGGCCGCTCCCACAGGTCGAGAAGGTCTATACCGGCGCCCAGTCGCTTCCCCGCCTGCTCAAGGTGCGCGAATGGATCAACCTTTCGCTCTGGGGTTTCTTCGCGCTTCTCGCCGTCGTCTTCTTCGCCGTCTGCGCCTTGCAGGAATCGGTGCGCGCCTGCGCACTCAGACCCGACTTCGCGTTTCTCGAGGATCGCGGGATCTCGTCCCGCAGCATCATGCTGGCGCGCGGGGGAGGCAGCGCCATCATTGCCGCGTTGCTTGTCCTGCCGGCCATTGGAGCCTCCGCCGCGCTGCTGGTTTACGCGGGCAACCGATTCCCGTCGCTGGCGTCCGTCGTAGGACCGGTCGATGCGCTGGCGAACCCCGGCGCCTTTCCGACGATCCTGGTCTTTGCCGTCTCGGTTCCGGTCCTGATCTTCGCTGCGTCGCTTTACGGATGGCGGGCCTCCAGCCCTCGCAAACCCAATCGATGATGCCGGTCCGCTGGAAGCGCGCATGCCTGGCGGCTTGCGCGGCTTTTTCCTTGCTGCTGTCCGCGGGTCCCTCCCTGGCGGCGGATTCGTTGGGAGATCTCCGCCGCGAGCGGGCCCGCCTGGTCGAGATGCGCCGGAAGGCCGAAAAGACGGCCGCCGAACTGACCGAAACGCTCCGGAAGGAAAAGAAGACCCGGGCGCGGGTCGGCGACCTGAAGACCCGGCTCGAACGGCAGCAGCGGTTCATCGTCGAGATCGACCGGAAGCTGTCCGCGCTCTCGGCCGACATGGACCGGACCGAGGCCGAGGTCCAGGCGCTGGAATCGCGCCAGGAAAAGTCACGGCGCAGGTTGAACGATGGCGTGCACGCAGCCTTCCTGACGGCGCGCGACCCTTCGTATCCCTCTCTTGACGGCTCCCCCACGCAGGAGCTTCGGCGCGATTTCGCGGTGCGCCTGCTGTCGCAGGGCAGGCGGCATCTGGAGACCGTGACGGCCGACCGGGACCGGAAGGAAGAGCAACTTTCGGGAATCGAGCAGAAGATCGCGCTATCCGAAAGGCAGATGGCGAAGGAAAAACGGGTGGGCGAGACGCTCCAGACCCGCCAGGAGGCGGAGCGGGTCGCGCTGTCGCATCTCGAAGACCAGAACAAAAAGAAAAAGGCAGAGCTTGCGGACCTGCGCGCCCGGATCGCCCGGATGGATTCCCTGGTTTCGCGGATCGAACGGGAAGCCCGGAACCGGGAACGGGCCGCTCGGGAGAAAGAGTCCCGGGAGCCCGAAAAGCCGGCAGGCGGAGGACGAAAGCGCACCGCCGCACCGAAGCGGTTCGCCGGGATTACGGGCGGCATGAGCGCTCCCCTGGCGGGCAAGGTCGTCGGCCGTTTCGGACGCCAGCATGATGCGGTCTTCGATGTCGACGTCGAAAACCGCGGGGTCGAGATCGAGGCCAAGTCCGGGGCGGCGATCAAGGCGGTCGGGAAGGGCGAGGTCGTCTTCATCGGCACGGTTGCCGGTTTCGGCAAGGTGCTCATCCTGCAGCACGGGAGCGGCCTTTTTTCGGTCTACGGGAAGGCCGGTTCCTTCGGGGTCAAGCAGGGGCAGGCGATCTCTGCGGGGGAGGAGATCGGGCGCCTCCCCGCGGACTCGTCCGGGAAATCGGTGCTATACTTGGAACTAAGGGCCGGCGGCACAGCCATCGATCCGATGTCCGTGATAACCAACCTATAGGAGTCTCGAATGAAGGGCAGGAAATGGCTGGCCCCGGTGCTGCTGCTGGGCGTGTTCGTGGTGGGATTCGTCTCCGGCGACCTGACCACGTCGCGCCATTCGGCACAAGCAACCGTTGCATACAACAAGCTCAAGGTTTTCGGCGATGTCCTGTCGGTCATCCAGAACAGTTACGTCGAAGAGCCGAGCACCGACAACCTGATTCAAGGCGCAATCAAGGGGATGGTCCAGACGCTCGATCCGCACAGCTCCTATCTCACGCCCGACATGCTCAAGCAGGTCGAGGTCGAGACGCGCGGTGCGTTCGGGGGGCTCGGCATCGAGATCGGCGTCAAGGACGGAATGCTGACGGTCATCGCCCCGATCGAGGACACCCCCGCGGCGCGCGCAGGTCTCAAGGCCGGCGATATCATCGTCAAGATCGAGAACGAAAACACCCGGGAAATGACGATCAACGACGCGGTCAAGCGGATGCGGGGAGAGCCCGACACCAAGGTGACCATCTGGATCGCCCGCGAGGGGTTCACCGAGCCCAAGGCTTACACGATTACCCGGGCGATCATCAAGATCAAGAGCGTCAAGGCCAAGGGCCTGGGCGACGGCATCGGCTACGTCAAGATCAACCAGTTCCAGGCCGACACCGACTCCGAGCTCGATAAAGCGCTTCAGGAGCAGCTCAAGACGAAAGAGGGCCTGAAAGGTCTCGTTCTCGACCTCCGCAACAACCCCGGGGGGTTGCTCGACCAGGCAGTCAAGGTCTCCGACAAGTTCATCGAATCGGGGCTGATCGTCTACACCGACGGCCGCATCGAGAACCAGAAGGTGAAGTACGTCGCGCACAAGGAAGGGACCTACAACGGGTTCCCGATTGTCGTCCTGGTCAACGCCGGCTCCGCCTCCGCCTCCGAGATCGTCGCCGGGTGCCTCCAGGACCACGGGCGCGCCATCATCCTCGGGACGCGCACGTTCGGCAAGGCGTCCGTCCAGACCATCCTGCCGCTGGACGACGGCTCCGCGCTCCGCCTGACGACCGCGCGTTACTACACGCCCAACGGCCGCTCCATCCAGGCCAAGGGGATCGAGCCCGACATCGTCGTCACGGACGGCCGCGAGCCGGTCGATGGGCACGGGTTGATGCGGGAAAAGGACATCGATCGCCATCTCAAGGGCGACAGCGAAGAGGGTACCGAGTCCCCGAAGCCGGTCGTGATGCCGCCTCCCGATAAAAAGGGCGACGACGGCAAAAAAGGCAACGGGGGGCGCAAGGAAGCTCCGATGCTCGAAGAGCCGGGGAAGGATGGCGCGAAGGATGTCCAGCTCGACCGCGCCGTCGAGCTGCTCAAGGGTTGGGGGATCTTCAAGTCGCGCTTCATCGACAAGAAGGCATCCTGAACCGCTGAGCCCGCCGGTGGCCGGTCCTTGAGCCCGACGCTGTTCGAGACCGACAGCGCCGGAGTTCTCTCCGTAGGCCAGTTGACGGCACGGATCAAGCGGTGCCTCGAGGGGAACTTTCGCCATGTCCAGGTCGAGGGCGAAGTCTCGAACTACAAGCTCTACCCGTCGGGGCACCGCTACTTTTCCCTGAAGGACGACGAGGCGACGATCCGCGTCGTCCTGTTCAAGGGGCGCGACCGCTACATCACGGGCGAGATCCGCGACGGCCAGACCGTCCTGGTCACCGGCCACGTCGCCGTGTTCGAGAAGAAGGGCGACTATCAGATCTACGCCCAGTCCGCCGAGGTGCGCGGCCGCGGCGCCCTGTTGCTCGAGCTCGAAAAGCTCAAAAGCCGCCTGGCCGCCGAAGGCCTGTTCGACCCGGCCCGCAAGCGGCCACTTCCCCTATATCCGGCACATATCGGCATCGTGACCTCCCGCCAGGGCGCGGTCCTTCGCGACATGATTCGCATCGCCCGGAAACGCTGGCCTGCCGTGCATATCACGCTGGCGCCCGCTCAGGTCCAGGGGGAGGGGGCGGCGCTCGATATCGCCGCGGCCATCCGGACGCTCCACGAAAACAGTCCGGCCGAGCTGATCATCGTCGGGCGTGGAGGCGGATCGATCGAGGACTTGTGGGCGTTCAACGAGGAGCCTGTCGTCCGGGCGCTGGCCGCATGCCCGGTTCCGACGATCAGCGCGGTCGGACACGAGACCGATTTTACGCTCGCCGACCTCGCGGCCGACCACCGGGCCCCGACGCCGACCGCCGCCGCGCAGATGGCGGTCCCCGATCGGGCCGAGTCGGCGGAGCGGATCGACGGGTTGTTGCGGCGGGTCCGGCGCGCCGAAGCCTGGCGCATCGATGGGGCGCGGCGCGATCTGAAGGCGGCCGCCAGTGCCCTCCAGGACCCGCGTCCGTTGCTCCAGGGACGCCGGTTCGCGGTCGCTGAGGCGACCAACACCATGGTCGAGCGATTGCGGTCGATTCTGCGGGAAGGGCGGGAACGGTGCACGCGCCTCGAGGCCGCTGTGCGGGCCCGCTCGCCCGAGGCCTGGCTGGCGCGCCGACGGGGCGACCTCGAAGCGCTCCGGGAACGAATGGTTCGGCCGGTGCTCGCGCGCGAGGCCGAGCGCTCGGCAGCACTCTCGCTGTTGGGGGGGAAGCTGCTCGCCCTCGATCCCCGGGCCGTCCTGACCCGCGGATACGCGATCGTCACCCTCGCAGAAAGCGGCCGGGCGGTGCGTTCGGCCGCCGAGGTCTCCGAGGGGGCCCGGCTGCAGGTCCAGGTCGCGGACGGGGCTTTCGGCGTCCGTGTCGAGGGAAAAAGTTGACCGTCCCCCGCCGCGCGCTTCCTGCGGCGCTGCTCCTGGCCGCTGCGATGCTGTTGCCGCCGCTCCCGGCGGCGGGCGCCAGTCCGGTCGCGCCCGGGGACGGAGCGCTCACGGTGTCCCTCGATCGGGCGGCTCCCGCTCAGGGCGACGTGGTTCGGGTCGAGCTGAGGGGGACGCCGCCGATCGACAATGCCGTTCTCCACTGGAAAGGGCGGCCGTGGCCGATGCGGGATTGCGGCACCGGATGCTCCGAGGCGCTGGCCGGCATCGACCTGGCCGAGGCGCCCGGTCGGCACACGCTCTCCGTGCTCGGCCGCCGGTCCGGGGTGCCGATCCGGGCCGACGTCGAGATCGCGGTGCGCGAACGGCCGTTCCCTGTGCAGTCGCTGACGATTCCGAAAGAGAAGGATGTGCAGGACGCGGCGCTCCTCGCACGGGTCGAGTCCGAGGCGAAGGCGCTTCGGGCGCGGTTCGAGTCCGCGCCTTCCGCGCCGTCGTGGGCCTCGCCGTTCCTTCCGCCCGTACCGGGATTCAATCCGGCCCATTTCGGCGAGCGCCGCGTGATCAACGGGGAACCGCGCAGCCCCCACACCGGCGGCGACATGAACGAACCCGCCGGCACGCCGGTTTCCTCGATCGCCGACGGAAGGGTGGTGTTCTCGGGCGAGCAGTTCTTCGGGGGGAACGAGGTGGTGATCGACCATGGAGGCGGCGTCCTCAGCATGTATTTCCATCTGGCCGAACGGCGCGTCTCAGAGGGAATGCCGGTGCGTCGGGGCGACGTGATCGGGGCCGTGGGCGCGACCGGAAGGGCGACCGGGCCGCATCTCCATTTCGGTCTTCGCGTGACCGGAGCGCGCGTCGATCCGGCGTCGCTGCCCGGGCTGGTCGACAAACGCTAGCCGTCCCGGCGTATAATGACAATCCAATCCCTGTAAGAGAGACGAGTGACATGCCGGCCAAGGAAAAACAGGTACCGTTCGAGGAAGCGCTCAAGTCGCTCGAGGCCGTCGTCGCCCGGCTCGAAGCAGGCGATGTCCCCCTCGAGGAATCGATCCGGATGTTCGAGGATGGGATGGCGCTCGCCGCGACCTGCCAGAAGAGGCTCGACGAGGCCGACCGGAAGATCGAGCTGCTCCTGCGGAAGCCCGAAGGCGTCCGGGTCGAAAGCGAGGATGCGTCCGATGTGCTGGGGGGAGAAAACCGGACCGATGGCTGACGCTTCCGACGCGCTCTCCTCCCGGAAGGAAAGAATCGAGGCGGTTCTCCCCGGTTTGTTGGCCCCGGGCGTGTGCCCGATGCCCGAGAGTCTCCGGGTCGCGGTCGAATATTCGCTGACGGCGGGCGGTAAACGGATGCGCCCGGTCGTCCTGCTGTCTGCGGGGGCGGTCGCGGGCGGCGACGAGGAGGCGATGATGCCTTTCGCGTGCGCCATCGAATACGTCCATACCTACTCGCTGATCCACGACGATCTTCCCGCGATGGACGACGACGATTTCCGCCGCGGGCGCCCCACCTGCCACAAGGCGTTCGATGAGCCCACGGCGATCCTGGCGGGAGACGCGCTCCTGACCGAGGCGTTCCGCGCGATGGCCGAGTCGGCGCTCGCGCGCGAAGCGCCGGGGCGGTCCATGCGTGCCATCGCCGTCCTGGCGCGCGCTGCGGGGGCTTCCGGCATGGTAGGGGGACAACAGCTCGACGTGGCGGCCGAACGGAAGCCTTCCGGCTCCGCCGACGTCCTGTCGATCCACGAGGGGAAGACGGCCGCGCTTTTTTCGGCGGCCGCCGCAATGGGGGCGATCCTCGGGGGGGGAGACGACACGGTCGTCGGCCGGATGTCCCGATACGGAAAGGCGCTCGGTCTCCTGTTCCAGGTGACCGACGATATCCTCGACGAGACCGGCAGCTTCGAGGAGATGGGCAAGGCGGTCGCCAAGGACCGAGGGCGCGGGAAGGCCACCTGGCCGGTGGTCTACGGCCTCGAGGCATCGATGGCCCGCGCATCCGCGCTGGGTGACGAGGCGCTGGCGATGCTCGACGGCTTCGGCCCCGATGCCGACCCGCTGCGGGAGATCGTCCGCAAGGTCTCCGTGCGGAGAGGATGAAAGGGGATCATGTCACGCTGGCTGGACGGAATCGATTCGCCTGCGGACCTGCGCAAGGTGCCCCGGGAAAAGCTGCCCGAGGTCGCCGCCGAACTGCGCGAGGCGATCGTGCAGACCGTGGCGCAAACGGGCGGCCACCTGGCCTCGAGCCTGGGCGTGGTCGAGCTGACGCTCGCGCTCCATTACCAGTTCGACAGCCCGCGTGACAGGATCGTCTGGGATGTCGGGCACCAGGCCTACGCGCACAAGATCCTGACCGGCCGGCGCGGCCAGTTCCCGACGCTGCGCACGCTCGACGGCATCTCCGGATTCCCCCGCATCTCCGAAAGCCCGCACGACGCCTTCGGCGTCGGGCACTCGGGCACCTCGATCTCCGCGGCGCTCGGCATGGCGGCGGCGCGCGACATGTCGGGCAGGGACAACAAGGTGATCGCCGTGATCGGCGACGGGTCGCTGTCGTCCGGCCTGGCCTTCGAAGGGCTCAACGACGCGGGGCACCAGGACCGGAACCTCATCGTCGTGCTCAACGACAACGAGTGGTCGATCTCGCAAAACGTCGGGGCGCTCTCCGGCTACCTGAACAGCATTATGACCGGCCGCTTTTACACAGGGCTCCGCCGCCGGATCGAGACGTTCCTCAAGTCGCTGCCGCACGGGCAGCTCATGGCCCGCATCGGCAAGAAGGCCGAGGAGCTGGCGAAAGGCTTTATCGTCCCGGGGATCCTGTTCGAGGAGTTGGGATTCACATACATAGGCCCCATTCCCGGGCACGGCATCGAGGATCTTCTTAGGACGTTCGAGAACCTGGCCAATCTCGAGGGGCCGCTGCTGGTGCATGTCCTGACCTCCAAGGGAAAGGGGTTTGCCCCGGCCGAGTCGAACCCCGAGTATTTCCATGGCGTAGGCAGCTTCGATCCCAAGACGGGCGAAGGCAAGGCGAGCAAGGCCGCCCCGTCCTACACCGACGTCTTCGGAGAGACGCTGGTCGAGATCGCGGCCGACAACCCCGATGTCGTGGGGATCACCGCCGCCATGTGCGGCGGGACCGGCCTGACGGCCTTCAGCGAGCGCTTCCCCGACCGGTTCTTCGACGTAGGCATCGCCGAGGGGCATGCGGTCACGTTCGCCGCGGGCCTGGCCCGCGAAGGCAAGATCCCGGTCGTCGCGATCTACTCGACCTTCCTGCAGCGGGCCTACGACCAGATCATCCACGACGTCTGCCTCCAGAACCTGCCGGTGGTTTTCGCCGTCGACCGGGGCGGCCTCGTCGGCGCCGACGGCGCGACGCACCAGGGGCTTTTCGACTTGTCTTTCCTTCGGCATATTCCCAACCTGACGGTCATGGCGCCCGGCGACGAGCATGAGTTGCCGGTGATGCTTCGCGCCGCCGTGAATTCGGGCAGGCCCGTCGCCATCCGCTTCCCGCGGGGTGCCGGCGCGGGGACGCCGAAACCCGCCGAGCCGCCGCAGCTGCACTGGGGAAAGGCCGAGCTCGCCGTCGACGGGAAAGACATTCTCATCGTCGCGATCGGCGCCACGGTCGTCCCCGCACTCTACGCGGCGTCCGAGCTCGGGCGGCGCGGCATCTCTGCCGCCGTCGTCAACACCCGATTCGTCAAGCCGCTCGACGTCGATCTCATCCTGCCGCTGGCAAACCGGATCGGGCATGTGCTGACCGTCGAGGAGAACGTCCTGGCGGGAGGTTTCGGCGCCGCCCTGCTCGAGGCGTTCGAAGAGGCCGGCACGTTCCCGCACCAGATTCGGCGGCTCGGCGTCCACGACGCTTTCGTCGAGCACGGGAGCCCGGCACAGCTTCGGGCCGCGCTGGGACTCGACGGCGATGCCATCGTCGAAGAGGCCATCCGGATGCTCGCGGGCAGCGGGAAATCGCTGTTCCCCTCGATCCTCAGCGGCATCAAGTCGCGATTCGAAAAGATTGTCTGATCCCCAAAAGACGAAGGCTCCCCGCGCGCGACTCGACGTGGCGCTGGTTGACCATGGGCTTGCCGAGACGCGCGCGAAGGCGCAGGCGCTGATCCTGGCCGGTCGCGTCCTGGTCGACGGGGTTCCGGTCGACAAATGCGGCACTCCGGTCCGAGAGGGGCAATCAATTTCCCTCAAGGAAGCCCGCCGCCCCTTCGTTTCCCGCGGCGGGGAAAAGCTGGACGGCGCGCTCGACGACCTCGGAGTCCCGGTCGAGGGTGCAATCGCGCTCGATGTCGGCGCCTCGACGGGCGGGTTCACCGACTGCCTCCTGCGGCGCGGCGCCGCCCGGGTTTACGCCGTCGACGTCGGCGAGCGGCTGATCGACGAGCGGCTCCGGCACGACCCGAGGGTGACCGTCATCGAGCGGGTCAATTTCCGCCATGCGACGCCCGGGCTGATCCCCGAAAAGGCCACCCTCGCGACGGTCGACGTCTCCTTCATCTCGCTCCGCCACATCCTGATCCCGCTGCGGGAGCTGCTGGCTCCCGTCGCCCGGGTGCTCGCGATGGTGAAACCGCAATTCGAGGTGGGACGGGAATCGGTCGGGAAGGGCGGGGTCGTTCGCGACGATACCCTCCGGGCTCTCGCGGTCGACGGCGTTTCCGCGTTTGCCGAGGCGCACGGTTACCGGCTTCTGGGGAAGGCCGAAAGTCGCGTCTCCGGGCCGAAAGGGAACCGCGAGGTGTTCATCCTGCTGGAAGTCGTATCGCCGGCAGAATGCCCATGAATATTTTCCGCGATATTGCCGAAAAGGATTGAGCGACCGCAAGACGTCGATATCCTTGACTTCCCGGGGGTCGAAAGGTACTTTTTCTTATAAAGAGCGTCCGAAGCGAGGTGCGTGGCATGAAAAGACGGGTTGCTGTTCTGGCGCTGTTCGCCGTTCTGGGAGTCGGTTTTCTCCCGGGGGCGTTGCGTGCCGCCACCGATGGGCAGGATGCCCCGAAGGGAGCCGCCGCCTGGCCGGATGGCTTGCGTTACAAGGTGGCCGCCGGCGATACCCTGTGGGATCTGTCGGCGAAATATCTGGGGTCCCCCTGGAAGTGGGTCGAACTGTGGGAGCGCAACCGCTTCCTGACCAATCCCCACTACATCTATCCCGGCACGGAGATTACGATCTTCCCCCCGCCCGAGCGGGACTACCAGGTGGCCGGCGCTCCACCGCCGCGGCCCGTCCCCGTCGCCTCGGCCCAGAACCCCGAACCGCTGCCGGCCGAACCCGAGCCGGTCAGGGCACCGGCCATCCGGTCCAAGCCTGCCCCGGCCGGCCCCCGGATGCTCAACATCAAACCGGCGGATTTCATCCACACCGGAGAGTTCACCCGGGCCCTTCCCAAGACGATCGCCACGATCCGGGGCGGTGAAGGCCGCCAGCAGGAATTCGCGGAGGGCGACAAACTCTACCTGACGATGAAGAATCCGCTGCCCGACGGCCAGCTGCTGGGCGTCTACCGGGTGCGGGGGCCGATCACCATCCCTTCCGCCCGGCCCTTCGCCGGGTACGTGAAGTACCTCGTCGGCGTCATCCAGGTGACCGGAACCGAGGACGGATCCACGACCGGCAAGGTCCGCTTTTCGTTCGAGGATATCGTGCAGACCGACTTGATCACCGACGAGATTCCTGCCTACAAGCCCGTGGCGATCAACCCGGGAGACGCGGGACTCAAGGGCGTCGTCATCACCGGCCGCCGCGAGAATCGCGAAATGGCAACCGGCGATTCCATCTACCTCGACCAGGGCGAGAAGGCGGGCGTCGCGGTAGGCAACGTCTTCCGCATCTTCAACGAGGAGGCGGGAAAGATGGACGAGGCGACCCAGGAAGTCGCTCCGCGCATCGAGGTGGCGCGTGCGGTCGTCATCAACACCACGCAGACGTTCTCGACCGCCTACGTGGTCGAGAGCCGGCAGTCGTTCCCTGCGGGGGTCGGCGTAGTCCGGGGAGTTCCCCGCTAGCATCAACGGCACGAGGTTTGATGAGATCGATGCGCCGGCCCTGCCACCCAGGGTCGGCGCACCTCATTTGCCCTCGGGGGAATCTTGTCCACGCCAGAATCGCCGGCGCTCGACCTGCTGCTTCGCCTGTCCACGATCGAAGGCTTCACGATCCGCCAATTGCGTCGATTGCAGGCCGGATCGCCGCTGCGCCTGGCGGGGCCGCCCGATGTTCTGCCGTCCACGACCCTTCTCGAAAAGGGATATGACGCGGTGGTTTCCCGTGTCGCGGGCGAGCAGGTCGATCGCATCCGGAACGATTGCGCCAAGGCCGGCATCCAAATCATTCCGGCCGGCTCGCCCGAATATCCGACGCGCCTTCTCGAAATCGCCGATGCCCCCTTGGTCCTGTTTCGCCTGGGCCTTTCCGTCGACACGGATGGGGGCGCGGCCGTCGTCGGGAGTCGAGCCCCGACCGCTCCCGGAAAGGCGTTCGCGAAAGAATTGTCGGCGGACCTCTCGGCCGACGGGGTCGTTATCGTCAGCGGGCTGGCGCGGGGGGTCGACACGGCGGCGCACGAGGGGGCGCTCGAAGGCGGGGGGCCGACCGTCGCGGTGCTCGGTTGCGGCGTCGATGTCGTCTATCCGCCCGAATCGGGTCGATTGCGCGAACGGATCCGCGAGCGGGGGGCGATCATCTCCGAATACGCCCCCGGAAGCGCGCCGGTTGCCTGGCGATTCCCCGCAAGGAACCGGATCGTCAGCGGAATGACGCGGGCGACGATCGTCGCAGAGGCGTCGCTTCGAAGCGGCGCCCTTATCACCGCCCGGCTGGCGCTCGACCAGGGACGCGAGGTGATGGCGGTGCCGGGAAGCCCTTTTTTCCCGCACACGGCCGGCAGCAACCGGCTGCTTCGAGATGGCGCCGCGCCGGTGACCTGCGCGGGCGACGTGCTGCTCGCGCTGGGGAGGCCGCCGGGTCCCGATCCCTCGACGCCCGAAGGAAAAGTGGTTCGATATCTCCGGAAGGCGAGGCACGTCGAAGAGATCGCCAGGGGGCTCCGGTTGCCGGCCTGCGACCTGCTGCCACTCCTCCTCCGGATGGAGCAGACGAATTTGATTAGGAAAACCGCGGGCAACTATTATATAAGAATGACCGTTTGAACAAGTCTTCCCGGCAAAGATGCCCGGGTGCGGAGGAACGATGTCAAAATCTCTCGTCGTGGTCGAATCGCCGGCCAAGGCCAAGACCATACAAAAGATACTGGGGCGCGGATTCCAGGTGCTTTCCTCGATGGGGCACGTGATGGATCTTCCCAAGAGCCGGATCGGGGTCGACGTCGACAACGGCTTCGAGCCTTCCTACGTCGTCATCAAGGATCGCAAGAAGGTTCTCGGTGAGATCCTCGAGGCCTCCCGGACGGTTTCCACCGTCTATCTGGCGCCCGACCCCGACCGCGAGGGGGAGGCGATCGCGTGGCATATCGCCCAGGCCATCCGGGCCGACGCGCTCAAAAAGAAGGGGCGCAGCAAGAAGGCCGAGGCCGCCAAGCCGAAGACGCCCGTCGAGATCCGCCGCGTCATGTTCCACGAGATCACGAAGAAGGGCATCACCGAGGGGATGGCCAATCCGCTCGAGCTCGACCGGCAGCGGTTCGACGCCCAGCAGGCCCGCCGGATCCTCGACCGGCTCGTCGGCTACACGCTCAGCCCCCTGTTGTGGAGCAAGGTCCAGCGGGGCCTTTCCGCCGGGCGGGTCCAGTCGGTCGCCGTCAAGATCGTCTGCGACCGCGAAAAGCAGATCAATGCGTTCGTTCCCGAGGAATACTGGTCGCTGACCGCGCGCTTCAATGCGGCATTGCCGCCCTCGTTCCTGGCCAAGCTCACCGAAGCGGGGGGAGAGAAGGTGCGTCCCCGCACGGGCGACGAGACGCAAGCGCTGAAGGAAGCGGTCCTGAACGGCCCCTTCGTGGTCAAGGAGGTCAAGAAGAAGACGCGCCGCCGTACCGCACCGGCGCCGTTCACCACCTCCAAGCTCCAGCAGGAAGCGTCGCGCAGCCTGCGCATGCAGCCCTACAAGACGATGATGGTGGCCCAGTCGCTCTACGAAGGGGTCGATATCCCGGGCGCAGGCCTCGTGGGCCTCATCACCTATATGCGTACCGACTCGATGCGCGTGGCCGACGAGGCGCTCCTCGCCGTCCGGGACCACATCCGGTCCACCTACGGCGAAGCCTGGCTCCCGGAAGTCCCCAATCAGTACAAGAACCGGAAAAGCGCCCAGGACGCGCACGAAGCGATCCGTCCCACCTCCATGGAATATTCCCCGGAGGCGGTCCGGTCCATCCTGTCGCGCGACCAGTTCCGGCTCTACGAGCTGATCTGGAAGCGGTTCGTCGCATCGCAGATGACGCCGGCCGAATTCGAGCAGACCACGGTCGATATCCGGTGCGATCCGGCGGGCGCACCGGCGGGCGGCTACCTGTTTCGCGCATCCGGCTCGGTGCCCCGCTTTTCGGGCTACCTCGAGGTCTACCAGGAATCGGTCGACGTCGACGCGACCACATCGGCCACCGATCCCGACAAGGAAGATGCCGACACGCTCCTTCCCGCCCTGACCGAGGGCGAGAAGCTTGCGCTGGCCGAGTTGCTCCCCGCCCAGCATTTCACCCAGCCTCCGCCCCGTTTCAGCGAAAGCTCCCTCATCAAGGAGCTCGAAGAGCAGGGGATCGGCCGCCCGTCGACCTATGCTTCAATCGTCAAGACCATCAAGGACCGGCACTACGCCAAGCTCGAAGAGGGGCGCTTCCGGCCGACCGAGCTCGGCAACGTCGTCACCGACCTGCTCGAGGCCAGCTTCCCCAGGGTGATGGAGGTGGCGTTCACGGCGCAGATGGAAGAGGAGCTCGACCAGGTCGAAGACGGCGAGCGCGAGTTCCGGCAGACGCTCGACGATTTCTACCAGCCATTTTCCGAAGAGCTCGAGCGGGCGAAGATCGCCATGCCCAAGGTCAAGGACGAGCTGATCGCGACGGGCATCCCGTGCACCGCCTGCGGCGGCGAGATGGTCATCCGGTTCGGCCGTGCGGGCCGCTTCCTGGCCTGTCGCAACTATCCCGAGTGCAAGAACACCGCAAACTTCCGCGAGACCGAGGACGGCAAGGTCGAGATCCTTCCCGACGAAGAGGCGGGCGTCGACTGCGACAAGTGCGGCAAGCCGATGATCGTGCGCCGCTGGAAGGGGGCGCGCTACATCGCCTGCTCGGGTTATCCCGAGTGCCGGAACAGCAAGCCTTGGCCGACCGGCGTCAAGTGCCCCGAGTGCCATGAGGGCGACATGGTCGAGCGCGTCTCGCGGTTCGGCAAGATGTTCTACAGCTGCTCGCGCTATCCCGACTGCAAGTTCGCCTCGTGGACGAAGCCGTTGGCGCTGACCTGCCCCGAATGCGGATTCCCTGCGATGACCGAGCGGACCCGCAAAGGGGGCGAAACGGTGATCGCCTGCCTCCGCAAGGGATGCAAGGGGCGATTGGTATCTGAGGGCTGATGGCGCGCGTCCTCGTCGTCGACGACGAGCAGAGTCTCCGGCAGCTGTTCAAAATGCTGTTGGAGAAAGAGGGTTATGCCGTCGACGTCGGCGGCTCCCTCGAGGATGCACGCCAGGCCATCGCCCATAACTTGTACGACCTCGTCCTGACCGACCTGAAGATGGTGGCCGACGACGACGGCCTCAAGGTCCTTCGGGCGGCGGTCCAGAAGGATCCCTCCACTCAGGTGGTGGTGCTCACCGCCTACGGCACGATCGAAAGCGCCAAGGAGGCCATGCGTCTCGGCGCCTACGACTACATCCAGAAGCCGTTCAACAACAACGACCTGCGGGCGCTGGTGCGCCGGGCGCTCGAAAGCCGCGGGGCAGCGGCAGAGCGGACGCGCGAGCTGCGGGCGCAGGTCCGCGACACGGCGTCCTTCGAGGGGATCGTCGGGCGCGACGAGTCGATGCTCAAGGTGTTCGCCCTGATCGACCGGGTGGCGCCCACCGGCGCCAATATCATGATCCTTGGCGAGAGCGGCACCGGCAAGGAGCTGGTCGCCACCGCGCTCCACATGCGCAGCCCCCGGCACGATTTCCCGTTCGTCCCGATCAATTGCGCCGCCATTCCTGAGTCGCTGATGGAGAGCGAGCTGTTCGGCCATGTGCGGGGGGCGTTCACGGGCGCGATCAAGACCAAGAAGGGGTTGTTCGAGGCGGCCCACAAGGGCACCCTGTTTCTCGACGAGGTCGGCGAGCTGCCCCCCATGATGCAGGGCAAGCTTTTGCGGGCGATTCAGGAGCGCTCGGTCCGGCGCATCGGCGGAAACGACGACATCCCGGTCGACGTCCGTATCGTGTGCGCCTCCAAACGCAATCTCGAGGACGAGATGCAGGCCGGGCGCTTCCGGGACGACCTGTTTTTCCGGCTCAACGTCATCCAGATCGTCGTCCCCCCGCTGCGCGAGCGGAGGGAGGATATCCCGTTCCTCGCGCGTCAGTTCGTCGAGAAATATTCCGCCCGGCTCGACAAGCCGATCCGCGGCATCCGAAACGACGCGATGGCGGGGCTGTGCGCCTACGACTACCCCGGCAACGTCCGCGAGCTTGAAAACATCATCGAGCGGGCCACCATCATCGAGACTTCCGAGATCATCGTCCCCGACGCGCTTCCCTCCGCGGTCGCCCGCCTCTGCGCCGGCAGCGCCCCGTTTCCCTCGCCCGATGGGGGGGAGTCGACAATCTTCGTCACCCCTCGCGAGATTGATCGACCGGAACTGACAATAAATGTCAGTACAGAGGTCAAGCAGGACCCGGAGGTGCCGCAAAACGTCACTCCGCAGGCGATCAGGACCGTGATTCCGCCCGATGCCCTGGCCGGGGGAGGGGTCTCGCTCGACGCCGAGATGGACCGGCTCGAGAGGGAATTGCTCCTCAAAGCGCTTTCCGATGCCGGGGGCAACAAGACCGAGGCCTCGAAATTGTTGAACATTTCCTTCCGGTCCCTGCGCTATAGGCTCGACAAACATGGTATGGAATGATTAAATGCGCTAAAGTTTGCCCGTCGGCTTCCGATAAGTTACTCGCATGTGGCACGTAGCGTGCTGTATCTTGTGGCAACAAGAGATCCCCACTCCAGAAAGGAGACGAAACAATGTTGAACAGCAAAAAAGGCTTTACCCTGATCGAACTGATGATCGTCGTCGCGATCATCGGCATCCTGGCGGCCATCGCCATCCCGAACTTCATGAAATTCCAGGCCAAGTCGCGCACTGCCGAGGCCAAGACCAACCTGGGCGCCATCTTCACCGCCGAGACCTCCTATTTCGGCGACGCCAACAAGTTCGGCGATTTCACGCAGGTCGGCTGGAAGCCGACGGGGATCACGCGCTACCAGTACACTCAGGATGGCGCCGTCCAGGCCACGCTTGACTTAATGCATGAGGGCAAACCCGGCGTGCAGGCAGACGGCACGGCACCAGGTTGGCTCGGCGACATTACCAACACCGGCGTCGCAGGCGAGGCGCCTTCGGTCACGGTCAACACCTTCACGATCGGCGCGGCGGGCAACCCCAACAACAGCACCACCGATCCGCTCGACTGCTGGGAAATGAACGACGTCCGCATCCTGCGCTACACGCAGACCGGCATCTAAATCACCGGATTGAACCGGGTACCGTTCAGGGGGGGCTTTGCGCCCCCCCTTTTTTTTGTCGTCCTGCTGCTCCCCGCGCTCGTCGGCGAAGGGGGGGACTGGCCGCCTGCCACGCTCCTGATCCGCCTGCTCCTGTTCGGCGTCTCCGCAGCATGCCTGTTCCGACGCGACCGTCTCGTCTTTCGGCCGGCGCTGCCCGACCTGCTTGTACTTGCCCTCTGGCTGCTGTCGGCGGTCTGGGTCGTCCGTCCGGGTTATGCGTGGCTGACCTACCAGTGGCTGCTCAACTTCACACTTGGATTGCTGCTGTATTCGCTGGTCCGGGGGATGGGAGACGAGCCCGGGCGGGCGACGGCGCGGCCGTTCCTGATGGCACTCCTCGCGGTATCCATGGGGGAGGCACTTCTCGCGCTCATCCAGCGCTTTGGATTCGGGATTCCGCGTCCTGCGGGAACGATGGGGAACGCCAACGAACTCGCCGAGCTTCTGCTCTACGGATGCGCAGCCGCGTGGGGTCTGCTGCCCCTGATCGTCGAAACTCCCAGGCGTCGCGTCGTTGCGGCTGTGGTGACAGTCCTTCTGACCGGGGCACTGCTGGCCACCCGTTCCCGGGGCGCCCTGCTCGTGGCGCTGGTCGCCGTTTCCGTCCTGCTGATGCGACGCTATGGCCGTTGGCGTGTCATGGCCGGGGTGGCGGTCCTTCTGCTGGTTTTTTTGACCGTTCCCAATCCGCTATCCGAGCGGTTTATGGGAAAGGGCGACCCGTACGCCTTCGACCGGATCGCGATTTGGCGCGCGGCCACGCGCATCGCCGTGGCGCATCCGCTCGGGGTCGGTCCCGGACACTTCCAGTTCTACTGGCCCGCCTACCGCGGTCCTTCGTCGGGCGCGATCGTCCGGTTTGCCAAGCAGGCCAACACCGCACACAGCGAGTTCTTTTCCGCGCTGTCGGAACAGGGTTTCCCCGGCGCCGTCCTGTTTCTCGGCCTGGGGGTCGTCGCGGTCGTTTCATGGCGGCGTGCGATCTCCTCGAACGACCCGAATCTCCGTGCCGTTGCGATGTTGCCCTTCATCTCCGGGCTCCACGCCGTGGTCGAATGCAACTACCACATCCTCGGGCTGCTGTTGATCAATGCCACGGCTTTCGCGATGGTGTGCGGCCGGACCTGGAAACCGTTCGCGGAAATCCCCGTGCGGATCGGTGGGGCAATCAAGTGGGCGGGTGCAACGCTCCTCACCGTGTTGGTTGTCCTTTCCGGGCTGACGTTTGCCGGCTGGTGGTTCGAACGACAGGGAAACGACGCCTTATTGGCGGGCGACCCCGTAACCGCGGAAAATCGATACCTGCTGGCCGTCGCCTCGGATCCATTGCGGGCTTCTTTCGCCGACAAGGCGTCCGCCGCCGCGTTCCGGACCGGCTCGACCGGCGCCGGCGGGGGAAACTTCGCCCGGGCGATCGAACTGGAAATCGAGGCCGCCCAACGGAATCCGCTCGAGGCGCAGTACCCGACGCGGCTTGCCTTTCTCTACAGCCGGTCGACGGCCATGGTGCCGCCTGCTCGACGGGGATGGCTGTACGATGGCGCCCTGGCGGCGTGCGACCGTGCGATTTCCCTGAATCCGCACGCCGTGGATGTGCGATATCTGAAGGCGGTCATCCTCAACGAACTGGGACGACCGGACACCGCGCGCCGGGAAATCTCCCTGGCGCTTCAGGACGAGCCTCGCTATGCAAAAGGATGGGTGCTGCTCGGCGACCTGTGGCGGTCGCACGACCCGGCAAGGGCGATCGAAGCATACGAAAAGGGGCTTCTTCTGTATTACACTTACAGGGGTGTCGCTAGCGAACCGGAGGAAAAAGCATTCCTGCAGGTGGACGTCGTGAGGGTGACCTCGATTCTGGAAGCTTTGAAGGGTGTCGCGGGGCCGTGAGCGGCTTGTCGAGAGCAGGGACGCTTGCTGCCGCCATCCTGCTCCTCGGCGCGTCGGCGCTGCTGTCCTCCCGGCTGTCGCCTGGCCTTGCGTCCTCCGGCGGACAGGACGGCGCCGTGGACAACCTGGCGGTCGCGATCAGCCGGCACCCGTCCCTGGCGATCGGCTTCCGGAACGCGTGCGCCGACCTGGTCTGGCTGGGCGCCATCCAGGTGGCGGGAAACCGGAAGATGGCTCCGGCGGACTACGACCGTCTCGCATTGCTGCTCGATACGGCGGCCAATTTCGACCCGCGGTTCGAGACGATCTACCTGCTTGGCGGCCTCATTCTCGGGGAGTCGCCCGCGCACGCACGGTGGGCGGTCGCGCTGCTCGAGCGCGGCCGGAAGAGCCATCCTGAAAGTTGGCAGATCCCCTTTTACCTCGGGTTCACCCATTACTTCATCCTCGGGCAACCGATCGAGGGAGGGCGTTCGATGGCCGATGCGTCGCGCCTTCCGGGAAGCCCGGAATATCTTCCTCGGTTGGCCGCAAGGATGCTGGTCGAAGGAAAAGACCCGGAGACGGCGCTTTCCTTTCTCGCGGTCATGATCCGGCAGGAACAGGACCCGGCGAGACGTGCCGTGCTGGAGCGGCGGGCGGCCGATGTGGCGATCGAGCGCGATCTCCAGCGGCTTGAGCGCGCCGTCGATTCTTACCGCTCCACGAACGGCAAGTTGCCCGCGTCGCTGACCGACCTCGTGCGGGCCGGGATATTGTCCAGGCTTCCCGTCGAGCCCAACGGTGGCGCCTATCGCATCGACCAGGAGGGGAATGTGTTCAGCAATCGCTCCGGAAGAAGGATCAAGGTGTTCGTGAAATGACGGCCCCGGCACCGATCATCAGCGTGGAGAACCTATCGAAGTCGTACCCCATGGGATTCTGGCGCAAACGGGTGCCAGTGCTTTCCGGTTTGTCGTTTACCGTCATGCCCAACGAGATCGTCGGTTTCCTCGGCCCCAACGGGGCCGGGAAGACCACCACCATCAAGATCCTGAACCACCTTGCGTTCCCCGACGCCGGGCGCGTGACGCTGTTCGGCGAAGAGGCGGGGAAATCGGTCGACCTTCGCCGCCGCATCGGATTCATGCCCGAGCAACCGTACTTCTACGAATACCTGACCGGCCGGGAGTTCATTGCGCTTTGCGGGCGGCTGTGCGGGATGGGGCGGGATGCCATCCCGGCGAGGTCGCGGGAAATGTTCGCCCGGGTCGGGCTCGAGGGAGCCGAGGACAAGGCGATCCGGAAATATTCGAAGGGGATGATGCAGCGTCTCGGGCTTGTGCAGGCGCTGCTGCACGATCCCGAGCTGGTGATTCTCGACGAGCCGATGTCGGGACTGGATCCCATGGGACGCATGGAAGTCAGGAACGTGATCCGCGATCTCAAGGCTGCCGGCAAGACGGTGTTCTTCAGCTCCCACATCGTGTCCGACGTCGAGGCGCTGTGCGACCGCGTCATCATGCTGCTCAAGGGCAGGAAGGTCGCCGAGGATACGGTAGGCGAGCTGATGGGCCGCGAGATCCGGTACGTCGAAATCGTTTTGTCGCCATCTCCTCCACCGGCAGTTTTGAATGAATGCGGCATCCCCCCGGAAGCGGTCTCGATTCAGGGGAACGCCGTGGTGCTGAGGGCGCCCGACATCGACGAGGCCAACCGGTGGGTCGACCTGTCCCGCGCCGCCGGCGCAAGGGTCTGCTCCGTGACCCCGGCCAAGCGGCATCTTGAGGACGTTTACGTGGCCCAGGTGGAAGCCGGAAGAAGGGAGGGGAACCGCTGATGCTGGAAGGCATGCTGCCCGTCGCGGCCAACACGTTCCGCGAGACCATCCGAAACAAGATTCTCTACGCGATCCTCGCATTTGCCCTGTTCGTCATCGGCATGACGAACTTCCTTGCGAATCTCTCCTTCGGCGACCTCGCCCGGATCATCATCGATCTCGGCCTCTCCAGCATCCACATCTTCGGGGTGGTCATGGCCATCTTCATCGGCATCACCCTCGTCAGCCAGGAGATCGACCGCAAGACGGTCTACATCATCCTGTCCAAGCCGGTGCCGCGGTGGGAGTTCGTCGTCGGCAAGGCGCTCGGGCTGTGCGCCACGCTAGGGCTGATCACGCTCTTCATGACGATCGTCCTTTTTATCGTGCATGCGGGTTACCGGTACGGCGGCAGCATGGAGCCCGGGATCTTCGTCGCCGCCACCGGGATCTACATGGAACTCGTCCTCCTCACCTGTCTCGCCTCGCTTTTTTCGACGTTCACGACGCCGGTGTTGAGCGCAATATTTACCCTGTCGATGTTCCTGATCGGGCATATCACCCGCGACCTGCTGTTCTTCGGGGCACAATCCGGGTCGCGGGCGGTAGCGGTGATGGGGAAGACGGTCTATTTCCTGCTGCCAAACCTCGAACTGTTCAATTTCAAGAACAACGTCGTCTACGGGCAGGCCCGCTCCGTCTCCCTGCTGCTGGCGCCGGCCGGTTATATGGTCTGCTATTGCGCCGCGGTCCTGTCGCTGGCGTGCTTCCTGTTTTCCCGGAAGGATTTCAAATAGTGGCCGACACGTCGCCGCTCGCCAGTCCCCTGGCTGCCGGTACTGCCGCGCTGGCGGTTTCCCTGCTGCTGTCGCTCTACCTGACGCCGCTGTTCCGCGACTCCGCGCGCCGGTTCGGAATCGTCGACCGTCCCGACGGGGGACTCAAGACGCAGGAGAAGGCCGTGCCCTATTTCGGCGGGCTTGCCGTGTACCTGGCGATGCTCCTCCCCGGGGCCATTTTCATCCAGCTCAGCGACACCGTCATGGGGCTATTGCTCGCCTCCTCGATCATCATCCTGCTGGGGCTGGTCGACGACATCTGCGGCCTTTCCCCCCGGATCAAGCTGCTCGGCCAGGTCATCGCGGTGTTCCTGCTGATCAAGTCGGGCATCCGGATCCGGATCGAGCAGTTCCCGCCGATTATCAACATTGCCCTGACGTTCCTGTGGATGATCGTCTTGACGAACGGGTTCAACCTCATCGATGTGATGGACGGCCTTTCGGGAGGCGTCGCCTGCGTGTCGACGGCGGCGATGGGGTTCGTCTTCCTGTCGAACGGCAACCGGATCGGCTTCGTGCTCTGTGCGGCGCTATTGGGGAGCCTGCTCGGGTTCCTGCGCTTCAACCGCCCCCCGGCACAGATCTATCTCGGGGATACCGGATCGCTTTTCCTCGGCTTCTTCCTGGGCGGTCTCGCGATCCGCGGCGACTACACCGACTACAACCCGCTCGGCTGGCTGACTCCCCTGGCGCTGTTCTCCGTGCCGCTCTTCGAGATCGCCTTCGTGTCCTGGCTCCGGATGTGCCGGGGAGTCTCCATCATGACCGGCAGCCGGGACCACTTCGGCCTCCGGCTTCGCCGCTGGCGCCTGACGACCGGCCAGACCGTCCTGGCCAGCTGCGCGGCTGCCGCCGTCTCTTCCGGGATCGGCCTGGCCGCGATGCACATGACGCCGACCGTGTCGATCGCCGCGTACGGGAGCGGCGTGCTGCTCCTGGTCGGAATCGCCCTTTGGCTCAAGGCGATCGACATGGGAATGTGAGCGGGCCGATGATCCTCGTCCTGGGGGCAGGGGTAGCGGGGCTCGCCGCCGCCGAGACGCTGCGGCGTGCGGGCCGCGAGTTTCTCGTCCTCGAAAAGGAGGATGCGCCCGGGGGATGGTGCCGGTCGTCCCTGGTGGGTGGTTATCGGTTCGACATGAGCGGCCACTTCCTGCACACGGCGGATCCCGTCCTTCGCACCGAGCTGCAGGCGCTGCCCGGCTTGGGCTGGTCCAAGGTCACACGCCGGGCGCGTGTCTTCCTGGAAGGACGGTTGACCCCTTTCCCATTCCAGGTCAACCTGCACGGCCACGACGCCGCGCTGGTCGGGCGCTGCCTCAAGGATTTCGCGGCCGAGCGGATTCGGGAGGCGCTATCCGGCAGCGCGCCTCCGGCCAACCTCGCCGAATGGTTCGAGCGGCGGTTCGGCGCCGCGATGTGTCGGGCCTTCTTTTCTCCCTACAACCGAAAGATGTGGCGCCGCCCGCTTTCGTCGATGACTTACGAGTGGACCGACTGGTCCGTGCCGGTCCCCACGTTCGACGAGGTGCTGGCCGGCGCGCGCGGGGAAGGCCGCCGCGACGGCGGGTACAACGCGACGTTCCTTTACCCGCGCCGCGGCGGCATCGGGGCGTTGCCGGCCGCAATGGCCGTCCCGCTTTCCGGCCGGGTCCGGACGCGCGCCGAGGCGCTCTCGATCGACCTCCGGCATAAGACGGTCACGACCTCTGCGGGCGACACGATCCCTTTCTCCGCGCTCATCTCGACGATTCCGCTGCCCGAGCTCGCCCGGCGGTCCCGGGGCGGCGCCGCTTCGATCGGCGAGGCGGGGCGCCGCCTTTCCTGGATCAAGGTGCTCGCCCTCAATGTCGGGGTGCGCCATCCGGGTCGCTTCGACGGCCACTGGCACTACGTTCCCGGGGGCGACTTTCCGTTTTTCCGGGTCGGCTGCCTCTCCAACGTCTCCCCGCGCGTCGCCCCGAAAGGGTGCGCTTCGTATTTCGCCGAGAAGAGTTTTCGGGCGGGAAGTCGGCTGGATGTCGAGAAGGAAACCGGCGCCATGCTCGATGGGCTGGCGCGCCTGGGTGCGATCGGCTCCCGGAGCGTGGTCGAGGCCGTGTCGCCGGTCGTCCTCGATCCCGGCTATGTCGTGTTCGACCGGGCACGCCAAGAGGCCGTGCCGCGGCTCCGGTCGGCGTTCGCGCGGCGGGGGGTGTTTACCGCGGGACGATACGGGGCGTGGGACTATTTCGGCATGGAGAAATCGATCGCCGACGGGCGGCGCGCGGCGAAGGAAGCGGCTTCCTTTCGTGGGTGAGCGGATCCGCGTCGTCCATGTCATCACGCGCCTCGAATGGGGCGGCGCCCAGGAGAACACCTTGTTCACGGTCGGCGCGCTCGACCGGAAACGATTCGAGCCGGTGCTCGTCAGCGGCGTGGGCGGGTTGCTCGACGGAAGGGCGGGGACCATTCCGGGGTGCCGCTGGTTTCCCGTCCCGTCGCTGGTCCGGGACCTACGCCCGATCGCCGATGTTCGTGCGGTGCTTGCGCTGCGGCGGCTGTTCCGGGAGATCAAGGCCGAGAGTCCCGCACCGCTCATCGTCCACACGCACAGCTCCAAGGCCGGAATCCTGGGCCGGGCCGCCGCCCGGATGGCGGGCGCCGACGTCGTCATCCACTCGATCCACGGGTTCGGGTTCCACGGCGGGCAGACTCCCGCGCTCCGGTCGCTCTATGTCGGGCTCGAGCGGATGGCTGCGGGCCGAACCGATGCGTTCATCGCCGTCTCGGAGGAAAACATCCGGACGGGCGTCCTCGAAGGCATCTTCGGGCCGGAAAGGTGCCGGCTGATCCGGAGCGGATTCGACACGCGGCGCTTCCTCCTGGGTGAACGGGCGCGCGGCCGCGGTCTGTTGGGAATCCCCGAAGGGGTGCCTGTCGTGGGGACCGTGGCCGTCTTCAAGTCGCAGAAGGCACCGTTGGACTTCGTGGCCGTGGCGCGGCGGCTGGCCGGGGAAGTGCCCGAGGCGCGGTTCGTCATGGTCGGGGACGGGGAAGAGCGCCCGGCTGTCGAGAAGGCGATCCGGGAGGCGGGGCTTTCAGAGCGGTTCGTCCTGGCCGGGTGGCGGGAGGAGGTGCCCGACCTGTTGCGCGCCTTCGACGTGTTTCTTCTGACGTCCCGCTGGGAAGGGCTTCCGAAGGTCGTTCCCCAGGCGCTGATCGCCGGGATTCCGGTCGTGGCCACGGCCGTCGACGGGACGTCCGAGATCGTCGACGACGGGATCGACGGCTTCCTCGCACCGCCCGGCGATATCGAGTCGCTTTCCGACCGCGTGGCGGCGGTAATCCGGGGAGACAGCGGTCTTCGTCCCGGGTTCAAGCGGGAGGCGCTGATCCGCGCGTTCGATCAGGACGAGATGGTCCGGGACCAGGAAAAGCTCTACAACGAACTACTCGACAAGAAGGGAATCGGCGGATGATTTTCGTGATCGCGGCCGCGGGCGTGCTCGGCCTTTGCCTCGGCAGCTTCTTCAACGTCCTGATCTATCGGCTGCCGCTGGAGCAGTCCATCGTGTCGCCCGGCTCCCGCTGTCCGGGCTGCGGTCGGGCGATCCGGGCCTGGGAGAACATCCCGGTGCTGAGTTTCATCCTGTTGCGGGGGCGTTGCGCCGGCTGCGGCGTCGCCATCTCCTGGCGCTATCCGCTGGTCGAATTGCTGACCGGCGCGGGCTTCGCCCTGCTCGCCTGGGCCGACCTCCCTGCCGGAACCGTGATTCCCCATGACGGAATTGCCTTTTTCCCGCCCGGCGCCCTTGCGGCGCTCCTGCGGGACCTCGTCTTCTTCTCCTTCCTGGTCCCGATCGTGTTCATCGACATCGACCATCGGATCATCCCCGACGAGTTTTCACTCGGCGGGCTGGCGGCGGGGCTGGCGCTTTCCTTCCTCCCGGCCGGAGGAACCGGCCTTCCTGGCTGGGAAGGCAGTTTCGGCGGGGGGCTCCTCGGCGGCGGGATTCTCTATGCGACCGCCTGGGGGTATGAGCGGGCCACGTCCCGGGAGGGCATGGGCGGCGGCGATATCAAGCTGATTGCGATGATCGGGGCTTTCATCGGCTGGCGCGGGGCACTGCTGACGATCTTCGGCGCGTCGATTGCAGGGGTCGCGGGGGGCATGATCGCCATGCGCAAGGGGGAGGAGGGGCTCAAAACCGCGATCCCGTTCGGGCCCTATCTCTGTCTTGCCGCTCTGGTATCGCGCTATGCAGGGGAAGCGTTCTGGTCGTTTCTTCTACGTTAGCGTTAATGACGCATAGTTATGGCCCAAATAAACGTTTTTATTTTTGCTTGACACCGATTGCATCAAAGTTATTATTGGCATTGGCTGCGAGCCCAAGCGGAAACATCGGCGGCAGCAGAGGTCTGAAGAGAGTGGCGGCAGGTCAACCAGTGGGAACAGCGGATCTCAAGCTCGAGACGAACAACGTCAAGAAGATTCGTGAAGGTCTTTTGTTGAGCAAGGCGGAGCTCGCGCGCCGCGCCGGCATCTCGGTCCTGACGCTCGACCGGGTCGAAAAAGGGATGAACTGCCGCATGGATACCAAACGGAAGATCATCCTTTCGCTCGGCCTCCAGTTGACGGATCGGGATAAAGTTTTCAGCAACCCCTGACGATAAGGGTAAGGTGATGGGAATCTTCGGATCAAAAGAAGTCATCGGTCTCGACATCGGGTCCAGCTCGATCAAGCTGGCGCACCTCAAGATGGTGGGCGCCGAGTGCCGCCTGCGCAAATTCGGGGCGATCCCCCTCCCGTCCGACGCCATCGTCGACGGGGCCATCATGGATCACGCCTCGGTGATCGAAGGCATCAAGACCGCTCTGCGCGACCTGAAGGTGCACGAAAAGGAAGTGATCACCTCGCTCTCGGGCCACTCGGTCATCATCAAGAAGGTGGTCCTGCCCACGACGACCCCCGAAGACCTCGAGGAGTCCATCCACTGGGAGGTCGAGCAGTACATCCCGTTCGACATCAAGGACGTCAAGATCGACTTCCAGGTGATCGGCCCCCTCAAGGAAGATCCCGCCAAGATGGATGTCCTCCTGGTCGCCGTCAAGAGCGACCTGGTCAACGACTACATCTCGGTCGTCAAGGACGCGGGTCTGACGCCCACCGTGGTCGACATCGACTCGATCGCCGCCGGCAACGCCTTCGAATTCTGCCATCCGGTCTCCGAAGACCAGGTGCCAATGGTGATCAACGTGGGTGCCTCTTTCATGAACATCAACATCCTTCACGGCGGAGTTCCTCTGTTCACACGCGATGTCCCGATGGGGGGCGGCATTTACACCTCCGAGATCCAGAAGCAGCTGGCCGTCAGCTTCGAGACCGCCGAAGAGCTCAAGACGGGCAGGAAAGAGGCGGGTGACCGGTCCGACAGACTGACCGAGATCATGCGTACCGTCTCGAACATCCTTTCGACCGAGGCACAGCGCTCCTACAACTTCTTTTCTGCGACCTACCCCGATCGGCTGGTTACCAAGGTCTACCTGACCGGCGGTGCCGCCGGCTCGCAGTTCCTCAAGGAGTTGCTTGCCGAGAAGATCGGGGTCGAGGTCGAGCTGTTCGATCCGCTGCAGGGGCTCGTCGTGGAAGAGCGAACGGTCGACCCGGCGGTGGTGGCGCAGTACAGCATGGCGGCCACGGTGGCCATCGGCCTCGCGCTGCGCAATGTGGAGGATCGTCGATGATCCGGATAAACCTGATCCGGGGCAAGCGCAAGAAGGGGCGGGAGCTCAATTTCGATTTCCTTTACCTGCTTGTCCCCCTGGCATTTCTGGGTGGCGTGTTCTTCTATCACCAGACGCTGACGGCCCGGCTCGAAAAGTCTGCGACCGATATCCAGGCGGCCCAGACCGAGATCATCCGTCTCAAGAAAGAGATCGGCGAGGTCGAGAAGTTCAAGGTCCGCAAGGCCGAGCTTCAGAAAAAGGTGGATATCATCTCCAGCCTTCAGGCCAACCGTACCGGTCCCCTCAAGACGTTCGAGGCGCTGACTGCCTCCGTTCCGGAAAAGTGCTGGCTCGAGTCGCTCAAGATCGAAGGGCGCAAGGTTACGGCGACGGGCATGGCGCTCAACAACAACACGATCGCGAATTTCATGACGGCGCTGGGACAGAGCGGACGGTTCACCGATGTCACGCTGGGGTCGGCCGACCAGGCCTCCTACCTCGACACCAAGCTCGTCCGGTTCAATCTGACTTTCCAGACCACGGACAATACGGCGCAGCAGCGCCCGGGGTAACCGGATGGCAATCAATTTGGGGGACCTCTCGAAGGTCCCGGCGAAACAGAAGATCCTCCTTGTTCTCCTCGTTTGCGTCCTGATCGGGGCCGGCTATTTCTACCTCTTCTACACGGGGACAGCCCAGCAGATCACCCAGCAGGAAGGCAATCTGGCGGAACTCAACAGCAAGATCAAGGAGCAGGAAGTCATTGCTCGCAACCTGCCGTCGTTCCGCGCAGAGGTCAAGCGGCTCGAGACGCAGCTCGAGGTCCTGCTCGAGCAGCTTCCGAACTCGGCCGAGATCCCCAATCTCCTGCGCACCGTTTCCGACCTCGGCAAGGAATCAGGGTTCGAATTCCTGAAGTTTGCGCCCAAAGAGGAATCCAGGAAGGATTTCTACGCGGAGATCCCCGTCGCAGTCACGGTGCAGGGCGACTATCACAGCTTTGCGCTGTTTACCGACAAGGTGGCCCACCTGCCCCGGATCGTCAACATTTCCAACATCGATTTCACGGCCCCGAAGGTCAGCCCGGACGGAGCGGTTGCGGTAAACGTCTCGTGCACGGCGACGACCTATCGGTTCCTCGAGCAAGCGGCAAAGCCGGCCGGGACCGACAACACTGCCGGCTCCGCAAAAGGAAAGGCAAAATGAGGCGAAACTGCTTGCGCCTCCCGGCGCTGCTGATGTCGATCCCCTTCCTGGTTGCGGCTTATTCCGGATGCGCCAAGGAAGAGAACGTCGCGAATCAGCCGATCGTTCGGAAGGCGGTCCCGAAAAAAACGGCTGAAGCCGTTGCCGCCCATAGCGGCGGGGACAACACGGTTGCGGTAAAAGCTGCGGAAGCCCCTGCCTACAATCCGGCGGGAAAGCGCGACCCGTTCATGCCGTTTCTAAGGCCCGTCGTCAAGGTGCCGGTGACCGTCGAAGTTCCCACGGGCCCCCCGACGCTGCTGACCCAGGATCTTGGGGCGTTCAAGTACGTCGGCATGATCTGGACTCCGCGTGCCGTCCGTGGACTCGTCGAGGATGTCGATGGCAAGGGGTACACCGTGACCGTGGGATCCCACCTTGGGCGCGGGGGCGCTGTCGTGACCCGCATCAACGACAAGGAGATCGTGGTCAAAGAATCGTCCAGGGACTACGCCGGCGCCGAGGTCGTGCGCGAGACTTCCCTCAAGCTCAAGAGCGCAGGAGGAAAAAGATGATGAAGCTGTCCCGGGGGGTTTGCAGAGGCGGGCGTCGTCCAGCCTGGCTGGCCGCCCTGATCCTGTTGCCGCTGGCTGTCGCAGTACCGTCCCGGGTGCCGGCCGCGGAGGCCGACGTGCCGGCGGCCGTCAAGCCCGCCGAATCGCAGGCCGTCAAGGTGAAGGACGTCACCGTTTCCAAGACGCCCTACAGCACGGTCGTCGAAGCCGTCGTCGACGGGAAGATCGAAAACTACAATTCCTTCAAACTGAACGACCCATTCCGGATCGTGGTCGATATCTGGGGCGTCCAGCAAGGCAGCGCGGCTCCCGAGATTCAGGTCGGCACCCCTCAGGTGAAATCGGTCAAGCTTTCCCAACAGGACAACAAGCTTCGTCTGCTGGTAGAGACGCCCAACGGGCGCCCGATGCCTTTCCTTGTGACCACCGACGGCGGGAAGCTCTCGCTCTCCATCGGCGGGAGCATGGAAGAAAAGGTCACCAGCCTCGACCGGAACGGAAAGGCCGAATCGGGCAAGGCTTCCATCGTCGGAGTCGATCTCGAGGATCTACCGGAGGCGTCTCGGGTCGTCATCACGACATCGGGGAAGCCGGCCCACAAAACCATCAAGAAAAAGGGCGATGTGACGCTGCTGTTTCCCGGCACCGTGATCGCTCCCGGACTGCAGAGGGCGATCGACGCCCGGACGCTCGGGTTGCCCGTTCGGGAGATCATCCCCGCCGGCGGCAAGAAAAATGTCGCTTCCATCTCGGTTCGTTATAACCAGGGCGCCGCCTTTTCGATCGATGAGCGCGAGAACGCAGTCGTCGTCAGCTTCCCTCGAAAGGGAGCGATCGCCAAATCGACCGTCGTCGCCCGTGTGACCGAGAACAAGGAGCCCGCCGCGGAAACTGCCCCGTCGGTCCCCGAGGTCCCGGCGACCCCCGTCTTCGATTCCCCGGTTGCGCCCGGAGCGCCTGCGGGAAAGTGGGGCTTCGTGACCGCCGAGGGCGCCAGCGTCAAGAAGTACCGGGGCCAGCGCATTTCGATGGACTTCAAGGATGCGGATCTCCAGAACGTGTTCCGGATCCTGGCCGAGGTCAGTAATCTCAACATCGTCACGACCGACGACGTCAAGGGCAAGGTGACGCTCCGGCTGGTGAACGTGCCCTGGGACCAGGCGCTCGACCTGGTGCTCCAGTCCAAGGCGCTCGGCGCCTCGATGGAAGGCAACATCCTGCGCGTCGCGCCGTTGGTCACGCTTCGTGCCGAAGAGAAATCCCGGCTCGAGAACCTCAAGGAAAACGAGAAGCTGAAGGCGCAGCTCGAGTCCGAGACCGAGACCATCCCGGTCAACTACGGGAAGGCCGGCGATCTTCAGGACAAGGTCAAGGGGATGCTTTCCGAGGGCGGGAAGGTCCAGATCGACGACCGGACCAACATGCTCATCGTCCGTGACTTGCGCAAGAACATCGACGACGTCAAGGCGCTCCTGGGGCAGCTCGATACGCCGATCCCGCAGGTTCTGATCGAGGCGCGCATCGTCGAGGTCGACACCTCGTTCGCCAAGGATATCGGCGTACAGTGGGGCGGTTCCTGGAACAGCCAGGGGAGCACCAAGATCGGCATCGGCGGCTTCCAGGACACGTCTGGGGCGCCCGTGCCCGGCCAGCCGTTGAACAACACGACGCCGTACACTTCCGCGACGCTCCCGACCTTCGCCATCAACCTTCCGGCCGCGGTCGGCGCCGGCGCGGGCGGCGGCATCAACTTCGGCATCCTCCGCGACAATATCCGTCTGGACCTTTCACTCTCCGCGCTCGAGTCGGCCGGCAAGCTCAAGATCGTTTCCTCGCCCAAGGTCGTCACGATCGACAACAAGGAAGCGCTGATCGAGCAGGGCACCCAGATCCCCTATTCTACGGTCTCCGCCTCAGGCACGCAGACGCAGTTCATCGACGCGACCCTGAGCCTCAAGGTGACGCCCCACATCACCCCCGAGGGAAGCGTCATCATGAAGCTCGAGGCCAAGAACGACTCCCAGGGCGAGCTCGGCATCGACGGGAAACCGGCCATCAACAAGAAAAAGGCCACGACCGAGGTGCTCGTCAAGGATGGCGATACGGCCGTTATCGGCGGCATTCTTCAGGTCAGCCGGAATGAAAGCACCTCCGGAGTTCCCTGGTTCTCCCGCATCCCCATGATCGGCTGGATGTTCAAGCGCGAGACCGGGAGCGCCAGAAACAGGGAGTTGCTGATCTTCGTGACCCCGCGGGTCATGAAAGGGGAGCCCTCCCAGGCCGCAAGATGATTCCCTGAGGCGCGCCCGACATTTTGCCGGTACGGAGCAGCAGAACCGACAAGGTCTGCTGCTCCGTTTTCTTTTCCCCGAAAGGAGAATCGTCATCGCACCCTTCACATTCAGGACCGCAGGCGAGACGCATGGCCCCGCGCTCGTCACATTGGTCGATGGGATGCCGGCCGGAGTCCCGGTCAGGACGTCCGACATCGACCGGGAGCTGGCGCGCAGGCAGGTAGGGTACGGCCGCGGCGGACGCATGAAGATCGAGCGCGACCAGGTCGAGCTGCTTTCCGGTATCCGGTTCGGACAGACGCTGGGCGGGCCGGTCGCGATGATGATCCGGAACCTCGACTGGCCCAACTGGACGAAGACGATGGCACAAACGGGAGGGCGGGGCGATGTCCCACCGCTTGATACCGCGCGCCCAGGGCACGCCGACCTTTCCGGCGTTCTCAAGTACGGGCACGACGACGTCCGCAATGTGCTCGAGAGGGCCAGTGCCAGGGAAACCGCGGCGCGGGTCATGGCCGGGACGCTGGCCCGCCTGTTGCTCGAGCCTCTCGGCGTGCGCGTCATGGGGCAGGTACTCTCCATCGGCAAGGTGCGCGTACCGGAAGGCATAGCCGGCGATCCGGCACGCGCGGCCTCCTCGGAAAAAAGCGAGTTGCGGCTGGCCGACTCCGTCTCGGAAGAAAAGGCGCGTCGGTTGATCGATCGCGCGATCCGGACCGGGACCAGCGTCGGCGGGGTCGTCGAGGTGATCGCGCTCGGTGTTCCGCCCGGGCTTGGCTCTTTCGTTTCCTGGGATCGGAAGCTCGACGCGCGCCTCGCGCATGCCGTCATGAGCATCCAGGCGATCAAGGGGGTCGAGATCGGCGACGGCATGGCCGGCGCCGATCTTCCCGGGAGCGGCGTCCACGACGAGATCTTTCCCCGCAGCCGCCGCGGCAACCCGCTCATGGGCGGGTTCGCGCTGCCCTTCCACCGGAAGACCAACCGGGCAGGAGGCGTGGAGGGCGGCATGAGCAATGGGGAACCGGTGCTTATCCGGGCGGCGATGAAACCGATCCCGACGCAGGCGGCTCCGCTTCGCACGATCAGGACAGGCGACTGGAAGGCGGTCTTGGCCCACAAAGAACGCAGCGACGTCTGTGCGGTCCCGGCCTGTTCCGTCGTGGCCGAGGCAATGGTTGCCATCGTCCTGGCCGACGCGTTCCTCGAAAAATTCGGGGGCGATTCGCTGTCCGAAATCCAATATAATTACAAGGGTTATCTGGATTCGATCTTCGGGCGGCGCCCTTGACGGGCAGTCCCTTCGGCGTCGTTCTGGTCGGCTTCATGGGGGCGGGCAAGACCGCCGTCGGAAAGACGGTCGCTCGCCTGACCGGAGCCGAGTTCGTCGATATCGATACGCTCATCGAGGCCGAGGCGAGCATGCTGGTTTCAGAGATCTTCCACGCGCTCGGCGAGGCCGGGTTCCGGGAGATCGAGCGGCGGCTTGTCGGGCAGGCCGTATCGACGCCCGGACGGATCATCGCGACGGGCGGCGGCGCGTTCCTCGACCCCGGGAACCGCGCCCTGCTGAAGGGATACGCCCCCGTGGTCCATCTCGACGTCTCGCCCGAAAACGTGCTCAAGCGCGTGGGAAAGGACACCCGGAGACCCTTGCTCCAGGGCGAAGACCGTGAGAGAAAGGTTCGTGCGCTGATGGCGCACCGGCGGACCACCTACGAGGAGGCCGACATCACCATTTCCACAGACAGCAGGTCCGTCGCCGAAGTCGCGGCGCTCGTCGTCTCGCGCGTCACGGGCGTCCGGGGGGCCGCGCGGTGATCTCAGAGAACATCACGGTTGCCCTGGGCGACCGTTCCTACGACATCTACTTCGGCCCCGACATCTACCCTTTCTTCCAGGAGTGGATCTGCAGGTTCTATCCGGGCGGATCCGTTTTCGTCGTGACCGATCAAAATGTTTCCTCGATCTATCTCGACGACATCAAGCGCTGGCTTGCGGGCATCCCCCACGCCATCCTCGAGCTTCCGGCGGGCGAGGAAAACAAGGGGTTCGAGACCGTCCGCGACATCTACCGGTTCCTCGCCGAAGGTGGCGCCGAACGAGACTCGCTGCTGGTCGCGTTCGGGGGCGGGGTCGTGGGGGATCTGGCGGGGTTCGCAGCGGCCACATATCTCCGGGGCATTCCATTCGTCCAGGTGCCGACGACCCTGTTGTCCCAAGTCGACAGCAGCGTCGGCGGAAAGACCGGTTTCAACCTCCCCGAAGGGAAAAACCTGGTAGGGGCGTTTTACCAGCCGCGTGCCGTATTCATCGACCACACCTTCCTGCGGACGCTCGACGACCGGAACGTCCTGTCCGGGATGGCCGAGGTCGTCAAATGCGCCCTGACGGGCGATCCCGACATGTGGATGCGGCTGGGGCGCGACGCGGCGCGCTGGAAGGAATTCAGCGGCGCGGAGTGGCAGTGGTTCACGAAGCGTTCGGTGGCTTTCAAGGCCTCGGTCGTCGAGCAGGACGAGAAAGAGGCGTCCATCCGCAAGGTGCTCAACCTTGGGCACACCGTCGGGCATGCTTTCGAGCAGGCGGCGGGATACGGCCGCCTGCTGCACGGCGAAGCCGTGGCGATCGGAATCTGCTGGGAGGCGATCCTCGGGCGACGCCTGGGGATTACCCCGGCCCCGCTCGAGGCGGAGATCTTCGCGATGCTGCTCGACCTGGGATTCCGCCTCGACGATCCCGAGATCCCGGTGACGTCGCTTGCCTCGGCCGCCGGCCAGGACAAAAAGCGGACCGCGACCGACCTGGTGATCCCGTTCGCGACGGCCCCCGGGGAATACGTTCTCGAAAAAGTGCCGCTGGCCCGGTTGCGCAGCGAGCTGCCGGGCATCCGCGCCGAGATCAGGGAGCGAGTCGTCAGCCGCGAATCCGGCGGCCAGGGGGATTCCGAACTGTTCGCCCGGATCGCGCGCGGAGAGAGCCGCGAAGCGGTGGCCGAGCTCGAGGCCCGCATCGCCCGGTCCCCTTGGGATCTCCCGACGCTGTCGCTCCTGGCGACCGCCTATCGCCAGGAAGGAAACCTGTCCGCCGCGATCGACACCATCAAGGAAGTGCTCGCGCGCAACCCGTCCGACATCCATGCCCAGCGGCTGGCGCGGGAGATCGAGGGGGCGATCGGAACCGCTTCCCCCTCCGACGCCGACATCGAGTCGTCGGCCGGGGTGCTCGAGCGGACGCTGATACTCGACGAAGGCGCATTCGAGCTGCGACCGGCCGACGCCCACGAGCCGGCGGCACCGTCCCTCGAGCCGGTCCCGCCCATGATCGATGTGGTACCGGATGATCCCGTCCGGTACGAAGACGTGGAGATCGAAGACGTCGTCGAACCGGCTGCAACCGAGCCGCCAGCCGTACTCACGGTGACGATGGCCAACCTTTACTGGGAGCAGGGCGATCGCAAAACGGCGCTCGGCATCGTCGATGGAATCCTCGACGCCGATCCCGACGACGAGCGCGCACTCGCCTGGAAGGCGGCGCACAGGGACGCCCCGGATCGAACCGGGGAGCAAAGCGCCTTGGTTGCATTTCTCGAACGGATCACGAAGGAGTATGGGCATGGCATTCCGCGAGATCATTGAACAGATGCACCGGTTCGATCCGTCCATCAGAGGCGGAGCGCTGGCCGGGACCGACGGCCTCACCGTCGAGGAATGGTGCGCCGAGGACGGGGCGGTAGACCTCCCGGCTCTTTGCGCGGAAATGGGGCAGTTCTTCAAGGAAAGCGGCCGGATCGCGCGCGAAAACGGGATGGGCGAGACCGAGGAACTCACGCTGGCAACCTCCGGCGGCCTGCTCTTCCTCTACAAGGTGACGGAGGAATACTTCTTCCTGGTCGTGACCGAATCGGGTGCCATTCCAGGCAAGTGGCGCTTCCTGTTGCGGCAGGGGGCACGCAGGGCGAGGGAAGCGCTATGACGTCGCCCGCCCCGTTCCGCATCCTGTTCGTCGACGGACCGAATCTCAATGTGCTTGGGAAGCGGGAGCCGGGCGTCTACGGCAAGAAGTCGCTCGAGGATATCCGAAAGGCGGTGTCCGAAGCGGCCGCCGAGGAAGGCGTCGACCTCGCCTTCTTCCAGTCCAACAGCGAGGGAGACATAGTGACGCGTCTCCAGGAGGCGCGGGAGGATGCCGACGGTCTGGTCATCAATCCCGGTGCGTATACGCACACGAGCATCGCCATCCGGGATGCGCTGCTTTATTCCGGCCTCCCCGCGATCGAAGTGCACCTGAGCAACCCGCACCGCCGGGAGCCGTTCCGGCACGTTTCGACCGTGGCGGACGTCGTCGTCGGCCGTATCGCGGGCTTCGGGGGGTTCGGTTACCTGCTGGCCCTCCAGGCCATCCTGCACCACCTTCGCGGAGAGGGCTAGGGAGATCGCGTTGTTGCCGTACGAATCCCGAATCCGCCGCCTGCTGGCCGACATGGCGCGCAGGCGGGAGGATGCTTTCCTCTGCGCCCGGATGTCCAATATCCGCTACCTGACCGGGTTCACCGGAAGCGATGCCGTCCTGGCGGCATCGCCCGGCGGCGTCTTCCTCATTACCGACGGGAGATACACCGAGCAGGCACGGGCGGAGGTCCAGTCCGCCGAAGTCGTCATCGCAGACCGGAAGTGGCGGGAGGCCGCCCGCCGGATCCGGCGGATGCGTCCTGCCCGGGTCGGCTTCGAGTCACGCTGGCTTTCGGTCGAGCAATACGCCGCGGTTTCGAAAGGGTGGGCGGAACGGTGGTCGCCTTCTCCCGACCCGGTCGAGGCGCTGCGGATGCGCAAGGACGCCGGGGAGCTGCGCGACATGGAGGCCGCGGCCGTCATCGCCTCCGAGTCCCTCCTTTCCGGCGTGTCCCGGGGCGTTTTCGGCCGGGCGGAAACCGACCTGGCGGCCGACATCGAGTCCGTCATGAAGCGATTGGGGGCCGGAGAGCCCTCCTTCCGGACGATCGTGGCCTCCGGGCCCCGCTCCGCGATGCCGCACGCCGAGCCGATCGACTCCCCGATCGATCCCGCCGGCCCTGTCGTGCTCGACTTCGGGGCCCGATACCGCGGCTACTGCTCCGACGAGACGGTTACGCTGATGCCCCGCAAGCCGTCGCGCACCCTGATGCGCATTTTCGACGCTGTCCGGAAGGCGCAGACGGCCGGGATCGCGGCCGTCCGGCCCGGGGTTCCCTGCCGGGACGTCGATGCCCGGGTGCGGGAATCGCTGGACCGGTCCGGCTATTTGAAGTATTTTGTTCATTCCACGGGACACGGGGTGGGGCTCGACATCCACGAGCGTCCGACGCTCTCGCCGGGGTCGAAGGACCGGCTGGCCGACGGGATGGTGGTCACCGTGGAACCCGGGGTGTATATTCCCGGGGTGGGGGGCGTTCGTCTCGAAGACACCGTGGCCGTGGGGGCGACCTCGTCCTCCCGTGTCACTTTCCTCCCCAAATCCCCCTTGCCGTTGCTTTGAATATCAGGAGGAAATGAATGTATACGACCAGCGACTTCAGAAACGGCCTAAAGATCGAGTTCGAAGGCATCCCGTACGCCATCACCTATTTTCAGCACGTCAAGCCCGGCAAGGGCAGCGCCTTCGTCCGCACCAAGCTGAAGAACATGAAGACCGGCTCCGTCATCGAGCACACGTTCCGTAGCGGCGACAAGGTCGACAAGCCCGACCTCGACAACAAGTCGATGACGTTCATGTACCTGGAAGGCGGGCATTATCACTTCATGGACACGAAGACCTACGAGCAGATCTACCTCGATGCCGACCACGTCGGCGACGCGGGGCAATGGCTCATCGAGAATCTGCCCGTCGACATCCTGTTCTACAAGGGCGAACCGATCGGGATGGACTTGCCGTTTTTCATCGACTACACGATCACCGAATCCGATCCGGGCGTCCGGGGCGACACGGTCAGCGGCGCGAGCAAGCCCGCCAAACTCGAGTCCGGGGCCGTTGTCATGGTCCCGCTTTTCCTCAATCCCGGCGACCGGATCAAGGTCGACACCCGCACCGGCACCTACATCGAAAGAGTGTAAGGGGGAACCCATGAACGCAAAGGAAATAAAGGAAATCCTCGAACTGCTCAAGGGCACCGAAGTGCGCGAGCTCGAGCTGGTCCGCGGCGAAAATACGCTGCGCGTCAAGCTCGGGACCGCGGTCGAATATCACACCGTGGCCCTTCCTGCCGCCCCCGCGGCGGCCGTGGCCGGCGCACCGGTCCTCGCGGCCGATCCCGTCGCCGCCGCGCCTCCCGCCAACTACAAAGAAGTCGTTTCCCCGATCGTCGGGACCTTCTACCGGGCGCCTGCGCCCGATGCGGCCCCCTTCGTCGAGGTCGGCTCGCGCGTGGTCAAGGGACAGACGCTGTGCATCGTCGAGGCCATGAAGATCATGAACCAGATCGAGTCCGATACCACGGGCACGGTCAAGGCGATCCTCGTCGAGAACGCGGCGTCGGTGCAGTTCGGACAGCCGCTGTTCCACATCGTCGCGGACTAGAAGGGGCGGGCATGATCAACAAGGTACTGATCGCAAACCGGGGCGAGATCGCCGTTCGCATCATCCGCACCTGCCGCGAGATGGGGCTGCGCACGGTCGCCGTCCACTCGACCATCGACAGAGACGCTCTCCACGTCCGGATGGCCGACCAATCGGTCTGCATCGGGGGGCCGCCCAGCTCCGAGAGCTATCTCAACGTTCCAGCGCTGCTCAGCGCGGTCGAGATCACCGACGCCGACTCGGTCCACCCCGGCTATGGCTTCCTCTCCGAAAACTCGGCGTTCATCGAGAAGTGCGAGAGCCACGGCGTCCGCTTCATCGGGCCGTCCTCCGAATGCGTCCGGACGATGGGCGACAAGATCGAGGCGCGCAAGGCCGTCCAGAAGTTCAAGGTGCCCGTCGTCCCCGGCACCGACGGCGCGGTCGCCGAGGCGGAAGAAGGGCTGAAGATCGCGAAAGGGATCGGCTTCCCGGTCATCGTCAAGGCGGCGGCGGGCGGAGGCGGCCGCGGCATGAAGGTCGTTCACAGCCCCGCGGCGTTCATCAACGCATTTCTCACCTCCTCGTCCGAGGCGCTTTCCGCCTTCGGCGTCCCCGACGTCTATATCGAGAAATACTTCGAGGAGGCGCGCCACGTCGAGGTGCAGATCATGGCCGACAAGTTCGGCAACGTGATCCATCTCGGCGACCGGGACTGCTCCATCCAGCGGCGGCACCAGAAGCTGATCGAGGAGGCGCCGGCGCCCAATATCCCGTCGCGCATCCGTCAACGCATGTGGAAGGCCGCGTGCGACGCGGCGGCAGCCGTCAAGTACAACAGCGTCGGGACGGTCGAGTTCCTCTACGTGCCGGCCACGCACGAGTTCTACTTCCTCGAGATGAACACCCGCATCCAGGTCGAGCACCCGGTCACCGAAATGATCACAGGGATCGACATCGTCAAGGAGCAGATCCGGATTGCCGAGGGGAAGAAGCTCCGATTCGACCAGAAAAAGGTGCAGTTCCGCGGGCACGCGATCGAGGTGCGCATCAACGCCGAGGACCCCGAGAAATTCCTGCCGAGCCCGGGCATGATCACGTCGTGCATCTTTCCGGGCGGCTGCGGCGTTCGCGTCGATACGCATATCTACCCCGGCTACACGGTGCCTCCGACCTACGATTCGCTGCTCGGGAAGCTGATCGTCCATGCCGAAGACCGCAACACGGCCATCCAGCGGATGCGCCGCGCGCTCGAGGAACTCAAGATCGAAGGCATCAAGACCACCACCGATTTCCACCGGAAGATGATGACCAATTCCGAGTTCGCCGCGGGGAGGGTATCCACCAACTTCCTCGAAAAGAACAGGGCTTGAGTGGAAAGTATGCACACGGCATACGGGGGGCAGCCAGGTTGACGTTTCTCGGTTCGTTCAAGAAGATGTTCGGCTCCAACGGCGGGGACGAGCGCACCGAACTCGAAAAAAAGGTCAGGGCGATGCCGAACGACCCCCAGCTTCGCCAGAAGCTGGCGCTCGTGCACCTAAAGCAGCGCCATGTGGTCGAGGGGGTGGCCGAGCTCGCCAAGGCCGCCGAGCTGTACGAAAAGGACGGTTTTGCCGGCAAGGCCATCGCGGTCCTTCGTCAGCTTCTCAAGTACGACATCGAGAACGTCGAGATGCAGCAGCGTCTCATCGGATTGCTGGCCCGCCAGGGGCTCGCCGGGGATGCCCAGGCCGAGTTCGATAAATTCGTCAAGGGGCTCGCCGACAAACTGACCGACGATCAGAAGATCGAGTTCTACTCGGCCGTCGCGGAGGATCTCCCCAATAGCGCGCAGCCCCGCCTTCATATCGTCGATATCCTGATCGCCAGGCACAAGCTGTTCGAGGCGGTCGGCGAGCTCGAGAAATCCGCGGATGCAGCCGTGGCCGCCGGCGATCAGGCGCCTTACTCCGCGCGGCTCAAGGCCGTGGTTTCCGCGGCCGAGGATTCGGTCGAGTATCTCGAACCGTGCGGATTCCTCTGTTTCCGCATCGGGGATCCCGCCCAAGGTACCGCCTTGTTGACGAGGGTTCGCGATGCGATCTCCGGTTCCGGCGATGCCGATCGGACCGCCGTCATCGACCGGGTCCTGGCCGCTCTTGCCGGCGGATGGGCCCCCGGAAGCGACAAGGTCTTCAGTTTCGTCGAGGCCGACCACAAACTTGCGGAAGTCCCGGCACCGTCCCCGGACCAGCCGCCGTCGACTAACGGTCCCGAATCCGTCTCCGCTGCTGTCGAGCCGATCGGCGGCCCGGCGCCCGATGCGGCCGAGGCGGTCGCCGACGAAGGCCGGCAAGAGGCCGAGGAAGATGCCTCGATGGTTCAGGACGCTCTAGGGCGACTGCAGGCGAAGGTCGACGAGGAGATCGGCGATTCCGATCTCGACACCCGCTACAACCTCGGCATCGCCTACAAGGAGATGGGGCTGCTCGACGAGGCCTCGAAGGAATTCCGCATCGCGGCCCGCAAACCCGAACTCCGGCTGGGGGCGACTACGCTACTGGCCGATGTGCTCGCCGACCAGGGAGATCTCGGGTCCGCGCTCGCAGAGCTGGACGGCCTGATCGCGTCCGGCGACATCGATCCAGACGGGATCCGGGACGTCCTGTACCACAAGGCGATCCTGCTCGAAAAGACCGGCCGCGCAGGGGATGCCGCCGATTTGCTTCGCGCTATCGCGACAGAGGCACCTACCTATCGGGACGTCCGGGCTCGCATCGAACGGTTGGTAAAATAACACGATCCGGTTTCGTCGCGGCCGATCCCGTGTTGCCATTTCGGGCGCTCTCGTGGTAAAAGGTTAGGTTCATGCGGGCGTAATTCAGGGGTAGAATGTCAGCTTCCCAAGCTGAACGTCGCCGGTTCGAATCCGGTCGCCCGCTCCATTCGCTCATCCGGGATCGCACCATAGATCGAGAAGAGAGCCTCTCCACAACCGGAGGGGCTCTCTCGTTTTGAAGAAAAATTCTTATATAATGGTCGGTCATGAGGCGATGGGCGTGGTGGACAGCAATCGGCATCCTGGTAGCCGTCCTCGCCGGTCTCGGGGCTTGGCGTATCAAGCTTGAGCTTCCGGACCAGCTCCGCCGGATCGAAGACGCCCTTCGCGAAGAGGCAGCCCGCTACGGGATCGGCGTGTCCTGGAGGAGCCTTCGGTTCCACCCGTTCTACCTGAGCATCACCTTCGACGACGTACGGCTGCGCGACACGATCGCGAACCTGCCGCTCGGAAGCGCCCGAACGGTCGACGTCTCGCTTTCCCCACGCCTGCTGCTCTTCGGCGAATCGCCGGTCTCCAAGATTCGTGTCCGTGGTTTTACGTTCCGTTTCGGGGAAGCCGACCTCCCGATTCTGGACCGGATCCGAGCCGCCCCGTCCGGGGGCGGCACCCTCCCCGACATCTTTCTGTTCGATGGGACCACTCAGGTGGGCCCATTCGGGAAGCTCGAGCAGGTCCGGATGCGGATTCCCTCCGCCCGCATTCGTCACGTCCGGTTTTTCGGAACTCGGGTGACCTTCGCCGTCGACAACGTGTCCGCGGCCGTCGAGTACCCGGTCGTGGGGCCGGGTATGTGGCCGTTCCCGTCCTTGTCCGGAGACCTGCTCATCAAGGAAAAGATCGTGAGCGTTCGACGCTTCCGGGCCGATGGCCCTTCCGCGTCGCTGAAGGGGTCCGGCTCGATCGATCTCGCCCGCGTAAAAAACGATCTCAAGATTTCAGGCGCCGTCGACATGGCGCGCTGGATCGCCATCGACGCTCCGGGGGCGCGATGGATCGCGCGGTTCATGCACGAAGGGAAAGGCGAGTTTTCGGCTTCCTTGAAAGGGGCGCTTTCCGATCCGTCGGGGGCCGTCAAAGCGAGCCTCCGGAATGGACGATTCGAGGGACTTGATGCTGCCGACTTCGAACTTTCTGCAACACTCAAGGAAAGGCAGCTGCGCATCGGCGGTCTCAAGGGGACGCTTTGGCGCGGGTCGCTTACCGCGACCGGCAGCTACGATATCCCGAAACGGCAAGGGACCCTCACGGCCTCTCTCGAGCGGGCATCCCTGAAGGCCCTCCCTTGGCCGGCGGCGGCGGGCGGTTGGCGCCCGTCCGGGCTGGGGAACCTGACGGTCGCGGCATCGGGCAACCTCGACAGCCTCGCCGGTTCCATCGGTCTGGCCGTTCCCGAAGGATTCGAGCGCGCGGTTCCCGGCACGGGGCAGGAGCGCATCCGAATGCCGCTCTTGGCAGGCCTCGCGGGAAAGGTGATGATCGCGTCGAAAAGGGCGGAAATCGGAACTGCCAGGATCCAGCTCGGCCGGACCGACTTCACCGCAGCCGGGACCGTCGACTGGGGCCGCCGTCGGCTGTCCGCCTCCGGAACGGCCTCCTCGCCCTTCGGCCGGACGGCCGATTTCGGCATTCGCGAACCCGTCTCATGGCGGCGCCTCGCCGGGCAGTGGAGTCTGGATGGCGATTTCACTGCGCCGGAGATCAAGGCCCAGCTCTCCGCGGAATCGATCGGCGTATCGGCGTTTCCGCAGGTACCCGTCTCGGCCAAGGTCGAAGGAAACCTGGCCGACGTCGTCCATTTCGTCGCCGATGTCCCTTCGGACCTGGCCAAGGCCACGGCGACCGGAACGGTCACGGGCCCGCTTGCGCACAAACCGCTCCAGCTCGACGCCGCCGTCACGGCCCGCGACATCGATTTTTCGAGGCTGTCGAGCTGGATCGCATCCGCATCGTCGCCACCCGAGGTCGACACAGCGGCAGCGGCGCGCTACCTCGAGACGCTGGCGGGACGCGGAAGTGCCGAGCTCGAACTGGCTTATTCCGATGTTGAAAAAACGGTCACCGGATCGGTCCATTCGGGTTCGGTCTCGCTCCGGGGCGTCACGGTACAAGCGGTGTCCGCCGATGGGAACTGGCGCGGCGGCCCGCGTGGGGGGCACTGGCAAGGAGCTGCATCCGGCGATATCGCGGGCGGCCGCATCCAGGTCGGCGGGACGGGAGAAGGGATGCGGGCCGAGCTCAAGGGGTCCGCGGACCGGATCGACATCGCCCGGGTGGCGGCGCTCTTGCCGGGGCGGCAGCTCGACGGGATTCAGGGCGCGGTTTCGCTCGATCTCCTCGCCCGGGTCGACGCCGGAGGGCGGTTCGAACTCCCGGATGTTCGCCTTTCGATCTCCGATTTGGTGGCCGCAGGGGTTTCGTGGGGTCGAGTGACCGGCAACGGGAAGCTGGGCGCGGAGACAGGCTCCTTCGGTTTCGCGTCCGAATCGCCGGCGTTAAGGTTAACCGGTGGGATCTCCCGCGGGCAGGGAATTCCCGTCACTTTTCGCCTGTCGGGCGCGCAGCTCCCGACCTCTCTCATTGCATCCATGGCGGGGAAGTCGTCGCTTCCTACCGAGGGGAAATGGGACTTCGAAGCCGACGGTCAGCTCAAAGCGTCGGAGCTGGCAGGAGGGATCCGGTCGGTCCCATCGGCCACTTCGGCATTCCACTTCCGGTTGTCGGGAACTTCCCCGTCGGTTTCCGAGGTCGGATTCGAATCGGTTTTAGCGGAGGGACGAAAGGAAGGCGCAGCACTCGTCGGCGAGATCCGGACCGGCGCTCCCGACGGAAGGCTTGCCTGCAAGATCGGCCTCCAGGGACCCTATCCCTTTCACGCCGAAGGACCATTCTCCTTCGGGAACCGAAAATCGGTCGGGAAGGAGGAGATGCGCAATCCCTTCTCGATGTCGGGGCGGATCGAGCTGACCGGCACGCTTCAGTCGTTCGACAAGACGACCGGATCGATCCAGGTCGACCAGCTTCGTTACAAGCAAGGGGGGATCGATCTCTTCGGCAAGGAGCTCGCGGCGAAGCTTGGCGCTGACGGAATTCGCTGGTCCGGAGGGACGGTCGTCGCTTCCGGGAACCCGATCTCTGTTTCGGGGAAGGTCTCGTGGAAGGGAGAGATGGATGCGCGGGTCGAGGGAAAGATGCCCGCCGCGATGGTCCGCCTGGCGACCGACATCTTCGACCGTCTCGACGGGACGGTGACCATGAACATCCGCGTCACCGGAAAGCTCGACAACCCGAACATCGTCGGGACGGGCCACCTGGAAGGGGGGGTCTTTTCCTTCAAGGGGTACGGACAGCTTTTCGAGGAAATGAAGGCCGACGCGATCATCAGCCGGGAGAAGATCGTGTTCGAGCATTTCGACGGCCGGAGCGGCGGGGGATTCCTCGACGGCCGGGGCGAGTTGCCGCTGCAGTTCGACGCGGGGCAGCGGATGTTCTTCTCGGTCGATTTCCTCGACATGCGCTACCCTTACCCCGACGATTTCCGCCCGGTGCTCCAGGGGCATGCCGAGCTGATCGGTCCCGTCGAAAACCTCCTGGTGACCGGCGACATCGAGATCCAGTCGGCCCGCTATACGCGAACGATCCGTCCCCAGAAGTTGATGCTTGATTTCAAGCGCCGGCTGGCGGACGTGACGGCACGAAGGCAGAAGGACGAGTTCCGGGTCCGCCTTGATATCAACGTCGTGGCGGACGGGACGCTCGAGATCCGGAACAACCTGGCTACGGCGACGGCCAAGGGAGAGTTCAAGGTCGTCGGGGATACCAGCCGCATCATCGTGCTGGGCGCCTTCGACGTCCTCGAGGGCAAGATCGAGTTCCAGGGCGACGCCTACGACGTCAAGCATCTGAGCATCGATTTCAACGACCCTCGTCGCAACAATCCCCGGATCGACGGTCGGGCCGAAGTGAAAAAGAACAACTACCTCGTCACGATCCTGGTCACGGGGACGCTCGACAAGTACGAGGTCGACCTGGCGTCCGACCCCCCGCTCAGCAAGAACGACATCGTCAGCCTGCTTTCCCTCGGTGTCACCTCGCAGTCGCTCGCGGGGCAGGAAGGGTCGGTCGGGGCGTCGCTGGGCGCTTCCATTGCGCTCGGCCCCTACAAGGGGCGTGTCGAGGAGGGCATCCGCAACCTGGTCGGGCTCGACAAACTGGCGCTCGAGGCGGCATTCTCCTCCGCCACCAAGTCGTTCGAGCCGCGGTTCGTCGTCGGCAAGACGTTCGGCGAGCGGATCACCGTCTCCGTCTCGACGCTTGTCGGCGCGACGTCCGACAGCAGCGCCAGCATCGAGTTCAAGCTGCTCGAAAACGTGTTTCTCCAGGGGGCGTGGCAAAGTGCGACGACCCAGAAGACCGGCGACTTGGGGGCCGACATCAAGTTCAAATATCGATACCGGACATTCAGCGATTTCCTGGGCGGGCGCGACTAGATGCATCGACTTGGCACAGTCCGGCCGACGCTTTCGGTACTCGCGTTTTGCCTCGCCTCGATGGCATTTCCCGCGTGGGTGATGGGCGCAACGGACAACGCGTCTCCGGTCGTCCGCGCTGTCTCGTTCCAGGTTGCCTCCCCCTACCTCATCTCCTATCAGGAATTGACGGCGCTGGTGACGGTGCACCCCGGCGACCGGTTCGATCCCCAGGCGATCCGTGAATCCATCAAGGGGCTCTATGCCAAATCGGCGTTCCGGGATATATCCGCCTGGGAAAGGGTCGAGGGCGGCGCCGTGGAAGTCGTTTTCTTCATGCGCCCGATCGCGACGATCTCCGATATCGAAGTGAAGGGACAGGATCTTGTCAGCCCGGCCCAGATCCTGACCATGTCGCGTCTCAAGCGGGGCGCCCCCATCGAGACGCGCGACCTGCCTGCCGCCGAGGAATCGATCCGGGAAGGCCTTCGGCAGAAAGGATTCCCCGATGCCACGGCTTCCATTCGCGCGATCTGCAGCATCGAGAACGGTTCCGGCAAGCTGGTCGTGACGGTGAAGGAAGGGGAGCGGGGACGCATCGCGCACCTGGCGGTCGACGGCGCCTCCTTCTTCCCGCCGGAGAAGGTGAGGGACCTCCTGGGCTTCGAGGAGGGAGACCGCTTCGACTTCCGAAAATGGGACGACGGCGTGAAGCAGCTTCGTCGCGCATTCAAGCGGGAGGGGTTCCTCACGGTCCACGTCTCCGGCGTCTCGATCACGGGAACCGGCACCGACGGCCTGTCGCTTTCCGTCACGGTCGAGCCCGGAACGCGTTACGACGTCCGGTTTGACGGCGCATCCGAATACTCCGTCGGTCGGCTTGAAAAGGCATCGGGCCTGTACGGAGACGACGAGGCGACCGAAGGAGGGCTGATCTACGACGTCCGGGACCGCCTGCTGGCGTTCTATCGAACGCGCGACTACAGCCGCGCGCGAGTCGACGTGACGGTGGGCGACCGGGTCGACGACCGGGTCCCCCTGCGCATTGCCATCCGGGAGGGCGAAAAAGGTTACCTGAAGGAGATCCGCTTCGAGGGGAACGCCTCGCTGTCTTCCGCCAAGCTGCGCACCCAGATGACGAGCCGGGAGCGCGGTTTCTTCCACCTGCTGACCGGTTCCGGCGATTTTCAGGAAGAAGAGTGGGCCGACGACGTGAACGCGATCCTCGGGCTGTACCAGCAGGAGGGATTCGTCCGGGCACGCGTGTCGTCGATCGACACGGACTGGGACGAGCGTGGACGGATCACCAAGACGATCCACGTGGTCGAGGGCGCAAGGTATCGCCTCCGGGAGATCCGCTTCCACGGGAACGATCATTTCCTCCGTTCCGAACTGCTCGCGAAGATGGACAACAAGGAGGGGGCAATCGTCGATTACGTCGCCCTCGAGCGGGAACAGGAGACGATCGCGACGAGATATCGCGATGGGGGCTATCTCGACGCCGATGCCGAGGCGACGCTCGACTTCGACCCGGGGACCGACAATACGGTCGTGGCCCGCTTCGAGATCCACGAAGGAACCCGCTACCGGCTCGGGAAAACGGTCGTCCGCGGCGATATCCTGACCGACGCCATCGTCGTTCTCCGCGAGCTGCCCGTGCGCGAGGGGGCTCCCATCGGCGAGAAAGAGCTGCTGAAATTCCAGCAGGCCGTCTTCGGCACCGGGCTTTACAAGAGCGTTCGCGTGCAGCGGGTCAAGCAGCCGAACGGGATCCTCGACCTCGTCGTCGAAGTCGAGGAAGGTTACTTCTTCGAGATCGAATACGGGGTCGGCTACGGGACCGATACCGGAGTCCGCGGCTTCGTCGGGTCAAAGTTGCTGAACCTCGACGGCAAGGGCAGGAACCTATCCGGGCGGATCCTCGAAAGCCAGCGGGAGCAGAATTACATCTGGGACCTGCGCGAGCCCTGGATCTTCGGCAACCAGTGGAAGTGGGAAGGGGGGCTGACCGGTTCCTATCTCGCGGCGGAACGGGAAAGCTTCAAGTTCAAGAAGACGGCGCTGCTGACCAGCATCAACCGGACGATCTTCGACCGCTCTACGGTGTCGTTCCAGTACGAGCTCTCGCGCGACCGCGTCTACGACGTGGTTCCCGGCGCCGTACTCTCGGTCGAGGACCAGGGGACCGCCAACATCGCCGCTGCCCGCACCGTGCTCGTCTTCGATTTCCGGGACGATCCGTTCAACCCGACCAAGGGATCGTTCAATTCGGGGACGGTCGAGGGCGCCTCGGTCTACCTGGGGTCGGAAATCGAATACTACAAGCTCGCCGCGCAATCGAGCTGGTATTTCCCCCTTATCCGGGGGAACACGATCGTGGTCTCCGCTCGGGCCGGAATGATCCGGCCCACCGGGAAAACGAGCGAGGTCCCGATCCAGAAGCGCTTCTTCCTGGGGGGACGAACCACGGTTCGCGGCTTCAAGGAGGAAACGCTCGGCCCGAAGGCCGCCGACGGGACCTCCACGGGCGGCGACTACATGGTGAACACCAACGCGGAATTGCGGGTTCCGTTGCAGCATGGCTTCCTGCTCGCGGGCTTCTTCGACACGGGAAGCGTCTGGTTCCCTCACAACCAGGAAAGCGGCTTCGACCTTCGGAAAAGCGCAGGGGCCGGCTTGCGCTACCTGACCCCCGTCGGTCCACTTTCGCTGGATTTCGGCTGGAAGCTCGACCGGCGGCAAGAAGAATCGCCCTACGAATGGCACTTCACGATCGGCGCGATTTTCTGATCCTGCTTTCTGGAACCGCCTTATTCGTGTAAATTCAAAGGCGGGGAGGTGGGCGATGTCGAACGACCTGACAGGCCGGGTCCTGATGAGCGCCGCCCTGGTGGCCGGGGCGGGCTGCGTTCTCCTTCTTCTTTCTCGCGCGCGTGCCGAGCGACGCTATCGTTTCATGAAAACCCTGGCAGAAAAAGATTCCCTGACGCTCCTCTACAATCACGGCGCCTTCCACGAACGACTCGTCGTCGAGATCGAGCGCGCCGCCCGGTACGAACGCGACCTGTCCGCCATCATGATCGATCTCGACGGGTTCAAGTCCATCAATGACACGTTCGGGCACCTGGTCGGCGACGAGGTCTTGCTGCTGACCGCATCCATCCTCGGCACCTACCTGCGCAAAAGCGACATCGCCGCGCGATACGGGGGCGACGAATTCGCCGTGATCCTGCCCGAAACCGATCTCGAGGCCGCGGGCGCCATTGCCGGTCGAATCTCCAGCGGGATCACCGAGGCATCGGTCAAGTCGAGAACGGGCGAGGTCGTGCGATTCACCGCCAGCATCGGCTACGCCGTCTGCCGCCCCGAATCCAGCCGGCGCGGGGATATCCTCGGGGAGGCCGATCGCCTGATGTTCGAATCCAAGCGTCACGAGAAGGGCGGCGTCCGGGGAATGCAGATCTAGGATGAAAGCGCTGCTGCGGCGAATGCAACTCGCTTCCGGCGAGATTCCGACTACCGAGGAACTCGACCTGATCAACGAGTCGCGGGAGCGCGTCGAACTCGTCATCCGGGCTCGTTGGGCGCTCCTCGCGATCATGGCCCTGTTCGGGGGGATCGCCTTCGTTTTTTTCCAGTTCGCAAGCGCGCGAGAAGAGGAGGTCCCGCTAGCCCAGAAAGTCGTCCCCGTCGTCGCGCTCCTCTTCGTCCTGGGCTACAACGCCCTGTTCTCCTGGCTGTCCAATCGGCTGGTCGGCATTCGCGGCCTCAACATGCTCCAGCTGCTGTTCGATCTCGTGTTCGTGACGGTGCTGGTCCATTTCAGCGGCGGGGTCCTCTCCTGGTTCTGGGCCATGTACCTGGTCTTGACGCTGGAGGCCGCCCTCATCATGGAGAAAAGGGGCGACTGCCACATCATCGCCGCCACCGCTTCGCTGGCTTTCGGCGGGCTTCTGATCGCGGAATTCTCCGGCCTCCTCCGGCCGGTGCCCATGCCCTTCTACGCCGACACGACGCTGCAGCACAACTTCTCCTACGAGATGATCAAATGGGCCTGGATGTCGATCGCCTGCTTCTGCGTCGCCCACATCGGCTCCTACATGATGGACACCATTCGGACGCGGGAGGCGCAGCTCCACGTGCTGGTCAACCGGGATCCGCTCACGTCCCTCTACAACCGTCGTCATTTTTTCCTGCGGCTCAATTCCGAGATCCAGCGCGCGCGTCGATATGGCCGCACGCTTTCGTTGCTCATCATCGACGTCGACCACTTCAAGCGCTACAACGACGCCTTCGGGCACCCTGCCGGCGATCAGCTCCTGAAGGATCTCTCCGCGCTGTTGATGACGGGCATCCGGCGCAGCGACCTGAAGCCGTCCTACGAAGTCGACATCGGGTGTCGCTACGGGGGGGAGGAGTTTGCCATCATCCTGCCCGAGGCGGCCTCGGTGCAGGGGGAAGTCGCGGCCGAGCGGCTCCGGGCAAGCGTCGAGACGCGCGGGGCGATCGTCGTCGCCGAAAGAATCAGGCAACTGATCGAAAAGGCGAAGTGGGACGGGAGGACGGTGACCGTCAGCATCGGCGTCGCCAGCTTCCCCGAGCACGGGGCGGAGATCGAGCCGTTGCTCAAGGCGGCCGACGATGCGCTTTATGCCGCCAAGGCGCAGGGGCGCAACAGGGTGATGGTCGCGGACTCCGGGAACCCGGGGCAGAGGGAGGAGCAGGGGCGTGGATAGGATATCCATCGAGCGGTTTCGTCTGGCGCTGTTCGGGCGCATGATCATGGGCGTCGCCCACGAGGTCGATAATCACCTCAGCGTGGTGCTCGGATTTGCCGAGCTGCTCCAGTTCGCGGGGGGCAACGAAAAGAAGGTCCAGGACAGCGCGGGCAAGATCATGGCCGCGGGCGACCGGATCAACCGGATCGTGAAGCAGTTTTCCCACTACGTCCGGCCCCACGAGCCTTCCGTCGAACCGTTCTCCCCGTCAGAGATGCTGCCGGAGGTCTACGTGTTCACGAAATACGACCTGGGGCGCGGCAACGTGACGGTGGCGTTTCCCGAAACCGTGCCTCCCGGCCTGATCAACGGGGACCGGCGCGACCTGGGGCTCGCGCTGACTTGCCTCCTGCTCAACGGATCCGAGGCGATGGCCGACCGGGGGGGAACGCTGACGCTCGACGTCGTGAAGGATGGGGCGTCCTGGCGCTTCCGGGTGGCGGACCAGGGGCCCGGGCTGGGCGTCGAGGCGGGGGAGCGGGCCTTCGAGGAGGGATTCACGACCCGGGAGGGTGCGGCGCACGCGGGCCTGGGACTTCCGGTGGCCCGTTTCCTGGCCGAGGCCGCGGGGGGAGAGGTGTCGGTCGAAAACGCCCCCGGGGGGGGCTGCGTCGCGGAGCTGCGCGTCCCGGTCCGGTGACGCGAACGTTCTTCAGGCGCCGGCGGGAAGCGGCGACAACCGGGTGAATTCCCGTGCCGGCGATTGATCCGTATCTTTTCGTCCGCTGAGGTAGATCTCGATCTCGGCGGGACCAGGCGAAGGCGGACTGCCCCCTGACGACACCGTTACCTGGTCGGTGATGTCGGTTGCCAGCGCATCGAGCTCTTGGGAAGGTTCTCCGGCGGGGTTGCCGGCGGGAAGCCCGTTCCGGGCATAGACGGCCTGCCCCGCCAAATCGGCCTGCCGGGCACCGGAAAACGTCACCCGGTCTGCGACCGCGTCGGCCATTTCGGACAGCGTCTGCGCAACGGGGGTTCGGGTCGTCGGCGTTGCCAACGGCTGCTTTCGCCGGATGGCGCGCTCGGGAGTCGGCGGCCGGCGAACTCGCGTCGACAGCGTGACACGGTCCTGGATCGACTCGGAGATCGATGTGGCATCGACTCCCGATTGGACAGAAGGCGGAGTCTGGGAGGATGAAATGCCGATCGCACGCGGGTCGGCATAGGGAAGGACGCTTCCGGGACCGGGAAATGGAATGCGCGCATGAACCGTGGGGTATGCGCCGGTGATGGCAAGAGACATGGACGACATGCCGACTCCCGCTGGCGGTTGGAAACGGTCGAGCAACATAGAATCCCGGAATTATGATTCTACCACAAAGGAGAAATGTTCATGATCGTCCATATCGTTCTCTTCAAGCTCAAGGATGGGTCGCCGGAAAGCGTTGATTCGGCGCGCGGGGTGCTCGAGGGGCTTCGGGGCAAGATCCCGGTCCTGCGGTCGCTCGAGGTCGGTGTCGACATCCTGCGCACCGAGCGCTCATACGATCTCGCCCTGACCGCCGTCTTCGACTCGCTCGACGATCTGCAGGCGTATCAGGTCCACCCCGCGCACCAGGAGGTGATCGCGTACATGGGGCGGGTGCGGGAATCCGCGGTGGCCGTCGATTATCGGCGTCCCTAGAAGAATTCCTGAAGACGGGTGAACGCCTCATGGCCGGCGTCGTGGCGCCGGACCTCCTCGACGTCCACGAGTTTCCGGACCTGGCGCACCACCTGCTCCAGGCGGTCGTCTTCATTGACGAGCAGCCAGATCCGGCTCTTCCCGTCGTCGTGTCGCAAGGGCATGCAAAGGATCCCCTCGACGTTGTAGGCGCGCCGCGAGAAGAGGCCGCAGACGTGGGATATGACGCCCGGATGGTTGGAGACGGTCAGTTCGAGGACGGCGTTCATTGCGGCTCCCCTCCGATCATTGTCGTGTTGGCGGCGCCCGGCGGCACCATCGGGTAGACGTTGTCCGACGCGTCGACGGGGACCCGGACCAGGCAGGGACCGGTTCGTTCAAGGAGGCCGGCCAGCGCATCACGGGGGTTCCCCGCGGTCGAAAGGTCGATTGCCGGGATCCCGAACCCCTCCGCGATCTTGACGAAGTCGGGTTTTGCCTTGAAGTCCGACGCGAAATACCGACCTCCGTAGAACAGCTCCTGCTGCTGGTGGACAAGCCCCAGCGCCCCGTTGTCGGCCAGCAGCACCTTCACGTTCAGCCCCTCTTCGGCAGCCGTCGCAAGTTCCTGGATGTTCATCAGGAGGCTGCCGTCCCCGGTGAAGCAGGCCACGGTGCGGTCCGGCGCGGCCAGCGCGGCGCCGATGGCCGCGGGAAGGCCGAACCCCATGGTCCCGAGCCCCCCCGAAGTGAGCCACTGGCGCGCTTTCGAAAAAGGCCACGCCTGGGCGGTCCGCATCTGGTGCTGGCCGACGTCCGTCGCCACGATCGCGTCGTCTCCCAGGATGCGGGCGGTTTCCGAGATCAGGCCATAAGCCGTCAGGGGATCCCCTTGCCCGGGCAGCCTGATCGGGTGCGAAGACCGCAGCTCCCGCACGCGTTCGAGCCACGCTCCCCGGGCAGGGGACGCCGCTATCGGCAGCCACGCCTCCAGCACTTCCCGCGCGTCGCCGACGATCCCGATGTGCGCCGCCCGGATCTTGTCCAGCTCGCTTTCGTCGATGTCCACATGGATTATTCGCGCACCGGGGCAAAATTCATTGACCCTCCCGGTGGCCCGGTCGTCGAAGCGGGCGCCGACCGCGATCAACAGGTCGCATTCCTGGAGCAGCATGTTGGTGAAGCGCGCGGCGTGCATGCCCAGCATGCCGATCGACAGCAGGTGATCGGCGGGGATCGCCCCCAGCCCCAAAAGCGACGTGGTGACCGGGATGGCGCACGATTCCGCGAGGCGCTTCGCGGCCGGGGCCGCGCCGGACTGGATCACGCCGCCGCCGAGATAGAGAACGGGGCGTTCCGACCCGGCGATCCAATCGGCGGCCCGGACGGCGGCGGCCCGATCGAAGGGAGGCGGCCCTTCGGGCGCGCCGGGCTCCGGCCAGCTCAGGAATTCGACCGTCCCGGCCTGGACATCCTTCGGCACATCGATGACGACCGGTCCGAGGCGGCCCGAGGACGCGATCCGGAAGGCGGCGGGGATCACGTCGAACAGCTCCGCGACCGACCGGACCAGGAAGTTGTGCTTCGTGATGGGGACGGTCAACCCGTAGGTGTCGATCTCCTGGAAGGCGTCGGTGCCGATCAACCCGGTCGGCACCTGCCCCGTGATGCAGATGACGGGGACAGAATCGAGCTTCGCATCTGCGATCGCGGTCAGCGCATTGACCGCTCCGGGTCCCGATGTGGCGAAGAAGACCGCGGGGCTTCCGGTAACGCGCGCCATGCCCTGCGCCATGAACCCGGCGCCCTGCTCGTGGCGTGCCAGGATGTGGCGGATCCGCCGGCTTCGGGACAGGGCGTCGTAGAGCGGGAGGTTCGCGCCGCCGGGGATGCCGGCTACCGTCCGGATCCCCTGGCGTTCCAGCAATTGGACGATGATCTGTGCGCCGTTCAGTCGCATTTCCTTCTCCTCCCTGATGGAGCGATGTGCCCGGGGCATTGGTCGAGGCCGCTTAGGGGGAGAAAAAAGAAAACCCCCCGACGGCGCCTCGCGCCGCGGGGGGTGTTGATGACTCCGGATTCGACCGGATACCCGCTTACGGCGCGCACGCCTCGGCTACGCATACGGATACGGATACGGATAGGACAACGGTGGAGCCGCTGGCCGGGGAAAAACCGTCGTTTGCGTAGTGCGCCATTGCGGGATCGGTTCTCCGTGCTTGTTTTACTGACTGGTAGTAAAATGATGACAGATAAAACAAAGTGGGTCAATCGGATTTTGGGGGGGAGGCTCGCCATGCGTTGCTTTGCCATGGACCAGGCGTTCGGCATCGAAGGACTGAAGATGAAGGAGAGGGAGGTTCCAACGCCCGGCCCCGGCCAGATCCTGCTGCGGATGAAGGCCGCGTCGCTCAATTATCGCGACCTGCTCGTCGCGTGCGGCAACTATTCGCGGAGCCTTCCGTTCCCGCTGGTGCCGCTTTCCGACGGCGCGGGAGAAGTGGCCTCGACCGGCCCGGGCGTGACGCAGTGGAAGCAGGGAGACCGGGTGGTCTCGACCTTCTTCCAGGACTGGGAAGGGGGCGAGATCGGAGAGCGGGCCGCGAAATCGGCGCTCGGAGGGGCGCTCGACGGCGTCCTGTCCGAATACGTCGTTCTCGGGGAGCGGGGGGTCGTGGCGCTTCCGGCGGGCCTGACCTTCGAGGAAGGCGCCACGCTGCCGTGCGCCGCGCTGACCGCCTGGCACGCGCTCCGGAGCGGCGACCTGGCCTGCGGGGAGAGCGTGCTGACGATGGGATCGGGCGGCGTCTCGGTCTTCGCGATCCAGTTCGCTAGAGCTTCAGGCGCCCGGGTGATAGCCACGACCGGGAGCGAGGCCAAGATCGCCCGGCTGCAGGCGCTCGGCGCCTCCGACGTCATCAATTACAAGACGGAGCCGAACTGGGAAGCGAATGTGCTCAAGGTCACCGGCCACCGGGGAGTCGACCAGGTCGTCGAGGTGGGAGGTGCGAAAACGCTGGGAAAGTCGCTTAAGGCCGTTCGCCCCGGAGGACATGTCAGCCTTATCGGGGTGCTGGCAGGCGGGGGGGGAGAGGTCAATCCGTTGCCGGCGGTCATGAAGGGCGTCCGGATCCAGGGGATCTTCGTCGGGTCGCGCGAGATGTTCGAGGCGATGAACCGGGCGATCGTACTTCACGGAATCAAGCCCGTCGTCGACCGGGTATTCCCGATGGCCGAGGCGCCGGAGGCCTATCGGTATATGGAGAGCGGCGCGCATTTCGGAAAGGTCGTGATCGCGATCTAGGGCATTCTTGCGTCGATCGCCGAAAGCGCGCTTCGCTTTTCCTCGAGCGCCTCCCACATGGCGTAGGCTTCCGCGATCTTTCCCTCCAGCGTCTCGAGGCGAGATCGGGCTCCGACCACAAGGGACGCATCGTCCCGATAGAAGTCCGGGTCGGCCATCTCCGCATGCAGGGCGTCGCGTTCGGCCTCGAGCGCGGCGATCTTCACCTCCGCCTCGACGATCTGCCCCGGCAATCCCTTGAGTTCGCGCTGTTCCCGGTAGTTCAGTTTGCGCGTCGCGTCGCGCCTCGGGCGTTCCCGGTCGGACAGCGGAGCCGCCGCTTCACCGGGGGCGGCGGTCGGCTTCGGCCGCTGCGCGACCCAGTCCTCGTATCCGCCGATGAATTCGGAAACGGTCCCGTCGGCCGCGATGACGAGCGTGCTCGTCACGACGTTGTCCAGGAAGGCGCGGTCGTGGCTGACGAGAAGCAGTGTCCCGGAATAATCGAGCAGCAATTCCTCGAGCAGATCGAGCGTCTCGATGTCGAGGTCGTTGGTCGGCTCGTCGAGCACGAGAAGATTGAACGGCTTCGTGAACAGCTTCGCCAGTTGTAACCGGTTCCGTTCGCCGCCCGACAGCATGCGGACCGGGCTGCGCGCCCGATCGGGGGGGAAGAGGAAATCCCCGAGATAGCCGATGATATGGCGCGTCCTCCCTCCCACCGTGACCGTGTCGTTGCCGTCGCCGAGGTTGTCGGCGACGCTTTTGTCCTCGTCGAGTTGCTCCCGAAGCTGGTCGGACCAGGCGATCTCGAGCTTCGTGCCGAGCCGGACATGACCCGAGAGCGGCGCCAGGTCGCCGATCAGCGTCCGGATGAGGGTGGTCTTTCCCGATCCGTTGGGGCCGATGATCCCGACCCGGTCTCCCCGCATGATAGTGATCGAGCAATCCCGGACCACGGGCTTTCCCGGATCGTATCCGGCACAGACGCCCGCGGCCTCGACGACGATCCTGCCGGACACCGTCGCATCGGTCGCCTGCATGCGAACCGTGCCCGTCAGTTCCCGCCGGGCTCTTCTCTCTTCCCGCATCGACTTGAGCGCGCGGACGCGGCCCTCGTTGCGCGTGCCGCGGGCTTTGATCCCCTTGCGGATCCAGGCCTCTTCCTCGGAGAGCCGCTTGTCGAATTTCGACCACTGGACACTCTCGGCCTCGAGGGCGGCCGCGCGCCGCTCGAGGAACGTGTCGTAGCCGCATCCCCAGTCGAAAAGACGCCCCCGGTCGAGCTCGACGATCCGCGTCGCCACCCTGCGCAGGAACGTCCGGTCGTGTGTGACGAACAAAAGCGTCGGGCCGCCGCGCAGAAGGAACTCCTCGAGACGGGCGATCGCCTCGATGTCGAGGTGGTTGGTGGGCTCGTCGAGCACCAGGAGGTCGGAGCCGTGGCACAGCGCCCGAGCGATCAGGACTCGCCTCCGGACGCCTCCCGAAAGTACATCGAAGTCCGCATCGGGATCGAGATCCAGCCGCGAGATCGCCTTGTCGGCTTCCTGCTGGATGGACCACCCCCCGCAGGCGCCGAGCGCGTCCTGGACGCGCGAAAGCTCCCGCATCCAGCGGTCGTCGTGCCGGCCGGGAGGAAGCGTTGCGATCCGATGGTGTTCCGCGAGCAGGCGGGACAGTTCCCCGTTTCCCCCGCAAACGATGTCGTAGACCGTGCCGGACAGGCCGGGCGGGGCCTCTTGCGGCACGAGTGCGACCTTGAGCCCCTGCTGTCGGACGACCTCTCCGCCATCCGGCGGGAGATCTCCGTTGACCAACTTGAGAAGCGTCGATTTCCCGGTGCCGTTGCGCCCGATGAGGCACACGCGTTCCCCCGGCTCGATCCGGAAATCGACCTGCTCGAGCAGCGGCGGTCCGCCAAAAGCCACGCTGATGCCGCGCATGTTCAAAAGTGCCATGGATGCTCCTCGATCGGTTAATTTTTCATTTTCCATCGCCCAGGCCGATTTCGCAACTCGACGTCGAAAGGAATAATGTGCGGTATTCTGCATCGCGTGACCCGAACAGGACTATAATTAATCTGCCGGAATTGGAGATGCGAGATGGCCAGAATCGCGATCGTCGTCGTTTGCCTGTTCCTGCTGGCGCTGCCGGTGGCCGGAGCCGGGGATCCCGGCGACAACGAGATCCGGGCGAGCGGGTTCGTTTGCCGCACCATCTCGGTTCGCTCGGTCGCGGTCGTCACCCCGTTGACCGGCGTCTTCATCCCGGGGGCGCAGATCCGGTTCTTCGACGACACAGGGAACGTGTGCGGCACCGGGACGGTTCGTAGCGCCTATTCGGACCTGGCCTACGTCGCCGTCGATAACGTCTCGGTCGAGGCGCTCAAGAAAGGCTTCATCGCATCCGCCGGCAGCGGCGACAATGAAGCAAAGATGCTCTGCGGGTACTCGATGAACCTGCCCATGGTGATCGAGAAGGGGAAGGAGGGGGGGCACACCGTTCCCCCCAACGTCGTGCGGATCAAGTACCACGACGACTCGACCAAGCCGGTCTGGTTCCGGCATTTCAAGCACGACATGGAGTGCCGGACCTGCCACCACCGGGTGCTCGACGCGAAGTGCGATTCGTGTCACCCGATCGCCCGGCGGACCGGTAATCCCGAAAAGTGCCTCCGGGAGATTTGCACGGGCTGCCACAAGGAGCATGAGGACAAGACTTCCGAGTGCGGGTGGTGCCACAAGGACAAGCCCCCCTCTTCGAAGAACGGCAAGAACGGGGGGAAGTAGCCTTCCTGCCCGAAGTCAGTCGTTCTTCTTCAGCCGCTCAAGGAAGAAGGCGGCGCGCTCGCGAAGCGCCGGATCGGGGTCTTCGAGAAGCTTTTCGAGCGGCGAGAGTTCTTTGGGCGCGTTGTTCTGGATCGCCAGGGCGGCGGTTATCCGGACGATCGGGTTCTCGTCGGAAAGCGCCTTCCGCATCACGTCGAGCGCTTCGGGAAATTTCGAGAGAGTAAGGATGTTCGATGCCCGGACCTTGACGTCAGGGAATGGGCTCTTGAGCGCCGCGAGCAGGATTTCGACGGAGCGGTTGACTCCGATCATGCCCACAGCCTCGGTCGCGATCTCACGGACGTTCCATTTGTCGTCCTTCATCGTCACTGCAAGGCCTTCGAGCGCCTCGGGGTTCTTCAGCTCTCCCAGAAGGCGCGCCGCGTTCATCCGGTTGTACCAGTTCGGATCCTTCAACGCGGCGATTGCGTATTTCAGCGATCCGGGCGCTTTTCTTTCCTGCACAAGCTTGGTCAGCGCCCGGCTCCGGGCCAAAGAATCGGGGCTTTCGAGCGTTTCCGTCAACTCTTCGATGGTCTGTTCCGCCGGGGGCGGGGCAGCTGCCGGGGCGGTTGTGGCGCAAAGGGCCACGAGCAGCGAGATGAGGATGGATGTCAGCCGGGCACGACTTCGGGGTGTGGCTCTCATGTCGGTTGAGTGAAATCGCACAGGGTCCTCCATAAATATCGGTTGGCCTGATCCTACAGCAAATCCCGTTCCCGTCAAATCCCCCGGGCGGCAAATTGCGACCCTAGACCCGGATTTGAGGTCACAATCTGTGACTTCAAACACAGGGTGCGGACGTAATCGGAAAGATTACAATCTGTGATCTTAGACGTCGGGGGCGGCTGTATGACCCTTGAGATTGTCCCGTATAAAATGTACACTATGTACAGATTTGGGAGGTGACACATGAAAATTGTATCCACGGTGAAGGCAAGGGAGACGTTTTCCGAAGTCGTTAACCGGGCGGCATTCGGCAAGGAAAGGGTAGTCCTCACCCGGCACGGCAAAGGGCTCGCGGCGGTCGTTCCCATCGAGGACCTGCGACTACTCGAAGCAATCGAAGACGAACAGGACATTCGAGACGCGCGGAAGGCACAGCGGGAGATTGCCAAGAAAGGCACGGTTCCTTTCGCTGACGTTAAAAAGGAACTCGGGCTGTAACCGATGGCCTAATCGGTCGAACTTTCCCCGGCGGCTGTCCGGCAACTTCGGAAACTGTCCGAACCCGCGCGCAAACAAGTCGGGAAGGCAATCGACAAGATAGCGGAATCCCCCCGGCGTCGGGGCGTAAAGAAGCTGGCGGGAACGGAGGACCTCTACCGGTTCCGCGTCGGGGATTACCGCGTGGTGTTCACGGTCGAAGGCGAAAAGCTGATTGTCGTCGTGGTGAAGATCGGCGACAGGAAAGAAGTGTATCGGTAGGCGGAAGGCCTCGGCGCAAGAGAAAACGGAACTGGTCACAGATTGTGACCGGCTCCCCATTCCGGGGATGGGCCGCCGCTGATCCCGGTGGCCGACAAGCGGGGTACCTCACCCCGTTTCCCCGGATCACCTTCGAGGATCGCAAGGAGGAAGCGGAACCGATTCCCCCCCCCAACAATACCCCCAGCAAGGAACCTCTTCCCGTGCCTTGGCCCCGCTTGCTCCCCCCGTAATTCTTACTCCGAACCATCGGGCCGGAACTTCTTCCTTTCTGTCGAGGAAGCCGGGGCGCTGCTGGCGGCCTGCCATTCGCACCATCGGCCCGTCGTGCTTTGCGCGCTCGAGACCGGCATGCGGAAGGCGGAAATTTTCGGGCTGCGATGGTCCGACATTCGAAACGGGATGGTCTACCTGCCGGGGGACCGGACGAAGAACGGGAAGCCGCGTGAGATCCCCGTCTCGAACCGGCTGGCGGAGGAGCTGAAACGGCTTCGGCGCCGCCAGGCTGAAAGATGAAGCGGTATGCGCACCTGACGCCGGAGCACAAACGGAAGGCCGTCGAGATGTTGCCGGAATGGAAGACGGCGGAAGTTACATGCCCCAAAACTGCCCCAAATGCGGGATGACAAGAAAAAAGGGCCACGGGGGGAACCCCGTAACCCTTGGATTTACTTGGTGCCGAAGGGGGGATTTGCCTCCGCGGCCCGCACATCCTGTGCGCGCCGCTCCGGCCCGGGTCGCCGGCCTTCCGCCTGCATCCATGCAGGCTGATCCTCGCTATTCGCTCGGCGGCGGTCTCCCGTTCAAATCCCCCCCTTCGGCATAGGGAAAACGAAAAAGAGCCCCGCGATTTTCGTCGTGGGGCTCTCAACATTTTCTGGTGCCGAAGGGGGGATTTGAACCCCCACGAGCTTGCACTCACCAGACCCTGAATCTGGCGCGTCTGCCAGTTCCGCCACTTCGGCACGCTTGGAAAGCGGGATTAACGATTATAGCAAACGATTTATCCGATTCAAGCGATAAGTTGGGAATCGAATCGCGCCCTGCGCAATCCGGCAGGGATGCCGGTATGATTGTCTGGAAACGCAGCCCCTCCCGGAATGGCAACGGGTGCTGCGAAGGGGGAAGCGTGACGAGGGACCAGGCTTACTGGGAACGGTGGCTCAAGGCCAATGCCGACCGGCTTCGGGGCGATATGCAGACGGCCAGGGACTGGTACAAGGCGGCTGAGGTCGAGAAGGGGGAGCGGCGTGCGTTCAAGGCGGCGCTGCGCGGCCTCGGGGAAGAAGGCGTGCGGAGCCGCAAGGGCCACAATGTCACCGGCCCCCGGAATGCGCGCGGCGCAAAAACGCATGGCGGAACGGCCGCGACCGGGGAGTCGGGGGGCAGGAAAAATGAGGCAAGCGACGGCGCCGTATGGGAGGGGCACCTTCGCGTGACGCGGGAAGGGCGCTTTCTCGTCGTTCCCGAATTGCCGGATGCCCCCGCCGTGCGCGTGTCGGGCGACGACCTGGGGGACGCGTTGCCGAAGGACCGGGTCCAGGTCCGGCTCGAGTCCCCGCGCCGCCGGGGGCCTGCCGCCGCGCCGCAGGGGCGCATCGTCCGCGTCGTCGAGCGCGGCATCCGCACGTTCGTCGGCCGGTTCGCCCCGGTCGGCACGCGCAGCTTCGTCCGTTACCGGGACCGGGAGGCCGATCTTCACCTCCCCGTCGAGGTGCCGCGCGGGCTTTCGCCCGAAGCGAACGACCTGGTGCTGGCCGAGATCACCGACTACCCGTCGAAGGGGCGGGAAGGCCGCGCGACGTTGATCCGCGTGCTGGGACGCGAGCACACGATGGACACGCTCTTCCTGGCCGTGACGCACGCACGCGAGCTGCCCGTCGAATTTTCCCGGGAGGCGCTCCGGGAGGCGGACGCCCTGCCTCCCGAGGTGCACTACTCCCCCGGCGCGGACGCGGAAGCCCTCCCGCGCGTCGACCTGCGCCACCTTCCATTCGTCACGATCGACGGAGACGACGCCCGCGACTTCGACGACGCGGTGTGCCTCGTCAAGGAAGGGAAACGGCGCACGCTCTACGTCGCGATCGCCGATGTGGCCCATTATGTGCGCGTCGCCTCCCCGATCGACCGCGACGCGTACGCCCGCGGCACCAGCGTCTATTTCCCCGACCGCGCAGTTCCGATGCTGCCGCCAGCGCTGTCCGAAGGGTTGTGCAGCCTCAAGCCCGGCGTGGACCGGCTGACCATGACGGCCGAGATCCCGATCGACGCCGAAGGGAAGACGGGCAAGCCCTCGTTCTGTGCCTCCGTCATCCGAAGCCGCGAGCGTCTCACCTACGCCCGGGTCCACGACTTCCTCGCAGGGAAACCGGAGGCGCGGGAAAAGGCGGCGATTCCGCCGGAGGTGGCGCCGATGCTTGGCGATATGGCCGCGCTGGCGGACGCGCTGACCCGTCTCCGGTCCGGCCGCGGGTCGCTCGATTTCGATCTGCCCGAGGCGCGCATCGGCGTCGAAGGGGGGAAGCCGGTGTCCATCTCGGTCGACCCGCGCTGGGAATCGCACCGGCTCATCGAGGAGTTCATGCTGCTGGCGAACACCGCGGTCGCCGAATTCCTTTCCGACCGGGGGCTGCCGTTCCTATTCCGGATCCACGAGCCGCCGACCGAGGAGAAGATCGAGGCGTTCGAGAACGCCGCTGCGAAGTTGCTGAAGCGCGTCCGCGTCACCGAGCGCAAGGACCTGGCCGCCCGGCTGCAGGCCTGGGTCGCGCTGGCCAAGGGCGGCAAGTACGAGAAGCACGTCAGCATGCTGATGCTCAGGAGCCTCATGCTCGCCAGGTACACCCCGGAGCGCATCGGCCACTTCGGACTGGCGCTCGCCCGGTACACCCATTTCACCTCGCCGATCCGGCGCTACCCGGACCTGATCGTCCACCGGATGCTCATGGCCGCCCTGGGCGACCGGGAACAGACCGACTACGTCCGGCATCTCGAGGAAAACGGGGAAAGCGTCGGGGAACAGCTGTCCGGCCGCGAGCGGGCGGCGACCGATGCCGAGCGCGACCTCGAGCGGCGCGCCAAGGCGCTCTTCATGGCCGGGCACATCGGGGAGACCTTCACAGGAGTCGTCTCCTCCATCGTCCGTTTCGGTTTCTTCGTGGAGCTCGACGCGCTGCTCATCGACGGGTTCGTCCACGTCTCGACGCTGCGGGACGACGATTACCGCTATTCCGCCGACGCGAACGAATGGGTCGGCAGCTATCGCCGCCGCCGGTTCGCGCTGGGCGACCGTGTTTCCGTCCGCGTACGGCGAGCCGATCCGGACCGGGGGGAGATCGACCTGCTCCTCGATCAGCCGACCGCGGGGATAATGGCGCGATAGCATACCTGCGGAACCGGAACAGGAGATCGGCGGGCCTATCGCCTTCTGCAATGTGCAGCGGCATATTGCTATAATTTCCTTTGCCGGATTGTTAAAGTGATTCGTCCCCTGACCTCTACGTTGCATGACAATCGCCGGGCCCGAATTATTCAGGGAAACCAATGCTGAAATCCGTCCGGAAATCCGCTTTTCTCTGTTTCCTTTGCGCCTGCTGGGTCCTTCCCGGACTTTTCAACCATGAACCATGGAAGGCAGACGAACCGTATTCTTTCGGGATCGTCCATCACATCCTTCAGACTGGCGACTGGGTGGTCCCGACCGTGGCCGGCGAACCGTTCATGGAAAAACCGCCCCTCTATTATCTGACGGCTGCCTTGTTCGCACGTTTCTTTTCCCCCCTGCTCCCGCTCCACGATGGCGCTCGTCTTGCGAGCGGTTTCTTCCTCTTCCTTGCGTTCCTGTTCGCCGGGCTCGCGGGGAAACGACTGTGGGGAAAAGGGCAGGGAGCGACGACCGTTGCCTTGCTTCTCGGATCCGCGGGCCTGTTGCTGAATGCCCACCAGATGATCACGGATACCGCCTTGTTCGCCGGGTGCTCCATCGCGATCTTCGGTCTCATCCTCTCGGAAGAGCGGCCGGTCGCGGGCGGGGGATGGTTGGGCCTGGGCGTCGGAATCGGGTTTCTGTCCAAGGGGCTTCTGGCCCCGGGGATCTTCGGTCTGTCGTCGCTTCTTCTCCCTGCCTTGTTTCCATCCTGGAGGACGCGGAGGTACGCGCTCTGCCTCGCTATCGCAACGTTGTCAGCCCTTCCTTTTCTGGTGGTTTGGCCCGTTGCCTTGTACTTGCGGTCACCCGATCTGTTCCGGGGCTGGCTGTGGGTGAACAACTTCGGCAGGTACTTTGGGTTCTCACACCTTGGTCCCCGAAAAACTGGAACCTATCTCCTGCTGCTCTTCTATTTCGCGTTCCCCGCGTACCTCTTTGCCGCTTGGGCTCTTTGGCGGAAAGCGCGCGGCGGAAGGCGGGAACTGGCATCCATCGCGGTTCCCCTGGTGGTGTTTCTCGTGATGCTGGCAGTACTGGAGCTTGCATCGGATGGTCGGGACCTGTACGCGCTCCCCTTGTTGCTCCCTCTTTCGATGCTGGCCGCCTCGCTCGTCCCTGCGCTCCCCCCATGGTCTTCCGCGATCCTGCACAGACTTAGCACGGTTGTTTTTCTGATTGTGATCCTGACGTTATGGGCCGGGTGGTTCGCACTGAACACGGGGCATCCGATGGCGCTTTGGGATTGGCTGCATCGCACCCATCCTGCGTATATTCCTTCCTTCCGTCCTCTTGCCATCGTCGTTGCGGCCTTCTTCACCGTGTCATGGCTCCTGCTGGTGCTGGTCCCCCGTAACTCCGGGATACCCGACGGCGAGCGGGCTGTGGGCTCCTGGGCAACCGGCATGTCGCTATCGTGGGGAATAGCGATGGGAATCCTGCTCCCGTGGCTCGACGCGGGAAATTCATATCGGGACATGATGGTCTCGTTGGGCAAAGCCATTCCGGCGGGAACGCAGGAAATCGCAGGAATCTCGGTATGGGAAAGCTCGCGTGCGATGCTTGATTATTACATCGGAGTAAAAGTCCGGCAGGTCGCACCGAAAGATCGGGATCAGTACGACTTTCTGTTGGTGAGAGACAATCCAGACGGGAATGAGCAGGCCGGCGCTGGCTGGAACAAGATTTGGGAAGGTGCAAGACCGGGCGATACAAAAGAGGTATTCCGCCTGTACAGCAGGAATGAAGAACCGGACAAGAGATTTTCGATCACGTCAATCCGCATGAAGACAAAACCGAAAAAGGTGCAGCGGATTCAAGGAACCGGAAAATGAGGCTCCAGCGGGGGTTTTAACTCATTGGATTGCCTGCGCCTTGTCCTAATCGTTGAAAAGCTTCCGGATTCACTCTAGAATTGATAGATTCCGGAGGGACCATGCCCAAGAAAATCCTGCTCGCCGAAGACAGCCTTACAATCCAGAAGGTATTCGAGCTGACGTTCGCCCAGAGCGATTTCGCGTTGACGATGGTCGACAACGGCGTCGATGCCGTCCGTCTCGCGGCCGAGATCTTGCCCGACCTGGTGATCGCCGACGTCACGCTCCCGGGCAGGACCGGGTTCGAGGTGGCGAGCGACCTGTCCGGCGTCCGGGGATGCCCCGTCCTGGTCCTTTCGGGAAGCCTCGGCCCCTTCGACGAGGAAACCTTCAAGAGCAGCGGCGCCAGGGGTGTTCTTTTCAAACCCTTCGAGTCCCAGGAACTGATCGACAAGGTCAACGAGATGCTGTCGGCCGCCGAGGTCGCCACCGAGGCGAGCGCCGGGCAGGCTGCGGCGCCCGGCACCGAGGAGTGGGATTTCAGCGATGTCCTCGAGGAGGTCGAGGGCGGGCCCGGCAAGCCGCCCGCCGCGTTCCTCCAGCGCGACGTCCCGCCCGGCGCCCCCGTCGCCGGCGATGCGATCGAGCTCGACGAGTTCGATGTGTCTCTGGAAGAAATCGAAGCACCAGAGCAACCGCCGGCTCCGGAATCCGGAAATGCCCCCGGCCTCCTCGAAACCGAAGCGGTGGTCGCCGAGCCGCCATTCACCATCGAGACGCCCTGCGAAGACGAGCCCGCCGGCATCACCGACATCTCTCCCGCGCTCGCCTCTGTCGAGGAACTCGAAGAGATCGAGGACCTCGAAGAGATGGAGCTGCTCCACAAGGAGACCGAGGGTCCGCTGGCGGTCGAGCCGCCTCCGGCGCCCGCTGCGGCGCCCGAATCCGAGGCCGTTGTCGAAGAGGAAGCGGAACTGGCGCTCGAGGCGCTCGATGCCGACTTCGAGTCCTGCGCGATGGACGAGGGCGAGCCCGAGCACGATCCCGAGGTCGCCTTGCAACCCGAGGAAGACCTCGAGGCGATCGCGGAACCTGCGCCCGTGGCTGTTCCGGTTCCGCCTGCCGGCGCAAATGCCGAGATCGCAGCCGCCGAAGCGTTGCGCGAGCAGTTTTCGGCGCGGGCCCGCGAGATCGTCGAGAAGGTCGCCACCGAGGCCGTCGAAAAGGTGATGTGGGAGTGGATGGACCGGCTGTCCATCGAGTTCACCGAGCGCATCCGGGAATCGGTCGAATCGGTGGCGTGGGACGTCATCCCGAAGACGGCCGAGGCGCTGATCCGCGACGAGATCGCGCGGATCCGGCAACAGGAAGGAAAGCAGGGCGAATCCAGATGACCCAGGAACTCGACAAGGCGTATGACCCCAAGAAAGGCGAGGAGCGCTGGTATCCGTACTGGACCAGTCTCGGGCTGTTCCACGCCGACCCCGCGAAGGAAGGCAAGCCCTACACGATCGTTATTCCGCCCCCCAACGTCACCGGGTCGCTCCACATGGGGCACGGGCTCAATATCACGCTTCAGGACGTATTGGTGCGTTACCACATGATGCAGGGCGACAACACGCTCTGGCTCCCGGGCACCGACCACGCCGGCATCGCGACCCAGAACGTGGTCGAGAAGCTGCTGGCGAAGGAAGGGAAAAGCCGTCAGGACGTCGGGCGCGAGGCGTTCATCGAGCGCGTCTGGCAGTGGAAGGCCGAGAGCGGCGGCACCATCATCAAGCAGCTCAAGCGGCTCGGCGCGGCGTGCGACTGGGACCGCGAGCGATTCACGATGGACGCGGGGCTGTCCCGGGCCGTGCGCGAGGCGTTCGTCCGCCTGTACAAGAAGGGGCTCATCTACCGCGGCAACTACATCATCAACTGGTGCCCCCGGTGCCATACGGCGCTCTCCGACCTCGAGGTCACCTTCGTCGAGACCAAGGGCACCCTCTACCACATCCGCTACCCCGAATTCGGCGGCAACGGCTACGTGGTCGTCGCGACGACCCGGCCAGAGACGATGCTGGGCGACACCGGCGTGGCCGTCCACCCGAAGGACGAACGGTACGCGGGGCGCATCGGCACCACGCTCCGCCTGCCGCTGGCCAACCGTCCCATCCCGCTGCTGGCCGACGAGATGGTCGACCGCGAGTTCGGCACCGGCGCGGTCAAGATCACCCCGGCGCACGACGCCAACGACTTCGAGGTGGCGCGCCGCCACGAGCTCCCGTCCGTCCGCGTCATCGACGAGTCCGGGAAGATGACCGCCGAGGCCGGGGAGTTCGCCGGCATGGACCGCTTCGCCTGCCGCGACACGGTGGTCGAGACGTTGCGGATGCAGGGGCTCCTCGAGAAGGAAGAGCCCTACCTGCACAACGTCGGTCACTGCTACCGATGCAACACGGTCGTCGAGCCGTATGAGAGCCTCCAGTGGTTCGTCAAGACCAAGCCGCTGGCCGAGCCCGCGATGGCGGCGGTCCGCTCGGGAGAAACGCGCATCGTTCCGGCGCAGTGGGAGAAGACCTACTTCGAATGGATGGAGAACATCCGCGACTGGTGCATTTCCCGCCAGATCTGGTGGGGGCACCGCATTCCGGCGTGGCACTGCAACAAGTGCGGCGCGGTCATCGTCGAGATGGAGGATCCGACCGCGTGCCCGCAATGCGGCACGGCCGACATCCGCCAGGAGGATGATGTTCTCGACACCTGGTTCTCCTCGTCGCTGTGGCCTTTCTCGACGCTCGGTTGGCCCGAAAAGACGGCCGAGTATGACCGATATTACCCGACCTCCACCCTCGTCACCGGCTTCGACATCCTCTTCTTCTGGGTCGCCCGAATGATGATGATGGGCATCGAGTTCACCGGCAAGGCGCCGTTCGCCGACGTCGTCATCCACGCCCTGGTGCGCGACGCCAAGGGCGAGAAGATGAGCAAGACGCGCGGGAACGTCATCGACCCGCTCGAGGTGATCGACCGGTTCGGAACCGATGCGTTCCGCTTCACGCTGGTCGCGCTGGCCGCTCAGGGACGCGATATCCGGATGTCCGACGAGCGGGTCGAGGGCTATCGCAATTTCATGAACAAGCTCTACCAGTCCGGCCGATTCGTCCGGATGCACGTCGACGAGGACACCGCGCTTTCGCTGCCGGAAAAGCTGTCGGTGGTCGACCGCTGGATCCTGTCCCGGCTGCAGCGCGCCATCGACGCGGTCCGGAAGGGAATCGACGAATTCCGCTTCAACGAGGCGGGGTCTGCGTTCTACCAGTTCGTCTGGCACGAGTTCTGCGACTGGTACCTCGAGATGATCAAGCCGTCGCTCATGCCCGAGGCCGACGCCCAGGTGCGCCAGGACCAGCGGGCCGTGCTGCTCCATGTGTTCGAATCGATCCTCGCGCTCGGGCATCCATTCATCCCGTACCTCACCGAGGAAGTGTGGCAGTCGCTTCCGGGCCGCCGGGGCACGATCATGAAACAGTCCTACCCCTCGGCCGATGCCGACCTGGTCGACGTGAACGTCGAAGACGACATGGGGCACCTGATGGAGGTGATCCGGGCCGTCCGCAACATGCGCAGCGAGCTCAACATCGCGCCTGCACGCAAAGTCGAGGTGCGCCTCAAGGGTGAGACGGAATCGCTCGATTTCCTGCGCGACCACGAGGAGATCCTGGACCGTCTCGCCCGGGCCGAGAAGGTTTCGTACATGGATCCCGACTACATCCCGGTCCAGGACGCCACTGCGGTCGTCGACGACATCGAGGTATGCCTGCCGCTGGCGGGCCTGATCGACTTCGCCGTCGAGGCGGCTCGCCTGCGCAAGGAGATCGAGAAGGCCGAGGGCGAGCTCAAGGTGCTCACGGCCAAGCTCGGGAACGAGCAGTTCGTCGCCAACGCGCCCGCCGACATCGTCGGGGCGCACCGGCAGCGCCGGGAGGAGCTCGACGAGAAGCGCGCCAAGCTCTCGAAGAACCTCGACCTGGTGTCGCGCTACCTGTCGTGATCGTTCCCGTCGAGTACGAGGGACTCGTCCGCGCCGCCCTGGCCGAAGACGCACCCTATGGCGATCCGTTCGGGGCGATGTTCCAGGCGCCCGGCCGGGCGCTCCTCCTCTCCCGGGATGTGGGCGTGTTCTGCGGCGGTCCGGTCGGGGTCGAGGTGTTCCGGCAGCTGTCGCCCGAGGTCTCGGTCAAGTTCCTTGCCGAGGGGGCTACGATCGGGCCCGACGACGTGGTCGGCGAGATCGTCGGACCCCTGTGGGCGTTGCTGCGCGGCGAGCGGGTCGCGCTCAATTTCGTCCAGCGCCTTAGCGGCATCGCCACGCTGACTGCACGATACGTCCGGATCGCCGCGCCCCACGGCGTGCGCATCCTCGACACGCGCAAGACAACGCCGCTGCTTCGCGCCCTCGAGAAATACGCCGTCCGCACCGGCGGCGGCGTAAACCATCGCAACTCGCTCTCGGACGGCGTGCTGATCAAGGAAAACGGCATCCGGGCGGCGGGCGGCATCGCGGCCGCGGTCGCCGCGGCGCGGAAGGCGGTTCACCACCTTTGCCGCGTCGAGGTCGAGGTCGAGACGCTGGCCGAGGCCGACGAGGCGGTGGCGGCGGGCGCCGACGGGCTGCTGCTCGACAACATGTCGCCCGAGAACGTCCGCGATGCGGTAGCGCGCCACGGCGCCCACCTCTTCATCGAGGCTTCCGGCGGCATCACGCTCGACACGCTCGAATCGTACGCCCGGACCGGTATCGCCAATATCGCGATCGGGGCGCTCACCCATTCGGCGCCGGCCTTCGACATCTCCTTCGAGGTCGTCGCGTGAGAGGCTTCTTTCTCGCCTTGGCTGTGGGGGGGGGCCTGCTGCTGGCTGCGGCAGTTCAGGCTGCAGCGCTTCCGGCCGACGGGATGAGCAGCGGCGCGTTGACGGGGTTCCGTCTCGTGGACGCGACGGCGGCATCGGTCAACGGGGAGATCATCTTTCTCTCCGACGTTTCCCGCGAGGCCTGCCTCGAGCGGTGCCGTGCATTCCCGGCCGACGCTTCCGACAACGTCTCGATGGTCGACGCCCGGAAGAAGCTGATCTACAACCGGCTCATTCTGCAGGAGCAGCGGAAGCTGTCTCTCGGGGCGGTCGACAACGTCGCGCTCGCGGCCACGACGGCCGATGTGGCGAAGCGCATCGGTGCGTGTTCCGATCCGTGCGCGAGAGAATTCAGCGCCTCCGGAGTCCGCGCGATCGTCTCCGACCGCTTCCTCGTAGACGAGTTTCTCGAGAAACGGGTGTCCGTCTTCATCGAGATCCCGGACGAAGAAGTCCAGCGCGAGATCGGGAAACGCGCGACGGCCGAAGGGAAAGACCCCGAATCCTATTCCGAGGACGCGGTCAGGGCCGATCTCCGGCGCGAGCGGTCCCGGCTCGAAGTGCAGAACTGGTATTACAAGGCGGCGGCGGGCGCCCGGATATTCCTGTCTCCCATGGAGGAGAAATGAGCAAAGAACTGTACACCCTGACGGTCAAATCCGATTTCGCGGCAGCGCACCGGCTGCGGGAATACGACGGGAACTGCGAGCGGCTCCACGGCCACAACTGGCTCGTCGAAGTCTCCGTCACGACGGGAACCCTCGATGCCCGTGGCATGGCGGTCGATTTCCGGGTCATAAAAACGGCCCTCAACGAAGTGCTGGGGCAGCTCGACCACGCCTACCTGAACGACGTCTCACCGTTTTCCGAGATCAACCCCTCCTCCGAAAACATCTCCCGGTTCATCTACGACGAGGTGACCGGCCGTATGCCCCCGACGGTCCGCGTCTCAAGCGTAGTCGTCTGGGAATCCACCGATGCACGGGCCGAATATTCCCGCGTCGACTGATGGCCTGCCCGCCCGGGCCTCGGGTTGGCACCGAGTGTTGAATTGTTAAACAAGCCGTTGAATAAATATACACTTCGCAACATGCCGGAATATAAAGACTATTCCAGATCCCCTCCCATCATGTAAAGAAATGGATACAACCCGCTCCCGCGGGCGTTTTGCCGTCCGGACGAATCGGAACAAATAATCCTTACAAAACGATATGTTATGCCTCGCCTTTTCTGCAGGCCGTTTTGGGCATGTCCGATGCACAAGAGGAGTGCAGCGGAATGGCCCGCTAAAAGGAGGTGAGAAAAATGGCATATCTCCTGATCGGCATCGTCATGTTGCTCGTCGGAACCTCGAACCCTGGCAGGGCGTAGCGGGAGGCAACCATGAAAGAAGGTCAGTGTCCATTTCTCGAAGTGACCACAGTGACCTTTTGCAAGGCTTTTCCGATGCGAAAGATGATCCCTGTGGACAAGAACTCGCCCCAGAAGGGGATGTGCAACGGGACCGGCTTTCGCAAGTGCATGACCTACAAGGACCGCGGGGGAGGCCGGGTGGAGGAGTGCGAGCGGATCCGGGGATTTTCGCAGAAATCGGACTACTATCTCCATCCCCGGCACGTCTGGGTCTCCCTCTCCGACGAATGCCGCACGAAGGTCAAGGTGGGGATCGACGATTTCGCCCAGAAGCTCATCGGGAAGGTCGACCGGATCTCCCTCCCCGCCGAAGGATCGGTCGTCAAGGAGAACAGCATCTGCATGATTCTCCATGCAGGTCCACGGACCGTGCGGATGGTCGCGCCGCTCGACGGGGTGGTGCTTTCGACCAACCCGAGGTTGACGAACGATCCTTCGGCCGTGAATCGCGCGCCCTACGAGGACGGCTGGATTCTCTCCATGTCGTCCACCGGAGAAGGCATCAAGCGGCTGTTTCATGGTGGAGCAGCGCGTAGCTGGTTCGAATGGGAAGTGGAAAGGCTGCAACGGCTCCTGTCTCCCGGCGCGGTCGCCACGGCGGCCGACGGGGGGGAATGCCTGGCGGATCTCGGGAGCCGGATGAACGAAGCGCAGTGGGATGAGTTGTCGGCCCTGTTCTTCGGCTAGCGCCAAAGGGTCGGACGCGCAGGTTCCACTCACAGGAGAAGGAGGTCTGGTCATGGTGTTCCTGCTGGTTCTTCTGACGATCGTGGTCGTGATTTGCGTTCAGCAACTGGCCCGCGTGATCGAGCAGCATCGTTTGGTGGGGCCGGCCACCGCGTTCCGCGGGATCGCCGCCGCCGGGCAGACGTTCGTCCACGAGGGGCACACGTGGGCCCGCCTCGACACGTCGGGCGAGGCGAAGATCGGCATCGACCATTTCCTGATGAAGGTCCTTGGGGGCGCCGACCGGGTCTCGTGCCCAGCCCCCGGCCGGATCGTGAGCCAGGGCGAGCGGATCTTCTCGGTCTGGCGCAACGGCCGTGAGGTCGAGCTGGTCTCCCCGATCGAGGGCGTCGTCGTCTCGCTGAACGAGAGCGCGGATCTCAACACGGAAACGGCGAAGAAGGATCCTTACGCCGCGGGATGGCTGTTCTCGATCCGGCCGCGGAATCTGGCGGAGAGTCTCAGCCACGTCCGCAGTCTCGAGCAGGCGGCCGGCTGGTTCGACAGCGAGGTGAAGCGCTTCTCTACATTCCTCGTCGAGGGTTCGGTCCGTTACGCCGGCGTTGGCGCGACGATGCAGGACGGCGGCCAGTATCCCGCCGGCATCATCGAAAAAATGGGCGAGGAGCAGTTCAAGGCGTTCCAGCGCCGTTTCCTTTCCCGAATTTAACCCGGGGGTCATTGCAATGAGCATGAACCGCAGGAACTTTCTGAAGTTCGCCGGACTGGCAGGCGGCACGATCGCAGCCGCGACGGCGGGAAAGGCCCTCGCCGCAGGAACGGGAAGCGGCGGGGGAGCCGTCGGAAGCGAAACCGAATTCGTAGGGATGCTCGTCGATACCACAAAGTGCATCGGTTGCCGAAGCTGCGAGGAAGCGTGCAACCAGGCGAACAACTTGCCGGCCCCCAAGGAGTCGTTCTCCTCGGAGGAAGTATTCAAGCTTCGCCGCGACACGACGCCCGAGGCGTTTACCGTCGTCAACCGGTACGAGAACCCGAAAGACCCGAGCAAGCCGATCTTCGCACGGAAGCAGTGCATGCACTGCAACCAGCCGGGCTGCGCCTCCGCCTGCCTGGTCCGTGCGCTCGAGAAGAAACCGGAAGGGCCGATCGTCTACAACAAGGAACGGTGCATGGGATGCCGCTATTGCATGATCGCCTGCCCCTTCGACATCCCCAAGTACGAGTACCAGAGCGCCACCCCCTTCGTGAAGAAATGCATCTTCTGCTATTCGCGCCTGAAGAAAGGTGAAAAGCCGGCGTGCGCCGAGGCCTGCCCGGAAGGGGCGACGCTGTTCGGCACCCGTCGCGAACTTCTCGAGGAAGCGCGCCGGCGGATCTACACCGAGCCGGACCGATACCACAACAAGGTCTACGGCGAGCACGAGGTCGGCGGCACCGGATGGCTCTACCTGTCCAGCGTCCCGTTCGAGAAGATCGGGATGAAGACGAACCTCGGCACCACGCCGCTTCCCGAGCACACCTCCGGGTTCCTGTTCGGTGTACCGCACGTGTTCGTCCTCTGGCCGACGCTTCTTGCGGGCCTCGCCTACATGAACCGGGACAAGGGAGACGACGGGCAGGGAGGGGGCAAAGGCCATGAGTGAACGGACAGCAACAAACAACATCCGCGTGGTGAAGGACGCGCCGAAATCCTTCTCTGAAAATTTCCGGGAGTTCCTGACGTTCATCCGGAGCGAGCTGAAGCCCAAGGGGCCGGTAATCACGAAGTTCAACGTCATCAGCGGCATCATCATCGTCGTCGGGTTCGTCCTGATCGGCCTGCGTTTCTGGAAGGGGCTGGGCGCGACGACCAACTTGTCACAGGAATATCCGTGGGGAATCTGGATCGGCTTCGACGTCATCACCGGCGTCGCGTTCGCGGGCGGCGCCTACGTCCTGACCTTCGTCGTCGACATCCTTCGGTTCAAGAAATACGAGCCGATCCTGCGGGCCACCGTGCTCAACGGATTCCTGGCCTACTGCTTCTACGCCGGGGCGCTCCTGCTCGACTTGGGGCGTCCCTGGAACGTCGTGAACCCGATCATCGGGAACGGGTTCGGCTTCAGCTCGGTACTCTTCCTGGTCGCCTGGCACTTCCTGCTCTACACGCTCTGCCAATTCCTGGAATTCTCGCCGGTCGTCGCCCAGTGGCTCGGCTGGCCCCGGGTCAAGAAGATCGTCCAGGGAATGACGACGGGCGCCGTGATCTTCGGGATCACGCTCTCGACGCTGCACCAGTCCGGCCTCGGCGCGCTCTTCCTGCTCGCCCCGACCAAGATCCACCCGCTCTGGTACTCGCACAACATCCCGATCCTGTTCTTCGTTTCGAGCGTGTTCGCCGGCCTTTCGATGGTCATCATCGAGAGCACGTTCACGCACAAGATCTTCGCCGACAAGGTCGGCCACACGCTGCACGCCAACCATGACGACATCCTGCTGGGCCTGGGCAAGGGGTGCGCCGGCGCGATGTTCGCCTACCTGTTCCTCAAGGTGATCGACCTGATCCACGGGCAGCACTACGATCTTCTTCTCACGCCGATGGGCTACTGGTATCTGCTCGAGATGATCGGGTTCATCGTGCTTCCGATGATCCTGTTCATCAAGGGAGTGACCTCCCGGAACGTGAAGCTAGTGCAGACCACGGCCTTCGTGACCGCGATCGGGATCATCATCAACCGGCTCAACTTCTCGGTCATCGCCTTCAAGTGGGATTCGGCGGTGCACTATTACCCGAACTGGATCGAGGTGTGGGTCACCGCGACCGTGATCTGCCTCGAGATCTGGGCGTTCCGCTGGGTCATCAATCGCATGCCGATCCTGCAGGACCACGAACATGAGGGAGCGGTGGAAACGGAATCCATCCCGTCCAAGGAGGCTTCGAAATGGAAGGTTTTAGCTTCGTAGACATCTATGCCACGAAGGGGATCGAATATCTCCTGACGATCGCGTTCCTTTCCGGCTTCCTGTTCTTTGCGGTGCGGTTCCTGTTCCGGGTGGCCAACGCGCCGCCGGCTCCGATCGAGGCCCGCGAGGAGTCCGTCGACTGGTTCCGGGTTCCCCAGGGGCTCTTCTTTCACCGGGGGCACGGCTGGCTCAAGCGCGAAGACGCCGACGTCGTCCGGCTCGGGATGGACGACTATGCCCGGAAGCTGGTCGGAAGCGTCAACGCGATCGACCTGCCCGAGGTCGGGACGTCTCTTGCCCAGGGCGAGACCGGTTGGGGGTTCAAGGTCGACGGCAAGACGATCCCGATGCTTTCGCCGGTCGGCGGCCGCGTGATCGCGGTCAATGCTGCGGTGCTGTCCGACCCCAAGCTCCTGTCGGGCGATCCGTTCGGGGAAGGGTGGCTGCTGAAAGTGAAGCCGTCCAAGCTCTCGACCGACCTGAAGAACCTTCTGTCGGGCGATCTCGCGCGCCGCTGGATCGAGGGCGCGGTCGAATCGCTCCGGATCGAGTCGGGCGCGACCGTCGGCGCCACCATCCAGGACGGCGGCATCCCGGTGGACGGCATCGCACGCGCGCTCTACGGCGAGGAATGGATCGAGCGGGTGAAGGAGCAGTTCCTCACATCGGGCTGAGGCGGGTCCCCTGTTCGATCCGGCAGTCCGGCCGGCCTCCTGGAAAATCACACGGGGGGCCGGCGGTCGTTTGGGCGGAGCGCGCGGCGGGGAGGGGCACCCGGGGGATCAGGCTTCCTCCTCGGGCTTCCGGAGGTTGTACTTCTTGATCTTGTTGTAGAGCGTCACCCGGTCGATGTCGAGCACGCTGGCCGACTTGAGGACGTTCCAGTGGTTGCTCTCGAGGACAAACCGGACATGCTCCAGCTCGACCTCCTCGAGCGAGCGTCCGAAGACCGACACCTTCTCGGGCGTGGTCGGCAGATGGAGGTCGGCCTCTGTGATGCTCTTCCCCTTGGTCACAACCATCGCGCGTTCGATCACGTTGCGCAGTTCACGGGCGTTTCCGGGCCAGTGGTAGTCCATCAGCATCCGGATCGCCGCTTCGCTGACGCCCTCCACGGACTTTCCCATCTCGATGTTGAATTTCTCGATGAAGTTCTCGACGAGGACGGGGATGTCTTCCTTGCGCGACCGCAGGGGGGGGATTTGGAAAGAGATGACGTTGAGCCGGTAATACAGGTCGTCCCGGAACTTGCCATCGGCGATCGCCTTCTTGAGGTCCCGGTTGGTGGCGGCGATGATGCGAGAGGTGATGGTGAGGAGCTGGGATCCGCCGACCCGGCGGAACTCCCGGTTCTCGAGGACGCGGAGCAGGTCCATCTGGAGCTTGAGGCTGATGTCGCCGATCTCGTCGAGGAAGAGCGTGCCGTTTTTGGCCAGCTCGAGCTTCCCTTTCTTGAAGCCGTCGGCGCCGGTGAAAGAACCCTTCTCGTGGCCGAACAGCTCGGTCTCTAGCAGCGTCTCGGTCAGGGAGGCGCACGAGACGGAAACGAAGGGCTCGTGCTTCCGGGGGCTCTCCTCGTGGATGGCCCGGGCCAGCAGCTCCTTGCCTGTCCCGCTCTCCCCCTGGACCAGCACGGTCGAATTGCTCTTGGCGATCGTGCGCACGAGGTCGAAGATCTCGGTCATCTCGTGGTTCTTGCTGATCATGTCGTGCAGCCGGTACTGCTTCTTGAGCTCCTTGCGCAGGTACTGGTTTTCCTGGACGAGCTTCTTGTGCTCGATGATCTTCTTGATGACCATGGAGACGTCTTCGGGGTTGAACGGCTTGACGATGTAGTCGTGCGCCCCTTTCTTGATGGCCTTGACCGCGGTGTCGACCGTGGCGTAGGCGGTCATGATGATGACGGAGATCTCGGGGCGGACCTTCTTGATCTCGTCCATCAGCTGGATCCCGTCCATCCCCGGCATCTTGAGGTCGACCATGGCAAGCGTCCAGTCGCGTTCGGGCAGTTTCTCGAGCGCCTTCTTCCCGTTGGCGGCGCACTCGACGTCGTAGCCGTCCTCCTTGAGCCAGTTCATGAGCGATTCCCGGACGATCTCCTCGTCATCGACAATCAGAATGTTGATCTTCCGTTCCATGCGCCCTACCTCCCGCCGTTCATTGTCGCGAGTATCGTCTCGAAGCATTGCCGGCAATATCCGCTTCCCTTGAGGTCCACGTCCATGATCGTATTCGACAGGTACATGAGGCAACGCCTGTCGTGGCAGTGCACGAGCCCGAAGTTGTGACCCAGCTCGTGCAGGCTTTCCTTGTGAAGCCGCCCGAAGAAGAGCCTCTCGTCGTGGGGAAGCCCGTGGAACGTCTGCTCGAGCCGGGCGAGCGAGACGATCGAAGCCGTCCCGCCGAGTTGCGCCTCCCCGAAGACGTACGTCAGGATGGGGATGTGGAGGTCCTCCGCGATGATCCCCTGTATCTTCAGAGCGTCGCCCGGAACCTCGAGCAGGATCTCCTTGAGGATCCGGGTGGAGTGAAACTGGCCTCGCGCGGGGTCGAAGCTTTCTCCGGGAATCTCCATGTTCTCCATCACTTCCACTGGCATATTAAGGTAAGACCTTAGGTCATGTTGCAGCCAGTGGATCGCTTTGGGGGCGATGTCACCGACCGGCCTGATGTAGATTGCCCGCTTGATGTTTTCCGCTCCCCGTCAGCCTTCGATCGGCAGGATGACGGTCATGCGGGTCCCGACGCCCACGGTGCTGTCGATCCCGATCGAGCCGTTGTGCTTCTGGATGATGCCGTTCGCGACGGAGAGGCCAAGGCCCGTCCCCTTGCCCTTGGTCGTGAAGAACGGGTCGAAGATCTCCTGGATGCTCTCCGGCTTGATCCCCGACCCCGTGTCGGCGATGTCGATCCGGATCGTGGCGTCGTCCCCTCGGAAGCGGCAGGCGATCGTCAGCGTCCCTCCGTTGTCCATCGCCTCGACAGCGTTGACCATCAGGTTGATCAGCACGTTCTTGATCTGGGACGGGTCGGCGCTGATCCTCGGGATGGGCTCGATATCCTTGTGGACCGAGACGGAGTTCGCTTCCAGCTTGCCCTGGATCAGCGCAAGCGACTCCTCGATGAGTTCGTTGGCGTCGGTTGGCTTCTTGGTTGGATCCTTGGGCCGGGAGAACTCGAGGAGGTTGAGGACGATCCCCGTCGTCCGCTCGACCTCGCGCCCCATCGTGCCCAGGTATTTCTCGCAGTCGCCCATGAGCCCGTTCCCGGGGCCGTGCTCCTTCAGCTTGCGCTGCAGAAGCTTGATGTAGGTGTAGACGCCGGTCAGCGGGTTGTTGATCTCGTGGGCGACGGTCGCCACGATCTTCCCCAGGGCGGTCAACTTCTCGCCCTGCAGCAGCTTGGCCTGCGTCGCCTCGAGCTCATCCGCCTTCTCGGAATACCGCTGCTCGAGCTGGTCCATGTACTCGATCACCTTGTCGTTCGCCCCCGACAGCTTCTCGGTCATCTGGTTGAAAGAGCGGGCCAGAAAGCCGAGCTCGTCGTTGGAATGGACGGGAATGACGTGCCGGAGCTCGCCGTTCGCGACGATGATGGTGCCTAGGAAAAGGTCCTTGATGGGCCGGTTCAGGAACCGGTTGAGGACGACGACGACGATGATCGCGATCATGGCGATGAAGGCGGCGTTCAAGAGGACGATCTGGCGGCGTGCGACGGCCAGGCTCCGGTCGACGTCGCTCAGCGACTGGGTGATGTCGATGACGCCCAATACCCGCTGGGTAGGGGGGTGGACATGGCAGTCGGCCAGGGAGCAGTCTTTTTCATTGTAGATCGGATTGATCATCCCGAGAACGCGGTGGCCGTCGGTCGACTTGAAGATGCGGGTGCGCTCGCGGGCGACCATCTCCCGGCGGGGGCCGCCCCCGCTGTGGCAGCCCAGGCAGGCCTCGGTGCGCTTGTCGGCCATGGCGCCTTTTTCGGCGGCGTTGGTCGAGAACACGATCCGGCCTTCCCGGTCGTAGATCCGGACCCGTTCGATGCCCTCTTGCTCGCCGATCGTCTTCATGATCCGGTAGGCCTGTTCCTTGCGGTTTTCCATCATCTCGGTGCGGATGGATTGCCGGATCGTGTCGCTCAGCTTGAGGGCGGTGCTTCGGATGGTCTGGTCGAAGTGGATCTGCTGGAAGCGGAGGGAGATGTAGGCCTGGTAGCCGTTGATGACGCAGACGGCGAGGGCGATGTGGATGAAGAGCTTGCCGCCGATGGTCTGGTACCACCGGATATGGTGCAACCGCTTCATCGTGTCGATGCCCGCCCTTCTCGTGCGAGAACCGGTTATTTCAAGCGTGCGTCAAGAGGCCTGGTTTGCCTCGGCAGCGTTGAGCGCCTCGAGCAGCGTTTTCAGGTCGATCCCGTGGACCCTGGCGCCGTGTTCGACGTTTTCGTAGGCCGAGAGCTGGCACTCGGCGCAGTCGATGCCGAACCGCGAGAATACGGGGATCGTCTTGGGGCAGTTTCGGAGCACATCTTCGATCTTCATCTCTTTCGTGATCATCGTTTCCCTCGCCCACGGGTAGTTCGTGCCCGATCAGTCTAACACGGCGATCCGGTCATGACAGTGGAAGGAAACGCAATTCCGGGGCGGCCGGGATGCGTCCCTGCGTGGCCGCGAGCGCGTAGAACAGGTTCAGCCCCTCCTGTTCCCGCTGGCTAAGGTTCCACGACAGGTTATTCCAGTAATCCATTCGGAAATCAAGGGGAATCCAGTCTGGGCCGATCGAGCCCTCGGCATCGTCCGACACCGATTCGCGCGCCATCGCCTTGGCCGAAAGGAGGGTCCGGACGAACGACGCGAGCCGGGCGCCCTTCGTTTCGGCGGCGGCGCGGGAGACGATCCAGAGGGCGAAAACGAACGGCTTTCCCGTTTCCCGCAGCCACCAGCTTCCGAGGTCGGTGATGCAGGGCGCCACCCGGCCGAGAGCCGCCCGGATCGCCGCATCGCCGATGGTCAGGCAGGCGGGGAAGCGGCGCAGCGCCTCTTCCGGCGGAAGCGGCGACCTGACGAGCGGGTTGTCCCGGTGCAGGAAGCGGCGTATCAGGATCTCGAGCAGGACGACCGAAGTATCGGACGCCTCGGTCATCGCGACGGGGCCTTCGGGCAGGGCATCGAGCGGCCGGTTCGACAGGAGCAGGACGCTCATCACCTTCTCGCGACTGGCGATCGAGATGTCGGGGACCAGCAGGTAGCGGTCGGGATGCGTGGCGTATTCGATGGACGAGGAGGGGGAGATGTCGAGCGCGCCTTCGCTGAGCATCCGGTTCAGCTCGCGGGGGTGGCCTTCGACGAACTCGACCGTCCCGGGCGGCAGGATCTGCTCAAGCGCCCTGAATATGGGATAAACGTTTGCGTAAGGAATCCTGCCTACGCGCAGCGGCTGATCGTGGCTCATTCGTACCTCAACGCCTCGATGGGGTTCATGGCTGCGGCTTTTTTCGCCGGGTACACTCCAAAGAAGATACCCACGAACAGGGAAAAGGTAAACGAGAGAAGTACTGCCCAGAGCGGCACCTCGACCGGCATCCGGGGAAAGGCCCATCGCAGGGCGGCCGCTCCGGCGGCGCCGGCCGCGAGCCCGAGCACGCCGCCTGCCGCAGACAGCGCCGTCGCCTCGAAGAGGAACTGGAGCAGGATGTCGCGGTTCCTGGCCCCGACCGCCTTGCGGATGCCGATCTCGTTGGTCCGCTCCTTCACGGTCACGAGCATGATGTTCATGATGCCGATGCCGCCGACGAGCAGGGAGATGCCGGCGATGCCGCCGAGCACGTAAGTGAGCGTGTCGAGGATGGTGAAGAGCGAGGAGAGGATCGCGCGCTGGTCGGTGACCGTGAAGTCCTCGTGCCGGTTGTGCGCGTGGAACAGCAGCGCGGTCGCGAGCGACTTCCCGCTGTCGATGTCGTTCATGTTGCGGACGGAGACGATGATCTCGAAGAGGGAGTCGAGGTCGAACAGGTCCTGCGCCGCCCGGACCGGGATGAAGACGATGTCGTCGATGTCGATGCCCAGGGAGACGCCCTTGCTCTCCATGATGCCGACGACCCGGTAGCGGGCGCCGTTCAGCTTGACGACCTGGCCGAGCGCGTTCGCGTTGCCGAACAGCTCCTTCCGGACGGTGCGCCCGATGACGCAGACACGGCGCTTCGCGTCGACGTCCGCCCCGGTCACGAACGACCCGATCTCGACGTGCAGGTTGCGGACGGCCGAGAATTCGGGGGTGACGCCCAGAACGCTCACGTTGCGCGTCCGGCCCGACTGCCGCACCTCGGCGGAGCCGAACACCACGGGGGCGACGCCGCCGAAGAGGTATCCCTTCTTCTCGAGGATCTTCGCGTCGCTCATCGTGAGCTTGTGGCGGGCGGGGCCGACGATGGGCGGGCCGCCGCGCGTCTCGATCTTGCCCGGCGTGATGATGAGGATATTGCTGCCGAGGCCCGCGAATTGACGCTCGACGTAATTCTTGGTGCCCGTCCCGAGCGAGACGAGCAGGACCACCGCGGCGACGCCGATGACGACCCCGAGCATGGTGAGCGCTGCGCGAAGCCGGTTCGCGCGAAGCGCCTCGAAGGCGACCAGGAGGTATTCGAGCGGGCTCATCCGCGTCTTTCCCGGAACGCGTCTTCCGACAGCATGCGGCCGTCGACGATGTAGACGGTCCGGTGCGCGCGTCGCGCGATGAGGGGGTCGTGCGTGACGAGGACCACCGTGACGCCCTCCCCGTTCAACCGTGTGAGGATGGACAGCACCTCCTCCCCGGTTTTCGAGTCGAGGTTCCCGGTCGGCTCGTCGGCGAGCAGCAGCGAAGGGTGGTTGACCAGCGCCCGCGCGATCGCCACGCGCTGGCGCTGCCCCCCGGACAGCTCGTTCGACAGGTGGCGGCTACGCTCGGAAAGGCCGACGATGGCGAGCGCCTCCTCGGCAAGCCGCGCGCGGTCGGCCCGGGGGACGCCGGCGTAAAGGAGAGGAAGCTCGACGTTGCGGCGGGCGGTCGCGCGGGGAAGCAGGTGGAATACCTGGAAGACGAAGCCGATCTCTCGGTTTCGCAGCCGGGCCAACTCGTCGGAGGAAAGCGTGGCGACGTCGGTGCCCTTGATCGTATAGGTGCCGTTTGTCGGGACGTCGAGACAGCCGAGGATGTTCATGAGCGTGGACTTCCCCGAGCCGGAGGGGCCCATGACCGCGAGGAATTCGCCGGGGAGCACTTCGAGGTCGATCCCCTCGATCCCGGTCACGACCTGCCCGCCGGTCGCGTATTGCCTGGAGACGCCGGAAAGCCTGAGGAGCGGTTCAGCGTCGGCGGGCAACGACGCGCACCCCGGGGGCGAGGTCTTTCTGCTCGAGCGAGATGACGACCGGATCGCCGGGCGAGAGGCCGGAGAGGATCTCGGTCCGGTCCCAGTTGCCGATGCCCGTCGCGACGTCGCGGCGGGCGACTTTGCCGTCCGAAATGACGTAGACGAACTTCTTTCCTTCCCGCTCCATGATGGCCGACGAGGGCACCTGCAGCGTTTTTTCCTTGCGGCCGACCACGACCTCGATGTCGGCCGACATCCCGAGCCGCAGCGGATGGGGCGGGGAGACGGCCACCACCCGGATCACGTTGGCGCGGGAAACGTCCTTGGAAGCTTCGACGACCGGCATGACTTCGGAGACGCGCCCCTCGAAGGTCTGCCCCTGGTAGGCGTCGGGGAGGAGCCGACATTTCTGGCCGACGCGGACGCGCGCCGACTCGGTCTCGTCGATCTGCGCCTCGATGTAGGTGGCGGAGGGATCGGCCAGCACGAAGAGGGGAGAGCCGGCGATCTTGGTTTCGCCGACCTCGACCAGCTTCTTCGTGATGATTCCGGAGAAGGGGGCGACGATCGAAAGTTTGCGCTCGCGCTCTGCCACGAGCCTGGCCCGGGTGCGAGCCGAGAGGATCCGGCTCTTGTCGGCCTCGATCTCGCGTTCCAGCGCCTGGACGGCGGCGGCGCCGCTTTCGGATAGGCGGACCATCTCCCGGGTGTCGTTCAGCCGCGTGTCGACGGATTCTTTTTCGGAGAGGGGGAGAAACCCTTCGCGGTGGAGCGACTCGGCCCTGCGCTGGTCGGCCGTCGCCTGCTTCAGGGCGTTCTCGGCGCGGGCGAGGTCGGCGCGATAACGCTGGAGCGCCTCGTCGCGCCGGGCTTCGGCGCCCCGGAGAGCGGCCTCGGCGGTCCGGGCGTCCTCGGCGGCGGCCTCGGCTTCCCGGGCCATCTCGGGGTCGACGCCGCGGGCGAGCAGCTCGCCCTTGCGAACCGAACTCCCGGCATCGACACGCACTTCGACGAAGCGGATGCCCGTGATCATCGCCTCCGGCGACAGGGTGGCTTCCCGCACGGCCTTGACGGTTCCGGCCGAGACCGCGGTGACGATCTCCTCGATCGGCGCCCGGACGGCGGGGAAGGTGTCCACGGGCGTGCCGGCGCCGGCACGGATACGATAGGCCGCGAACAGCGCCGCCGTGACGACGAGCGCCCCGGCGATCACCCGGATCAGGAGGGATCGAGTCTTCAACGCGCGGAAACTTTGAGGTAGCCTTCGAGGAGCTCCCGGATATTTTCCGCCGTGAACGGCTTGCGCAAGAGGTTGTTGGCTCCCCGGATGATCGCTTCCTTGCCCATGGGGCCTTTCCCCTCGGTCGAGACGACCAGGACCGGAAGCGCGTCCCAGGCCGGGTTGTCCCTGATCCGGGAGATGAGGTCGAGCCCGTTCATGACGGGCATGTTGATGTCGGTGAGCACGAGGTCGACCGATGCGGCCGAAAGGATTTCGAGGGCGTCCTGCCCGTGCTGCGCCTCGAGAATCTTGTCGATCCGGAGGCCCGTCTCGGTGATCCGGTTCGAGATGACCTTCCGCATCGTCCTGGAGTCGTCCACGATCAGGATCGTCGTCATAGGTGCGCTCCCCGTTCGGAATTACAGTAATATATCATTGCAAGAACGATCGGAAATCCGCAACGAGGGGCAGGAGCGTTTGCAGAAGCTGGTTCGGCAAATCCTGACCTCCCGCGTCTACGAGGCGGCGGTCGAGACGCCGCTCGACGAGGCGCCCGTCCTCTCCCGCGCCCTCGGCAACCGGGTCCTGCTCAAGCGCGAAGACCTCCAGCCGATATTCTCCTTCAAGATCCGGGGCGCCTACAACAAGATTGCGCAACTGACCGACGCGGAGCGGCAGCGCGGCGTGATCGCCGCATCGGCCGGGAACCACGCCCAGGGCGTTGCCTATTCCGCACGGAAGCTCGGCATCCGGGCCGTGATCGTCATGCCCGCGACGACCCCGCAGATCAAGGTGTCGGCGGTGGCGGCGCTCGGGGCCGAGATCGTCCTCCACGGGGAGGGCTATTCCGATTCCGCCGAGCACTGCGCCCGGCTGGCCGACGAGAGCCGCATGACGGTCGTCCATCCGTTCGACGACGAACTCGTGATCGCCGGCCAGGGAACGGTGGGCGACGAGCTCTTGCGGCAGAGCGGCGGCCGTCTCGATGCCGTGTTCGTCCCGGTGGGCGGAGGCGGGTTGATCGCCGGTATCGGCAGCTATCTCAAGGCGCTGCGCCCCGAGATCCGCGTGGTCGGCGTCGAGCCGTCCGACAGCGACGCCATGGCGCGGTCGCTCGAGAAAGGGCGACGCGTCCGCCTCGATACGGTCGGCATCTTCGCCGACGGCGTGGCGGTGCGCGAGGTGGGGAAGCTGACGTTCGAGCTTTGCCGCCAATGCGTCGACGAGATCGTCCGGGTCGACGTCGACGAGCTGTGCAGCGCCATCAAGGCGAACTACGAGGCGACCCGCTCGATCGTCGAGCCCGCCGGCGCGCTGGGGCTCGCCGGGCTCCGGAAATACGTGCGCCTGAACCGGCCCTCGGGAAAGACGCTGGTCGCGATCAACTCGGGCGCCAACATGAATTTCGAGCGGCTGCGCTATGTGGCCGAGCGCACCCAGATCGGCGAGCAGCAGGAAGCGCTGTTCGCCGTCACGATCCCGGAACGTCCCGGCAGCCTCAAGCGGTTCTGCAGCGAGGTGCTTGGCGACCGCAATATCACCGAGTTCAACTATCGGCTCTCCGGCCGCGCGTCGGCGCAGATCTTCGTCGGCATCTCGATCCGCGACGGCGCCGAGCGGTTCGCTTTCACGAGACGTCTTGCCTCCACAGGGTTCGACAGCATCGACCTCACCGAGAACGACCTGGCCAAGACGCACATCCGTCACATGGTGGGCGGTCGTTCGTCCGAGGCGGGGGGCGAGGTCCTCTACCGGTTCTGGTTCCCCGAGCGCCCGGGCGCGCTCGCGCGCTTCCTCGAAAAGATGGGGGAGAGCTGGAACATCTCGCTGTTCCATTACCGGATGCAGGGGCTCGACTACGGCTGGGTGCTCATCGGGCTCGAAATCCCTGCGGGCGACAAGACGAAATTCCGGATGTTCCTCAACCAGCTGGGATATCGATACGTCGAAGAGACGCAAAATCCCGCTTATCGCCTGTTCCTGCACGCGCCGGGCGAATCGGCGTCATGAACCGGGGGATGCCGGCCGGGGGCGTCGCCTGTCTCGTCCTCTGCGCAATCCTCCTGCTTTCTCTTCCTGATGCCCGAGCCGACGCCGGAGTGCCCGCAGCCCGGAACCGCCTGCGCGTCCTGATCCGCCCGAAGGCGGCGCTGGCATCCCCGTCCTCCAAGTCCGGCAGTCAGCTCCCCTCCGGCATGGTCGTCGATATCCTCACTGAAATATCCCGCCGGGGCGGGTGGACGCTTTCCTGGGTCGAAATCCCGCCGGACGGCGACGTCGCGGCGGCGCTTCGCACCGGCAAGGGGGACATCGCGGGCGACTGGGGGATCACCGATGCGCGAAGCCGGGAATTCCTGTTCTCCGATCCTTACCTGACCCTGCCGGTCAATATCATCGTCCGGAAGGGGGAGAAGGCCCCCGCGACCCCCGAGGCGCTCGCCGGTCTCCGGATCGCCGTCGTGGCGCGCAATATCGCGGACGACCTGCTGACGCCCCGCGCCGATCTCCGGCTGGTCCGCCACACCTCCCTCTCCGAGGCGTTGTTCGACCTATTGTCCGGAAACGTGGACGCGTTGGCCCACCTGGGGCCCGTTCTGCTGAAGGAGGCCCAGACCGCCGGGATCGACGATCGGATCGTTGTCCTCGAGCCGCCGATCGCCGAAAGCCCGCGCGCATTCACGATGCTGAAAGGAAACGAGGAGACGATCGCGCGCCTCGACCGTGAGCTGGCCCGCTTCATTGCCACGCCGGAGTATCGCCGCATCCACGAGAAGTGGTTCGGCAAGCCGAAGCCCTACTGGGATGCCCGCCGGATCGTCGCCGCGAACATCGCCTTCCTCTTCCTGGTCGGGCTGGCGATGTGGGGGTGGCGAACCGTCATGCTGCTCCGCGCGAATGCCCGGATCGCCGCCAGCGAGGCCGCGTGCGAGCGCGCCCAGAAATACGAGGCGGTTGCCCTGCTCGCCGGGGGCATGGCGCACAATCTCAACAACTTGCTGACGGTCATCAGCGGGCATGGTGAAATCGTACGCGCCGAAACCGGCCTCGATGATCCGCGGCAAAGGAACATCGGCGAAATCCTCGATGCGGCCGACCGGGCGGCAGCCCTGACCGGGCAGCTGCTGGCGTTCAGCCGCCAGTCCACCATTTTCCGGAAGGTCGAGCGGATCGATGTGCTCCTGACTGCGGCCCTCCCTTCGATCCGGGCCCTCTCGGGAACCCGGATCGAGCTGTCCGTCGCGCCGGAAGCCGGAGAGGCGAGGGTGTCCGTCGATCCTGGGCTGTTCGAGAAAATGATCCTGGAGATCGTGAAGAACGCCTGCGAGGCGATGCCGGCCGGCGGCCGGTTGCGGATTGCCACCGGCCGGGCCGAGGATCCGGCCGTTCCCGAAAGGGACCGCCGGGCGCCCGCCCCGGGCCGCTATGCGACGCTCCTGTTTGCGGACACGGGGTGCGGCATGGATCCGGACACATTGGCGAACGTATTCACCCCTTTCCGGACCACGAAGGAATTCGGGCGGGGGATGGGGCTGCCTTCCGTCTTCGGACTCGTGAAGCAGAGCGACGGGTTCATCGACGTGGAAAGCACGCCGGGCGCGGGCACGAAGATCACCGTTTATCTGCCGTTGGCGGAAGAAGGGCGGGGGAAGACGGCTCAGTAGTGCGGCGGAGGCGGTTCTTCGCCGGGATCGGTGGTGCCGCCCCGGTTCATCTCGCCCACCTGGTCGCGGAGCTGTTCCATCTCCCGCCTCAGCCGCTCGATGGCGCGTTCCTGGCGGTAGACGGCGTCGCTCAGCTCCTGGACCGTCCGTTCCTGTTGCATATATCTGATTTCGAGTTCGGTCAGCCGGGTTTCCATGGCCCCATGATACACCGCGGATTCCTTGACGAACCGCGCCGAAACGAAAATAATCGAGGGATATGCGGATCGTGGCGGGGAAATGGGGCGGACGGACGCTGCGCGCTCCCCGCGGCATGGCGGTGCGGCCGACGACCGACCGGGTCCGCGAGGCGTTGTTCAGCATCCTGGGCGGCCGTGTCGAACGGCGGGCGGTGCTCGACCTTTTTGGCGGCACGGGCGCCCTGGCGATCGAGGCGCTCTCCCGCGGCGCCGCCTCCGCGGTGCTGGCCGAGCCCGATCCCGACGCGTTCGCGGCGTTGACCGCCAATCTCGCGTCGATCGGGGCGTCGGATGCCGAGACGATCAAGGGCGACTTCCGGAAGGCGATCCGGCGGCTCGCGGGGCAGGGGCGACGGTTCGATCTCGTGTTCCTCGACCCGCCTTACGGCAAGGGGATGGCCGCATCGGCCTCGAAGGCGCTGACCGAAGCCGGCCTGCTGGCGGAAGGGGCGATCGTGGTCGTCGAAGAGGCGTCCCGCACGCCCGACGAGGCCTTCCCGGCGGGCTGGGATGTGCAGGTCGACCGCCGGTACGGCGACACGCGCCTGAAGATATTCGCGGTAACGGCACCACCAGCCAGCGGGCGAACGCCCGGACAGGAGCCATAGTGCCGATGAAGACGGTTGCAGTCTACCCGGGGTCTTTCGATCCGCCCACCTTCGGACACCTCGACATCATCGAGCGCGGCTCGCGCGTCTTCTCGAAGGTGATCGTGTCGGTGGCGTTCAACATCCGCAAGAAGACCATGTTCACCCCCGAAGAGCGGGTCGAGATGCTGCGGGCGATGACCGCGCCGCTTGACAACGTCGAGGTCGACGCCTTCGACGGGCTGCTGGCCGACTACGCGGTCGCGAAGGAAGCCAACGTGGTGCTGCGCGGGCTGCGCGCGGTGTCCGATTTCGAGTTCGAGTTCCAGATGGCGCACGTCAATCGCAAGCTGGCGCCCAAGCTCGACACGGTCATCATGATGACCGGCGACAAGCACATCTACATCAGTTCGAGCATCGTGAAGGAAGTGGCGCGATTGCACGGCAAGATCGACGACATGGTCCCGGCACTCGTCCGCGACCGCATCGCCGCCAAGATCCGGCAAGAGCAGTCATAATCCCCAAAAAGGGAAAGGAGCACCATCCGATGAAACTGGCAGGCAGGACGTCCAAGATCAAGCCGTCGCCGACGCTCGCGATCACCAGCAAAGCCAAGGCGATGAAAGCGCAGGGGATCGATGTCGTCGGCTTCGGCGCGGGCGAGCCGGATTTCGACACGCCCGACCACATCAAGGCCGTCGCCAAGAAAGCGCTCGATGACGGATACACGAAATACACCCCCGTCCCCGGCTCCCCCGAGCTGAAGGCCGCGATCATCGCCAAGCTCAAGCGCGACAACGGGCTCGAATACGCCCCCGCCAACATCATCGTGTCGCTGGGCGCGAAGCACTCGATCTACAACGTGGCGCAGGCCGCGTGGGAAGAGGACGACGAGATCATCATTCCCGCCCCCTACTGGGTCTCCTACCCCGACATCGTGCTCCTGGCGGGCGCGACGCCGGTGATCATCGAGGCCAAGCAGGAGAACGGCTTCAAGGTGACGCCCGAGCAGCTCGACCGGGCGATCACGCCGAAGACCAAGTGCTTCATCCTCAACAGCCCGAGCAACCCGTCCGGCGCGGCCTACACCAAGACCGAGCTCAAGGCGCTGGCCGAGGTGATCGTCCGCCGCGACATCATGGTGCTGTCCGACGAGATCTACGAGAAGCTGATCTACGACGGCTTCGAGTTCTCCTCGATCGCGCAGTTCGGCGAAGAGATCAAGAAGCGCACGATCCTGGTCAACGGCCTGTCGAAGGCCTACTCGATGACCGGCTGGCGCATCGGCTACGTCGCCGCCGACAAGGCGCTCGTCGAGGCGATGACCAACATCCAGAGCCAGAGCACGAGCAACCCGGTGTCGTTCTGCGACAAGGCGTCGGTCGAGGCGCTCAACGGGCCGCAGGAGTTCATGGGGCTCTGGGTCGCCGAGTTCGACCGCCGGCGCCGCTACATCACCGACCGGCTCAACGCGATGCCGGGCGTCAAGTGTCTCCTGCCGCAGGGCGCGTTCTACGTGTTCCCCAACTTCTCGGGCGTCTACGGCAAGACGACGCCGTCGGGCAAGGTCCTGACCAATTCGACCGAGCTGTCGGCGTGGCTGCTCGAGGAGCACAACGTGGCGCTGGTCCCGGGCGTGGCGTTCGGCGACGACGCCTGCCAGCGGCTGTCGTACGCGATGTCGATGAAGGCCATCGAGAAGGGCGTCGACCGGATCGACGCGGCGGTCAAGTCGCTGAAGTAGATCGGGGCGGCAGGCAGCCGCAGTGAAAGTACGCGAGGGCGGGGGCCGGAACAAGGGCTTCCCGCCCTTGTCGTTCCGGATATCCCGCCCCGGGACTCTTGAGGTTCAGGCGCCGTTTCGGGGAGATTCCTCTGCCGGAAGGTGCCTGCGGATGATGTCGATGTTTTCTCGGGCATAGTCATACGAGGGATTCAGGCGGAGAGCCTCCTGGAACAACAGCATCGCCTCGCGGGTCCATCCCTTCCGGGCCTTGATGACGCCCAGGTACGTGAGGGCCACGTGGCTGAGGGGGCGGAGTTCAAGCGCGCGATTGACATGGACTTCCATCTTGTCGAGATTTCCCCGCCGGAACTCGATCCCCGCCAGGTTGATCCTCGTTTGAGCGTTGTCATCCCGGATGGCGATGACTTCATTCAGGATCCGCTCGGCTTCCGCGAACGATTCTTTTTCCATGTAGGTAGCCGCGAGCCCGTTCTTCGCATAAAGGCTTCCCGGGGCATCCGCCACGGCCGTCGACCACATGGCCAGCGAATCACGCCAAACCTGCAAGCGCAGGGCGGTCCCTGCCGCGGCGGCCAGGACCAGCACCCCGATGACCGCGACCGCCCCTTTGCGGAATGCCATCGATCGTCCTGAAGATGCGGCCTCCTTCCATACCGACGCAACGACAAAGGCCAGGCCCAGCAGCGGGATGTAAAGATAGCGGTCCGCCATTCGGGCCGGGAACAGGATCGTCACGAGACCGCATACCGGCAACAGCGCGGCGAAGAACCATGCGATTCCGAAGGAGACCAGCGGGCGACGGCGGGCAAGGAGCAGGGTGGCGACCCCGATGGCGCCGATGCAAAGCCAGGATGCGAGCACGGCGGGATCAGAGAACCCCGATCTCAGCGGCACATCGCAGAACACCTTCAGGTCGACCGGCGCCAGGGCGTTCCGGATGTAGCCGAGGAGATACGGCCCCGCGCTTGCCGCGCGGACGTGGAAAGAAACCGGTCCCCAGGCCTCCATCACCAGGACCCGGCTGCGAAGGATCAGGAATGCGATGGATAGCGCGGCGAATGGGAGGAGCGTCTTCGCCGACTTTGTGCGGTTGCCGGCCCAGATCAGGTGAAGGATGAGGAGCGGCGGTAGGACCAGTGCGACGATCTTGGACAGAAGCGCCAGGACGAACGAGGCGAGCGACAGGGCGAGATGCCTGCGATTTCCGGATTCTTCGGCCCGGAGGAATTGCAGAAGCGACAGCAGCATGAACAGGGCGCATAGGATGTCCGCCCGTGCGCTGATGTAGCCGACCGGCTCCGAATGGGCCGGGTGGACCGAAAAAAGGAGCGTCGCGCCCAGCGCCGCGGAAGGGGCGGCGGTGAGATGCAGGAGTGTCCGGTAAAGAACGATGCATGTCAGCAGGTGCAGGGCGACGTTCGTCGCGTGGAAACCGGCGGGATTCCCCCCCCAGAGCGCGTAATCGAGCGCAAAGGTGGCCGTCGTCAGCGGACGGTAGTACGGATTGTCGAATCCGGTGCCCGCCGCATCGCCGGAAAAAAGGAATCGGGGGATATTCCCCAGGTCGTGCAGGTAGGCATTCCGGAGGATGAAATCGAAATCGTCCCATACGAACTGGTTCCGGATGCCGATCGAAAAGGTGCCCAGCACGAAGAGGGCGATGATCCAGGGGCGGTAATCGATCGACAAACTGCCGGGCGCGCGCATCAACACGGGCCCCTCGCAATGCACTGGGCCAAGCGCTGCGCCGGAAACCGGGAGATGACCCGGATGGGCGATGGGGACAACCTTCATTCAGACAGTCTAATGGCGGTCGTTTCGGGGGCGCATCAGGTGAAACCCCGATATGCCCCGATCAACCCAGTTCGTCCTTCGTCTGGCGCAGGAGCATCTCGAGGTTGATCCGGGCGTCGGTGTAATAGGGATTCAGGCGGATCGCCTCCCTGAACAGAAGGATCGCTTCCTGGTTCCAACCCTTCTCCGCCTTGACGATCGCCAGAAGATTGAGCGCGATCGGATTGAACGGCTCCAGCTGGAGCGCCCTGAGGGTGTAGCGTTCCGCCGCCTTCAAGTTGGAACGGCGGAGCTCGATAAGGCACAGGTTGATGTAGGGCGTGGCCCTGTCATTCTCAAGCGTAATGGCCGCTTTGAGCGTTCTTTCGGCCTCGGGCAGATTGCCTGCGATCCGCAGCGCACAACCGTATGCGTTGATGACATAAGGATTCGACGGGGCTTCCGCCGCAGCGGCTTGCCAGAAAGTCAACTGGTCGTGCCAGGTTTCCAGCCGCCCTGCGGTCTGAAAGGAGAAGGCCAGGATGCAGGCCACCACGACGGGGAGCAGCGCCGCTTTTCCCCACCGGAATCGGCGCTGGGAGGGTAATTTCTCGATCAGGACCGAGACGGCGATGGCCAGCCCGACCAGGGGGATATAGAGGTATCGATCGGCGATCGGGGTCGGGTACAGTTTCATGAAGATTCCGCACACGGGAACCAGCGCCACGAAGAACCATCCGGCGCCGAATACGACCGCCGGGCAGCGCCGGGCAAGACGAAACAGGACGAATCCGACCGTTAGAAGGAAGAGCCAGGATGCGACGACGCCCGGCTCCCAAGGGGACTTTGCGGGCGGAAAGTCGTAATAGACGCCGAGATCGACCGGCACGAAGGCATTCTTGATGTAAATGACAAGGTGGATCCCCGCGTTCGCCACCCGGTCCAGGATGGGGTCGGTCCCCCAGGTTTCCATCTTGAGAACCCAGCTCCTTGCCGCCATGAAGGCCAGAGCAAGCACACCGAACGGGATCAGGGTTATCCATCGGGACCGGTCGCGACGAAACTGCAGGAGATGAAGCGCCAGCAATGGAATGATCGCCAGGGCGACGATCTTGGAGAGGAGCCCCATGGCAAAGGCGGCCAGAGATAGCGCGAGATACCGGTGCTTTTCCGAATCCTCGAAACGGAAATAGGCCAGGCAGGCCGCGAGCATGAAAAAGGCGCAAAGCAGGTCCGCCCGCGCGCTGATGTACCCGACCGGCTCGGATTGGACCGGATCCACCGCAAAGAGCAACGATGCCGCCAGGGCGGAGACGTTCCGATGTGTGAAGCTTCGAGCCGTGAAGAACAGGGCGATGGTCGTCGTCAGATGAAAAATGAGGTTCGTCAGGTGGAACCCGGCTGCGCGCTCTCCCCAGATCGCATAGTCGATTGCGAAGGTGGCCGTGGTCAGCGGACGGTAGTACGGGTTCATGCCGCCGGTGCCCGTCGCATCTCCGGACAGGAAGAATTTCGGCAGATTGGACAGATCCTGCAGAAACGGATTCCGCACGATGAAGAGGACGTCGTCCCAGACGAAACCGTTGCGGATTGCCCCGAAGAAGGTTGCCAGGATCGCGATAACCAGAATGGCGATCGACGGCATCGCATTCCGGATGCCGCGATCCCCGGGAGCGCGCGAATCGGCCGCCGCCATGCCCATCAGGCGGTGGAGACAGGAAGGGCATTCGGGGGAGGGGAAAGGATACGGATCGGGAGAAACGGCCATGATGGGCACAGTCTAGTCTCCGGCATGGCCTCTGCGCATCGGGGGAATACCGGATTCAAGCCCGGAAAGGCCCCGTTCGATGAACGCCGTCGAGCTTGACCGACCTGCCTGCCCCGATCGCCCCTGGAAGACCGCCGGGGATTAGAGAAAAACCCTACACCTGCCTCCCTTTATCCTACAAAGCGCGGTACCTCGTCTTACGGAGTTTTCGCTCTCTCCTGCCGAAGAGACCCTCCGTGATGAAAATATCCCTTTCATGGTTCGGGACCGATCGGCGGCGTGCCCGCTGGTCCGCCGACCTGCGCGAAGCCGAAGGTGCCCTCCGCGGTCTCTCGGAAAAGACCGAGTCGGAATTCCTCGGGATCGGCGCGCAGCTCCAGGATTTCCACCACCGGGCCGGCGAGATCACCGGGATGTCCTCCGCCATCGCCGGCATCGTATCCGCGGAAGGCGGTCCCGATGGCGTCGGGGCGCTCCAAGGTCTCCTCGACCGAATGGAGGCCTACCTGTCCCATTCCGCGGAGGAAGCCGTCCGTGTCGCCGCCATCCTTTCCGAAACGGGTGAATTGCTCCGAGGTTTCGACGAACCGCTTGCGGGATTCCGGAAGCTGACCCGAATCCTTCGCATCCTGGGCATTTCGACCAAGATCGAAAGCGCTCGGCTCGGCGGGGAAGTGGCGTCCGGATTCGAGACTGTCGCGGACCACGTCGAGCGGCTGGCCCGGATGGTCGAGGAGAAGACCCTCGCGATCGAAGCCCAGAAAGTGTCGCTTGCCAACCTGATCGAGAGCCGCCTCGCATCCGTCCTTGACCTGCAGAGAAACCAGAAGGGGAGAGGGCAGCAGATTCTCGCCGAGACGCGCGGCAGCATCGCATTCCTCGCATCGACGCGCGGCAAGTGCTCGGAGGCCTCCGGATCGATCGCTTCCCGGTCCGAAGAGGTCGGCCGGAACATTGCCGAGGTCGTGATGTCGATGCAGTCCCATGACATCACCCGGCAGCAGCTCGAGCACGTCTCCGAGGCGATCGCCGATCTCGCAAGATCGCCTGAAGGGACAGCTGACGTGTGCCGGCTTCAGTCCGCCCATCTCGCCCACGCCCGGGAGGAACTTCTTTCCGCGGTCGCCCGGATCCAGGAGAACCTTCGCGGAATCGCCCGGAATGTCGCCGACATGTCGAAGGATGCGAAAGGGCTGTCCGGCATGCTGGACCGGACCGGCCAATCCTTCCTGGTCGACATGCAAAAGAAGTTGGGGCACGTGACCGCATCGCTGGGGGAAGCAGCGGATTCCGCGCGGGAGCTCGGCGTCGTCATGGAGACCGTGTCGGGGACGTCGGCGAACATGATGCGCTTCGTGGCCGATGTCGAGACCTTCGGCTCCGAGATCGAGCTGATCGCGCTCAACGCCGCGATCAAGGCCACCCGTTCCGAAACGCGCGTCGAAGCCCTGCGCGTCCTGGCGGAATCGATCCAGATGCTCTCCAAGGATGCCCACCGGCATGCCGGCGCCGTCTCGAAAGGGTTGAAGGCGATATCCGGCCAGACGAATCTGCTCCGGACCGCACCGAGTTCCGAACACGGGGGGGCCGCGGGCGCCGATGCATCCGATCTCGACGAGATCGGGCGGGCCCTTTCCTGGATCATGGGCCACATGCAGTCGGCCAACGAGACGCTTGAGACGTCCCTCAGACAACTGGACGGAGAGACGGCTTCTCTTTCGGAAGACATCGAGCGGGCCGTGCTCGGGATCACGGCGCACGAAATGGTGGCCGCAGTGATCGGGGCGGCCTCCGAGACGCTGGACCGGATTGCCGCCGAGGCGGGAAAAGGGCACTCGGCAGGGATCGATTCCGGCAGCGCCCTGCACCTTCGGGAGCTCGCCGAGCGCTACACCATGGCGCAGGAGCGGGAGGTCCATCAGGCGATGTCGGCAGGCAGGTCGCCCGCCGCTTCCGCGTGGGCACCGCCGCCCGCCGCATTTGTGCCGTCGGGTCCGAACGACGGGTTGCCGGATCCCGATTCGCTCGGCGACAACGTCGAGCTTTTCTAGAACAGCGCCACCAAGGAGGCGGACATGTCGTATCCCCAGGACGGGACACCGGCGAACGTGACATTCGGCGGCGCCCTCACGATCGGCAATGCGGCGGCGCATCGGGAAACGATGCTGGATGCGTTCCGGTCCGGGGGGGATGCGCGCATCCGGATCGAGGCGGCGCCCGAGGCTGATCTGTCCTTCGTCCAGCTTCTCTGCTCCGCGCACCGGACCTTTGCCGCCGCGGGGCGGGATTTGTCGATCGAGGGGAGTTTGCCCGGTTCGCTTCACCGGGTGGCCGAGGATTCGGGAATCGGCCGGTTCAGCTGCGGTTCGAACGACAAGGATTGTGTCTGGAAAAGGGAGGGCGCGTGATGGGCAAGCGGATTCTGATCGTGGACGACTCGGCGAGCATGCGGCAGATGGTCGGCTTCACCCTCCGGGGGGCCGGGTACGAGGTGGTCGAGGCGGTGGACGGGCGCGACGGTGTCTCCAAGCTGGGCGGCGGTCTGTTCAACATGATCCTGACCGACCTGAACATGCCGAACCTCGACGGCCTGGGGCTGATCCGGGCGGTTCGTTCCTCCGCGTCCCACAAGTTCGTCCCCGTCGTCATGCTGACCACCGAATCGCAGGACGAAAAGAAGCAGGAAGGGAAGGCGGCCGGCGCCACGGGCTGGATCGTCAAGCCTTTCAAGCCGGAGCAGCTCCTGGCCGTCGCGCGGAAGGTGCTCGGCGGATGAGCGAGGACCACGCCGCGGTCTTCCGGGAGGAAGCGTTCGAGCTTCTGGGCGAATTGGAGTCGTCGCTCCTGTCGCTCGAGGAATCGCCGGAGGATTCCGAGATCATCGGGCGCGTTTTCCGAGCCATGCACACGATCAAGGGCTCCGGCGCCATGTTCGGCTTCGACGCCGTCGCCGCGTTCACGCACGAGGTCGAGACCGTGTTCGACCTCGTGCGCAAGGGGGAGATGGCCGTCACGAAGCCGCTGGTCGACGCCACGCTGGCCGCGCGCGACCGGATCCGGATCATGCTGGACATTTCCGCGGGCGGGGAAAGCGAGACGGAACGTGCGGAAACGGAGGCGCTCGTCGCACGATTCAGGGCGATGGTTCCTTCTGCTCCCGGCGTGGCGGAGGAACCCAAGGCGGAGGGGCTCAAGCGGGCGGCGGGGGAGGAAAAGGTTACTGCGGAACCCGCGCCAGAGCTTGTGACCTATCGCATTCGCTTCCGCCCACCGGAGGACATGTTCCGGCGCGGGAGCAATCCGGTTTCGCTGCTGGCCGAACTCCAGGAACTGGGCGACCTTCGGATCGTGGCGATGACCGATGGGATTCCGCCGCTCGAGGTCGTCGACCCGGAAAAATGCTACCTGAGCTGGGACGCGGTCCTCACGACCGGCCGGGGCGAGAACGCGATCCGGGACGTATTCATCTTCGTCGACGAGCCGGGGGTGCTCACGATCGACGTCATCGATTCCAGCGGGAACCAGCCGTCGGAAGGCGACTACAAGAAGCTGGGCGACATCCTGATGGAGCGGGGCGATCTGGTCGAGGAAAAGCTGCGGGCGGCGCTCGGCAAGCAGAAGCGGCTCGGCGAGCTGCTCGTCGAGTCGGGAATCGTCAGGCCGGGGCAGGTCCGATCGGCGCTGGTCGAGCAGAAGATCGTCAAGGAGCAGCGGGAAAAGCGGCAGGCGGCCGAGAACGCCGCCAGCGTCCGGGTGCCGGCGGGACGTCTCGACGTGCTCGTCAACCTGGTGGGGGAGCTGGTCACGGTCCAGGCGCGTTTCAGCCAGGCCGCGGCGGAACGAAGCGATTCGGAGCTCGTCGCAGTGGCCGAGGAAGTCGAGCGGTTGATCGCCGACCTCCGGGACAACGTGATGAACATCCGGATGCTCCCGATCGGCACGTCGTTCGCCAAGTTCCGGCGGTTGCTGCGGGACCTGTCCGCGGAGCTCGGGAAAGAGATCGATCTGGCCACCGAGGGCGAGGATACCGAGCTCGACAAGACGGTCATCGACAAGCTGAACGATCCGCTCGTCCACATCATCCGCAATAGCATCGATCACGGGATCGAGCTGCCTTCCGTCCGCGAGTCGGCCGGGAAGCCCCGGCGTGGCACCATCCGTCTGTCCGCGATCCACTCGGGCGCGCACGTCCTCATCCGGATCGAGGACGACGGGGCGGGGCTCGACAAGGAGGCGATCCGGGCGAAGGCCGCCGAGAAAGGGCTGATCCCGCCGGGCGCGCAGCTGTCCGACAAGGAGCTGTTCAACCTGATCCTCTTGCCCGGCTTTTCCACCGCGAAGAAGGTCAGCAGCGTTTCGGGCCGCGGCGTCGGGATGGACGTCGTCAAGCAGGCGATCGATGTGCTGCGCGGCACGATCGACATCGCCAGCGTGCGGGGGCAGGGATCGGTCATCACGATCAAGCTGCCGCTGACGCTCGCCATCATCGACGGGTTCCTCGTGTCGGTCGGCGACGGGTATTTCGTCCTGCCGCTGGCCTCGGTCTCCGAGTGCGTCGAGCTATCCCATGCCGAAACCGAGGGCGCCCACGGTCGCCACATCGCCAACGTCCGGGGGCAGATCGTTCCCTATATCCGATTGCGCGACCGCTTCGCGATCGAAGGGGAACGCCCGCAGATCGAGCACATCGTCATCACCGAGTTCGACGAGACGCGCGTCGGCTTCGTCGTCGACCGCGTGGTCGGCGAGCACCAGACGGTGATCAAGTCGCTGGGACGAATCTACAGCGGCATCCAGGGCATATCCGGCGCCACGATCCTGGGAGACGGCACCGTCGCACTCATTCTCGACATCCAGCGGATCGCCCGGGAGGTCGAGGACGAAGAAGTCGGCCTACCAGACGCCCGCACGATATCCGCAACCTGATTTCGCAAACTCCATGACGGAGAGGAGAAACAACGCATGAGATGGTACCTGGACCAGAAGATCGGCACCAAGCTTCTGATGGGCTTCTGCCTGGTGGCGGTGATCGCGGGAGTGATCGGCTACGTGGGCATCACGAATATCCGGAAGATCGAAGCAGCGGATTCCTCCCTGTACCTGGAGACGACCGTGCCGCTCGGAGAGATCGGTCAGATTTCGGGATGGTTCCACAGGATGCGAACGAACACGCTTGAATTCATGCTGGCGGACAGCGCGGCGGGCCGCGAGGATGCCAGGAAAAAGATCATGGACAGGCGTGACGACATCGCCAAGGCCATGGACTCCTTTCCCAAAACGCTCCAGACAGACGAGGGAAAGCAGAGATTCGCCAAGTTCAAGGAAGAGATCCAGGCCTACTACAAGGCGCAGGACCAGATCATGTCGCTCTCGCAGGCGGGAAAGATGGCCGAAGCGAAGGCGCTCTTCAATGGCGAGGGGAAACGCGCGCGGACCGCGGCCCAGGCCGAGATCGACTGGTTCTTCGACATGAAGCTCAAGATCGCAAAGCAGACGGCCGACCAGAATGGCGCCCTTGCGAACAAGGCGGTCAGGTTCGCCTTGGGGCTGACCGGCATCGGATTCCTCCTGTCGATCGGCCTCGGCCTGTTCATCAGCCGGCTGATCGGCAACCCGGTGCGCGAGATGGCGGAGGCGGCGGGCCGGATGGCGAAGGGCGACGTGGACGTGTCGATCGCGGCGAAGTCGCGTGACGAGATCGGGCTGCTTGCCGAGGCGTTCCAGGGGATGATCCATAACATCCAGGGGGCTGCTGTGGCCGCCGAGAAGATCGCGGGAGGCAACCTGACGGTCGAAATCGTGGCGAAGTCCGACAAGGACGTCCTCGCCAACAGCCTGATCCGGGTCGTCGCCTCGCTGCGTAGCCTCGTGGCCGAATCGGAGCAGCTGACGAAAGCCGCGGTCGAAGGGAAGCTCGACACGCGGGCCGACCTTTCGAAGTTCCAGGGAGGCTACCAGGAGATCATCGGGGGGGTCAACAAGACGCTGGACGCGGTGATCGGGCCGCTGAACGTTGCGGCCGAATACGTCGAGCGGATCGCGAAGGGCGACATCCCGCCGAAGATCACCGACACCTACCAAGGCGATTTCAACGAGATCAAGAACAACCTGAACGCATGCATCGACGGCATGGGCGGCCTCGTCGAAGCCAACGGCATCCTGCAGCGGATGGCGGTGAACGATTACACCAAGAAGGTCGAAGGAAATTATCAGGGCATCTTCGCCGAAGTCGCGAACGCGACGAACCTGGTGCGCGAGCGGGTGAAGCACGTGGTCGAGATCTGCGAAAACATCGCCGAGGGCAATTTCACGGAGGACCTGATCGCGTGCCGCAAGCTCGGCAGGCGTTCGGATAACGACAACCTGGTCCCGTCAATCGTGAAGATGATGACGGCGATCGACACGCTCGTCAACGACATGAACCTGCTCGCACAGGCCGCGGTGGACGGCAAACTCGACAGCCGGGCGGACGCCGGCAAGCATCACGGCGATTACGGCCGCATCGTGAAGGGGATCAACGACACGCTCGACGCGGTCATCGGGCCGCTGAATGTCGCGGCAGAGTACGTCGAGCGGATCTCGAAGGGCGACCTGCCGCCGAAGATCAGCGATCAGTACAACGGCGATTTCAACGAGATCAAAAACAACCTGAACGTCCTGATCGAGTCGATGGATAAGGTGACGAACGTCGCGCAGGAGATCTCGAAGGGCAACCTGATGGTCGACGTCCGGGAGCGGTCCGGAGAGGACGAGCTGATGAAGGCGATCAAGCAGATGGTTGCCCGGCTGACCGAGGTGGTCGGCGACGTCAAGTCGGCTTCCGACAACGTCGCATCCGGCAGCCAGAACATGAGCGCGACCTCGGAGCAGATGTCGAAGGGGGCCACGCAGCAGGCGGCCGCAGCCGAGGAAGCGTCCTCCTCGATGGAGCAGATGGCCTCCAACATCAAGCAGAACGCCGACAACGCGAACCAGACCGAGAAGATCGCGATCAAGGCTTCGGAAGATGCCCGCGAGGGCGGGCAGGCCGTCGCCGAGACGGTCAACGCGATGCGCGAGATCGCGACCAAGATCTCGATCATCGAGGAGATCGCGCGGCAGACCAACATGCTGGCGCTGAACGCCGCGATCGAAGCGGCCCGGGCGGGCGAGCACGGCAAGGGCTTCGCGGTCGTGGCCTCCGAGGTCCGGAAGCTGGCCGAACGCAGTCAGGCGGCGGCGGGCGAGATCAGCACCCTGTCCTCCTCCAGCGTCGAGGTCGCCGAGAAGGCCGGGACGATGCTGGCCGCGATCATTCCCGACATCCAGAAGACCGCAGAGCTGGTCCAGGAAATCTCGTCGGCGAGCAACGAGCAGAACAGCGGCGCCGAGCAGATCAACAAGGCGATCCAGCAGCTCGATCAGGTCATCCAGCAAAATGCCGGGGCGGCCGAGGAAATGGCCTCCACGGCCGAGGAACTGTCCTCCCAGGCGGAACAGCTGCTCTCCACCATCTCCTTCTTCCGGATCGGCGGGAACGCCGGAACCCGAAGCAATATGCTGCCCGAGGCGCGACCGGCGTCCAGGGCGATTCCCAGCGGGCACGTCCCGATGAAGGGCATCACCCCGAAGGCGATGCGCCCCAACGGCCATGCAACCCCGGGAAACGGGGGCGCCAACGGTTTTGCGCTCGACCTCGGCGACGGGGGACACGACAAGCTCGACGCCGAATTCGAACGTTATTAACCCGGGGAGGGAAGGAGGAGCATCGACATGAGCGTCAACGGCATCAGCGAAGCGCGTCAGTATCTCACCTTCCGGCTCGACGACGAGGTGTTCGCCCTCGACGTCGGGCAGGTCCGGGAGATCCTGGATTTCACGACCATCACGAAGATCCCGCAGACCCCCGACTTCATGCGGGGGGTCATCAACCTGCGCGGCAGCGTCGTCCCCGTCGTCGACATGCGGCTCAAGTTCGGGATGGGCGTGACGGAAAAGACGGTCAACACCTGCATCGTCGTGGTCGAGGTGCAGCTCGAAGGGGAAAGCACGATCATCGGGGCGCTGGTCGACGCGGTCCAGGAAGTTTTCGAGCTGGAACCGACGCAGATCGAGCCCGCGCCCCGGATCGGGACGCGGTTGCGGACCGAATTCCTTAAAGGGATGGGGAAGCGGGAAAACCGCTTCATCATGATCCTCGACATCGACCGGGTCTTCACCGTCGAAGAGCTTTCCATCGTCCAGGGGACATCGGCCTCGGAAGTCGAGTCGGCCTGACATTGGCATTCACGTACTTCTTCCGCGATTACCACACGCTGAACCACGCCGTATCCTCGGTCGTCCCGTACGCTTCGGGGCGACCGAGGATACGGGTCTGGGATGCCGGCTGCGCCCACGGGCCGGAGCCGTACACGCTCGCGATCGCCTTCGCCGAATCGATGGGGCGCTTCGCTTTCCGGAACCTCCGGATCGACGCGACCGACCTCGACGGCAGCAACCTGTTCGGGGACATCATCCGGGAAGGCGTCTACCCGCTGGAGGAGCTGCAGCGGATCCCGTCCGACCTGTTCGGGAAATACTTCGCCGCGGGGCCATCCGAGGGGACGTTCCGGATCTCGGACGAGATCAGGGGACGGCTGTCGTACCGGCGGCACGACCTGCTGTCGCTTTCCCCGCCGGGCGAGGAGTACAGCCTCGTCCTCTGCAAGAACGTGCTGCTGCACCTGCAGCCCGCCGAACGGATCGAGGTGATCCGGATGTTCCATCGGGCGCTGGCGCCCGGCGGCTTCTTCGCGACGGAACAGACCCCAAAAATACCGGAAGGGCTCGACGGCTTGTTCGAACAGGTCACGCCCGACGCGCAGCTCTTCCGGAAACGGCTGTCATGAAAGTCCACCCGCTTCGGTCCAACCCCGCGATTTACAGCTGCAACGCCTATCTCGTGACCGGCGACTGGAAACGGATCGAGGATGTGAATACGCTCGTCGACATCGGGACCGACGCCTATGTGCTCGAAGAAATCGGCGCGATACCGACGGGAATCGGAAAAACGCCGGTCGAACAGGTGGTGCTGACCCACCATCATTTCGACCACGCGGGGGGGCTTGGCGAGATCCGGGAGCGGTACAACCCGGTCGTCCGGTCCTGGTCCGATCGCCTTTCCGGCGAATCCGCGCCGCTCGGGGACGGGGAGATGATAAGGCTGGGCGACCGGGAATGCGAGGTCCTCCACGTGCCCGGCCACTCGCAGGATTCCATCTGCATCTATTGCGAAGCGGAGCGCTTCCTGTTCTCGGGCGATACCCCGGTCCGGGTCTTGTCTCCAGGCGGGAGTTACACCGACCGATACCTCCAGGCGATCGAACGTCTGGCCAAGCTCCCGATCGACGTCATCTACCCGGGGCACGATGCGCCCATCACTGGAAACGTATCGGAAATCATCCGGACCACGCTTCGGAACGCGACGGCCGGTAACTGATGGGGATCATGCCGGCGGCTGGGCCCGTCATCAACCCGGATATCGACTACATCTTATTTTTCAAGGGAGTGTCGTTCGCGTTCCTGGCGATGGTTTGCTTGATCATTCGGCAGGAAGGCGACCGGCGGCTCCCATGGGAATTCCTGGCGGGATTCGGGTTCCTCCATGCGATCAAGGACCTCCTTTCGCTGGCGACGCTTCTTCATGCGGATATCCCGTCGTTCCCCGGATTCGTCACGGCATTGCGCGGCGCGTATCTCCTTTCCCTCCTCGAGTTCGGAAGAGAAGGGCTGCGACGTCGCGGTGTCCGGGTTCCTCCCCGTCAGGCGCATCTCCTGGTGCTGATGGGCGCCATGGCCTACGGTTACTGGGGCGGGCGGCCCTTCTTAGACAATCGGGTCCACCTGGCGATCGGCATCCCCGCGGCGCTGGCCGTCGCCGCTGCGTTGTTCCCGCTGGGGCCCGCATTCCCCGGGAAGCTGATGCTGCGGTTCGCATCGGCCGGGTTCGTCGCCTATGCGCTGCTGCTGCCCGCCTCGGGAGGCGCAGCTTCGTCTCTGATCGACCGCCACATGCTTTCTTTCGGGGGGGCGATCATCCCGATCGGAATGGTCCAGGGGGGCGTGGTCGTCCTGACGGCCACGATGCTCTGGATCGCCTTCCAGCGCGTGCATGCCGGCATTCGATCGGCGACCGGGCGGCGATACGGCATGCTCTTCAGCACGGGCTTCCTCTGCCTGTATGGCCTGATCGTCGTTGCCGGTTATTTCGTCACGACATACCTCGGAAACTCCGAGCGGCGTTATCTCGATTCGGAAATACGGTCCCACCTGACGACCATGAACCACCTCATGCGGAAGACCGTCCCCGATGCCGAATCGGAAGCGCTCATCCGCGCCCGTAAGGATGATCCCCTGCGACCCGCCTGGGGCATCCTGGATGCCTCGGGTTGCACGGTTTTCCCCCCTCCGCCACGCCATCACCGTCCCCCCCCGCCGGGCCGGCCCCCGCCCGGACAACCTCCACCCGATTTCCCGAAACCGCTTCCGGGGCACGAGGCATGGTTCAAACCGGATTTCCGCGAGAAGGCGGGTGAATTGCTCCCCTTTCGGCCGAATGGGGGCGGGGAATACGTTCTGTTCGGTCACGTCTGGCGGGCGGGCCTGATGCCCACCGGGATCGCCGGTCGCGACCTGCTGGTCCTGCAACCGGCGGAGCGGATCTGGCGCCAACGCGCGATCGGGATCGGAATCACCTTCGGCATCTTCCTGCTGACGTTCGCGGTCTACGACGCGACGCGACGGTTGTCCTTCGTCCAGATGCGCGCCATCGTGTCCGAAAAGCGGTTCGGATCCCTGTTCGAGCGCGTCCCCGAAGCGGCATTCCTCATCGAGGAATCGTCCTGGCGCATTATCGAGGGGAATCCCAACGCCGTCGCGCTGCTCGGATACGAGCGTTCCGAGTTCCCCTCGCTTCGATTGACCGACCTCCTGAACGTGAAGGACCACGTCATCGTCGAGTCGTTCCTGTCGACTTTTTCCGAAGGGGCCGCCATCAATCGCGAGCTGACTTTCCTGCGGAAGGACGGGCTGCAGGTTCCCGTCGAGGTCGTCGGCGGGCGTCTGCGCCATGGGCAGGGCGATGCCGTGCTCCTGCTGGCGCGCGACATCACCGATCGCATCTCGTGGGAGGCGAACCTGAGGACTGTCTGGGAATCCGCGATCGAATCCTCCCGCATGAAGTCGGAATTCCTGGCCAACATGAGCCACGAGATCAGGACGCCGATGAACGGCGTGCTGGGGATGCTCGACCTGGTGCTCGACACCTACCTGACGCAGACGCAGCGCGAATACCTCGAGATGTCGAGGGCTTCGGCGGAGAACCTGATGTCGCTGATCAACGACGTCCTCGACATCTCCAGGATCGAGGCGGGCCGGATGGAACTCGAAACCGTTCCGTTCTCCGTCGACGAACTGCTGCAAAGCGCCCTCGGGCCGCTCTATTCGACGGCCAAGGGAAAGGGAATCCGGATGTGCCTCGAGGTCGGGAAGTCGGTTCCGCCCCGGGTATGCGGCGACCCCGTCCGTCTCCGGCAGGTGCTCATGAACCTTGCCGGAAACGCCGTCAAGTTCACGGAAAACGGGTCCGTCACGGTATCCGTCGAAACGGCGGGTTCCCCCGGTGCGGGGATGCCGCTCCGGTTCCGGGTGGCCGATACCGGGATCGGAATCCCGAAGGACCGGCAGGAGGCGATCTTCCAGGCATTCACGCAGGTCGACAGCTCCATCACGCGCAAGTTCGGCGGAAGCGGGCTCGGGCTGAATATCGCGTTTCGCCTGGTCCGGTTGATGGGCGGCGAACTGGCCGTCGAAAGTGTCGAAGGGGAGGGAAGCGTCTTCCGATTCGACCTGGAAATGGCAAGCGCGGAAGGGGAAGCCCCGGGAGCGAGGCCGCGTCCGCTTGACGGGTCGGGCGATTCGCGCGGCGGCCGGGATCTGAAGGTCCTCGTCGTCGAGGACAACGCCATCAACCGGGAGCTGGCGAGAATCATGCTCGAGGGAGAGGGGTGGGGCGTGAAGCTGGCATCGGCCGGTCCCGAGGCAATCGCGCATTTTTCCCGGGAGTCGTTCGACCTGGTGTTGATGGATATCCAGATGCCGGGAATGGACGGGATCGAAGTCACCCGCAGGATCAAGAGTGTCGATGCCGGGCGCGGCAGGCATACGCCGGTCGTCGCTCTGACGGCGCATGCCCTGGCGGGCGACAAGGACAGGTTCCTGGCGTCGGGCCTGGACGGCTACGTCGCCAAGCCGGTTTGCCGGGTGGCGCTCGTCGAGGAAATACGGCGACTGGTTTTCAAACGACCCGAAGGCGCAATAGCGAATTCGGAATCATACGAAGGAAGGATCTGAAGCATGAGGACGCTGATCGTGGACGACGATTTCATCTCCAGGAAGGTGCTGACGGGGCTTTTGTCCCCGGTGGCGGATTGCGATGTCGCCATCGACGGAAAGGAGGCCGTTCTCGCCTTCCGGCTCGCGCTGGAGGAGAACCGGACTTACGACCTGCTGTGCATGGACGTCATGATGCCCAGGCTCGACGGCGTCGGCGCGTTGAAGAATATCCGGGCGATCGAAGCCGAGCATGGCGTCGTCGGGGCCGCTGAGGTCAAGGCGCTCATGGTGACCGCGTTGGGCGACCCGAAGACGGTCTTCGATGCGTACTACTTGGGCGGCGCGACCTCCTACCTCGTCAAGCCGGTCCGCAGGGAGAAGCTGTTCGACGAGCTGCGGGAGTTCGGGCTGATAAAATGAGCAATCGGGAAGAAGCCGAGGCGTTGCCCGATGTCGGGCTCAGGATGACGGAGTCCGACTTCCGGAAGTTGAGCGCGTTCATCCACCAGGTGTGCGGAATCTCCCTCTCCGACCAGAAGCGGACGATGCTCGAATCGCGCCTGCAGAAACGGCTGCGGGCGCTCGGGATGGCGTCGTTCCGCGAGTACTGCGCCCACGTTACCTCGGATGCGGAGGACGAATCCGAACGGATCCGGATGATCGACCTGGTGACGACCAACAAGACCGATTTCTTCCGCGAGGCCAACCATCTGCATTATCTGGTCGACAAGGCCTTGCCGCCGGCGGTTGCGGCCGGATGGGGGACTTCCAGGCCGCTGTCCGTGTGGAGCGCAGGCTGCTCGACCGGAGAGGAGCCCTACACGCTGGCGATGGTGCTCTCCGAATTTGCGGAGAGCGTCCCCGGATTCCGGTTCGACATCCTGGGGACCGATATCTCCACCCGGGTGCTCGAAGCGGCCCGCCGGGCCGTCTACGATTCCGACAAGATCGCGCCGGTTCCGATGCCGATCCGGCGGAAATATCTGCTGCGGTCCCGGGATCGGGAAAGCGGGGCGGTCCGGATCGTCCCGGAGCTGCGGTCGCTTGTTCGTTTCCGGCGGCTCAATTTCCTCGAAAGCGATTTCGGGCTTCGGGAGCCGATGGACGTGGTCTTCTGCAGGAACGTCATCATCTATTTCGACAAGCCGACCCAGGAAACGATTCTTTGCCGGATCGCGCGTCACGTGACCCCGGGCGGCTACGTCTTCATGGGGCATTCCGAAACCCTGTTCGGACTGCGCGTCCCGCTGGTCCAGGTCGCGCCGACCGTTTATCGGAAGCAGGCATGATCCGGACCCTCCGCCACCTTCCGCAGGTTCACCTGAAGCCTGGCGAGCTGCACGTCACCGACGTGCCCTCGTTGGTGACGACCGTACTCGGGTCGTGCGTGTCCATCACGCTGCACTCGGAACGGGACAGCCTGTCTGCCATCTGCCACGCGATGCTGCCCGAGGCGAAAGGCGGCGATCCGGGGACGGCGTTCCGCTACGTCGACGAATCGTTGGCCCATATGCTGGATCGGTTCGAGCGGGAAGGCGTCCGGCGTCCGGATATCCAGGTGAAGCTGTTCGGGGGGGCCGACGTGATCCGGGTTGAAGACCGCAAACCGGGCGCCATGACGGTCGGCCGGATGAACCTGTATGCGGCGCAGGAATCGATCCGGAGGGAAGGGCTGGTCCTGAGCGCGTCGGATATCGGCGGGACGGTCGGACGGAAGCTTCTCTTCGTGACCGAAAGCGGGATGGTGCTGGTCAAGAAGCTGGAAAGGTGGGGGAATCCGTGAAAAAGATCCGGGTCCTGGTCGTCGACGATTCCGCGGTCGTCCGTCAGACGCTGGGGGAGATCCTGTCGTCCGACCCGGAGATCGAGGTGATGGCGACGGCCTCCGATCCCTACGTCGCCTCGGACCGGATTCGCGAGGAGATCCCCGACGTCATCACGCTCGATGTCGAGATGCCGCGCATGGACGGGATCACCTTCCTTCAAAAGATAATGGCGCAACGCCCGATCCCCGTCGTGATCTGCTCGAGCCTGGCGGCCGAAGGGTCCGGGACGGCGCTCATGGCGCTGGAATACGGCGCGGTGGAGATCATCGCGAAGCCGAAGATGGGGACGAAGCAGTTTCTCGAGGAATCGCGCGTCCGGATCTGCGACGCCGTGAAGGCGGCGGCGCAGGCGCGCGTCGACGGCAAGCCGCGCCGGCCGGCGTCGGCGTCGATCGTCGCCCCCAAGCTGACGGCCGACGTGATTCTCGAAAAGGCGAAGAGCCGGGCCATGGTCGAGACGACCGACAAGGTCGTCGTCGTCGGCGCCTCCACCGGCGGAACCGAGGCGCTGCGCCTCTTCCTGGAAATGCTGCCGGGCGATGCGCCGGGCATCGTCATCGTCCAGCACATGCCCGAGAATTTCACGGCCGCCTTTGCAAGGCGCCTCGACGGGCTTTGCCGCGTCACGGTCAAGGAGGCCGCGCATGACGACACGGTCATCCGCGGGCGCGCCCTGATCGCTCCCGGCAACAGGCATCTGCTGCTCAAGCGAAGCGGAGCCCGCTATTTCGTCGAAGTCAAGGAGGGGCCGCTCGTCGCCCGGCACCGGCCCTCCGTGGACGTCCTGTTCCGTTCCGCCGCACGCTATGCGGGCGCAAACGCGGTCGGGGTCCTCATGACCGGCATGGGCGACGACGGGGCGAAGGGGCTGCTCGAATTGCGCGAAGCCGGGGCGAGGACCATCGCCCAGGACGAGGCGAGCTGCGTCGTGTTCGGGATGCCGAAGGAGGCGATCAAGCTGGGGGCTGCGGACCAGGTGCTGCCGCTTCCCCTGATCGCGCCCGAGGTGATGCGGCTTTGCCCTTAGGGAGGATTATAGTATTGGGGCAAGAATGGGAGGCAACGTGATCCGCGTATTCGTGATCGACGACCACGAGATGCTCCGCAGGGGCCTCGAGATGGTGTTCGAGAAGACCTCCGATATCCGCCTGGCCGGCGAGGCGGGGCGCCGGGAGGCGGCCTTCGCGCAGCTTGACCCGGCGAAGCACGACGTCGTGCTGCTCGACATCTCCCTTCCGGGCGACGACGGGCTGACGATCCTCAAGGAGATCAAGGGGCGCTTTCCGTCGCTGCCCGTCCTCATGGTCAGCGCCCACCCCGAGGAGCATTACGGGGTGGCCGCGCTTCGCAGCGGCGCCTCGGGCTACGTTTGCAAGGACAGCGGCATCGAGCCGTTGCTTGCCGCCATTCGCAAGGTTGTCCACAATAAGGTCTGGCTGAGCGACGCCATGGCCGAAATCCTGGCGTTCGGCAAGCAGCAGGACTTCGGATTGCCCGAAACGCTTTCCGAGCGGGAACTTCAGGTCCTGCGGCGGATCGCGGGGGGGGAGAGCAACAAGGAGATCGCCGCCGGGCTGTCGATCAGCATCAAGACGGTCTCGACCTACAAGACGCGCATCCTTCAGAAGACCGGCCGCAAGTCGACCGCCGAGCTGATCCGGTATGCCTTCGACAACGGATTGGTGGAATAGCGCTTTGATCCGGCCCGGGCATCGCACGGAGACCGTCCTCCTCGTCCTCGTAGCGGGGATGGTCAATTTCCTGTTCTCGCAACTGGGACTGTATTTCTTCAGGGGGCCCGCGGGGACCGCAGCGATCTGGCCGGCGAGCGGTTTCCAGCTGGCCCTGTTCATCCTCGGGGGGCGGGAACGGTGGGTCCCGGTCGCATTGGTCGTCCTGGTGTCGAATGCGGCGTCGAACCTGGTTTCGGGCACCGGGGCCGGCACCACTTTTTTCTTTGTGGCGGCGAATCTCTCGGAAAGCCTGATGGCCGCGTGGCTCCTCTGGCGCCTGTCTCCCGCCGGGATCCGGTTCACGAACCTGCGGGACACCCTGAATTTCATCCTGCTGGCCGCTCTGGCCTGCACCGCCCTGGCGGCCCTCCTGGGCGCCACCATTGTCTCGGCGGAGACCGGAGCCCCGTTCGGGGCTGCCTGGCAGAGGTGGTGGCTCCGCCACGCCTGCGGGATGATGCTGGTCACGCCGCTCGTCATCGAGTGGGCCTCCGACGGCTTTCGGATATGCAAAGCGGATAAACGTCGTATCGGCGAGGGGTTCGCGGCTTTTTCCCTGATCCTGGCGGTCATGGCCTTCTTCATCTACCCGGCCGAGGGGGGCGACCGGATCCACCGGAGCTACACCCTTCTCCCGTTCCTGGTCTGGATCGTCCTGCGCCTGGGATCCAGGGGCACGGTGGTCGCCAACGCATTCCTCGGCGCCACGCTGCTCGGGTTCGGGCTCCAGCATGCGGGCACCCCCGGGTGGAATGGGGGCGACCTCATCCTGGAACCGCAACTGTTCGCCGGGATCATGACCGGCTCCCTCATGGTCCTGTCGGCTGCGATCTCCGAGCGGGGCCGGGCCGAGAAGGCACTCCAGCATCTCAACGCGTCGCTCGAGCGCCAGGTCGCCGAGCGGACGGAGACCATCGAGAGGAAAGCCGAGAAGCTGCGGGCCGCCAACGCCGAGCTCGACGCTTTTTCGGTATCCGCCTCCCACGACCTTCGTGCGCCCCTGCGGGCGCTGCGCGGATTCGGCCGTGCCCTCCGGGAGGATTGCGGGGATCGGCTCGGCGACGAGGGAAAATTTTTCCTCGACCGGATGCGGGATGCTTCAATGAAGATGGAATCCGTCATCGACGGGTTGATGGCGGTGTCCCGCGTCTCGCGGGCCGAGATGCGCAACGGGCCGGTGGAGTTGGCCGGGATCGCCCGGGAAGTCGCGGCCGAGATGGCCGAGCGCTATCCGGCGCGGGAAGTCTCCTTCGTCGCGCCGGAGCGGATGGATGCCTCCGGCGATCCCAGGATGGTGCGGCTGATCTACCAGAACCTGCTCGACAACGCCTGGAAGTTTACCGGTAAAAACCCGGACCCGCGGGTCTCGGTCGGCGTCGAGGATCACGGCCATGGGCCGGAATATTTCGTGCGCGACAACGGGGCCGGATTCGACATGGAATTCGCCGACGACCTCTTTGCGCCGTTCCGGCGGCTGCATTCCCAGGACGAGTTCCCCGGCACGGGTATCGGACTGGCGACGGTCCGGCGGGCCGTCGCCAGGCACGGCGGAACCATCCACGTCGAATCGAAGGTCGGCCGGGGGACGACGTTCCATTTCACACTTTCGACAGGGGAAACATTTTTCCCGCCAATTCCGATGGGGCCGACATGACGCACGACGCCAGGGACATCACACCTGAAAATATCCTGCTGATCGAGGATTCGCAGGCGGACACCTACCTGATCGGGCGGGAGCTTGCAGCCGCATGGCCTGCCGTTCGGGTGTCGTGCGTCTCGAGCCGGAACGCCCTCGCGGAAAAGCTCGCCGACGGCCGGTGGGACGTCGTGCTCTCGGACTACGACCTGCCAGGCTTCTCCGGTCCGGCGGCGCTGGCGCTTTGCCTCGAGATGGCGCCCGGCACCCCGTTCATGGTCGTCTCCGGAAAGATCGGCGAAGATGCGGCCGTCTCCATGATGAAGGCCGGCGCCTGCAACTACATCGTGAAGGATCGCCTCTCCATGCTGGTCCCGGCGATCGAGCGGGAGATCCGGGAGGCGCGGCTGCGACAGGAGCACCTGTCGCTCGAGCGGCAGTTCCTCCGGGCACAGCGGCTCGAAAACATCGGGATGATGGCCAGCGGCATCGCGCACGATCTCAACAACATCTTCCTGCCGATCAAGATGGTGACCGGCCTGCTGAAGCGTCGACTGACCGACGAGGAGGGGCGGAAATACATCGCGCTGCTCGAGGACAGCACTAACAAGGGAAGCGATTTGACGGGCCAGATGCTCTCGTTCCTCCGGGGCGACAAGACCGTCGACAAAACGGAGACGGTCGGAGCGGACGACCTGCTGCAGGACCTGCTGAAGATGATCGGCACGAGTTTTCCGAAGCAGATCACGGTCGTCGACGATTCGGACGGCCCCTTGTGGCCGGTCCTGGGGAACGCCAACCAGATCCACCAAGCGCTGCTCAACCTCTGCATCAATGCGCGGGATGCCATGCCCGGAGGCGGCACGCTTCGCGTGGGGGGGGCCAACGTGACGCTGGATGCGGAATCGGCGAAGGCACTGTCCGAGGACGCCCGCGAAGGCGACTTCGTCGCGTTTTCGGTGACGGACATGGGGGGCGGAATCTCCGCAAGCCTGCAGGAGCGGATCTTCGATGCCTTCTTCACCACCAAGCCGGTCGGGATGGGGACCGGCCTCGGGCTGTCGACGGTCCTGAAGATCGCCCGGAATCACCAAGGTTTCGTCACTTTGCGGAGCGTCGAAGGGAGCGGGAGCGTGTTTACCGTCTTCATCCCCGCGGCCTTATCCGGTCCAAAGTCGGCGGCGCCGCCGGATGCCCCGGATCAGTCGATGCTCGCCGAGAAAGGCGAGACCATCCTGGTCGTGGACGACGAAAAAGCGATCCTGCACCTGGTCAAGGAAGCGCTCGAATCAGTCGGATACCGGGTGTTGACCGCATCGGACGGCGCGGAGGCGCTGCACCGCTTCGGGGAGCATCACGAGACGATCTCGGCGGTCGTGCTCGATTACATGATGCCGGTCCTCGACGGTCCGGAGACGGTCCGCACCATCCGGAGAATCTCGCCCGGCGTACCGATCCTGTATATTTCGGGGTCCGATCCCGAACAAGTAGCGAAACACGGGGAAGGGGTACAGGGCGTGCTGGCCAAGCCGTTCTCGATGGATGCGCTGTTGTCGCAGGTGAGGGATGTGATCAACCGGTCGAAGTAGGGGCGGGGCGGGCGGAGCCGGGACGACTCCGCCCGCATAAAAAGGTCAGTCGTCGAAGTTGCCGGCCGCCCCCTTGTCGCCGCCGATCGACTTCGCCTTTTCGTGGATGCGCGCGTCGGTCCAGTCGGCCGGATCCTCGATCCGCGTTCCCTTCGGGCCCAGGTCGTGCGACCCGGCTTTCAGGATCGCGTCGATCGCCAGCGGCGCCGTGTCCTTCGCGTTGAACACGTTGGTCATCATGCCGTAGGCGAAATCGGCGACCCGCTTCGCCATCCGCTCGCGTATCGCCGCGGGCTGCGCAAGAAGCTTGTTCTCGAACGGCAGGTTCAGGCTCTTGTAGTCGCCCTTCCTCCATCCCTTATCATTCGCGTAGGCGACCATCTCGGCCCAAAGTTCCTCGGTCATCCCTTCGCCCGGCACCTTGATGAAATTGCCGTTCGCGTCGAGCTGCGCGTTGCCGTAGTCGTTGACCTCGAGACCCCACGAGACCATCTGGAGCGCGGTGGCGACGTTGGCCTTCGTCGTCGAGGTGCGGTTCGCGATCTCGCGCAGCCGCTCGGAGCTGTTGCCCGAGGTGCCGTGCTGCGCGCCGCTGACGTTGTACGGGGCGATCGCCTGGTGAACCTTGGCGGTGAGATCGACCTGGATGCCGGCGTCGGACGCCTCGAGGCCGTGGGAGGTGCCGTTGTTGAGCGCGATCCAGTCGGGGTGGATGCCTCGGGCATTGAGCCCCCCGATCAGGAAGCGCGCTTCCTCGGGCGTGGAGAGCCCGGATGCGCCCTTGATCTCGCCGACCTCGGTCTCGAGGCCCGCCCACGACGGGATGAGCGGGTTGACCGCAATATTGGCGAGCAGGTTGAGGTCGTCGGGCTGGTGGGAGGCGTCGACGGCGATCGAGGTGATGCCCGCCTCGAACATCGTGGGGATTTCCGTCATCGCGGCGGCGAGGTCCTTGGCGTCCTTGATCCCGTAATGGTCGGCGTGGATCGCCACCGGGACCGTGATGCCCATCTCGTTGCACAGCGCGTCGACGAAGGTCGCCATGTTCCAGTAGCTGACGGGGCAGTAGGACTTCTGCCCGCCCTCGGACTTCGCGATCTCGATGATGACCGGGCAGTTGGCGCGCTGGGCCGCCATGAGCGCCCCGCGGGCGACAAGCGTGCTGCGGGCGTTGCAGGCCATCGTGATGGCCTTTCCGCGCGCCTGCATGGCGCGGTCGATCACCTTGCCGCTGACCAGCAAGGCCCGCGAGTTGGGGAACAGCTTCCGGATATTGGGCGGCCGGCCGACGGCCAGCGCTTTCTCGAAATCGGCGGAGTAGGTCAAGGGATCCTCCAAAGGATATTTGATGGCGGGATTATAGCATCCGGCCTCGGTACGCTTACAGCGGGCGTTCCCCGGTCTTCCTGAAGCGGAAGTAGTCCGCCAGGATCTGCGCGTGGTCGAACGCGATCGGGGAAGGCAGCTTCTCCTCGGTGAACAGGCCCGCCTCTGCGGCGTCGTCCATCCCGTGCGGGTTGCCCGCGGCCGTGCCGACGAAGACGGTGGAGATCGTGTGCTGGCGCGGGTCGCGATCGGGATCGGAATAGACCCCAAGCAGCGCGGTCAGGGTGACGCGGAGACCCGTCTCCTCGAGCGCCTCGCGCACCGCCGCGTCGCGGACGTTTTCCCCGACGTCCACGAAGCCCCCCGGGATCGCCCACCCCGGCGGCGGATTCTTCCGGCGGATCAGCACGATGCCGCCCTCCGTCTCGATGATGACGTCTACCGTCGGAACCGGGTTCTGATACCTCATGGATGCCCTCCGGGGATATACTGTCCGGATTATATGGTCATTCGGCAAGGACCGAATCAATTCTCTTTCCGGAGGGTTTCCGCATGAAGGCTGTGGTGATGGCGGGCGGTTTCGGCACGCGGCTGCGTCCGCTGACCGAGAAACTGCCCAAGCCGATGGCGTACGTCGCGAATCGCCCCATGATGGAACATGTCATCCGCCTGCTCGGCAAGTCCGGCATCACCGATCTGGACGTCCTGCTCTACTTCTTCCCGGAAAAGATCAGCGCCTACTTCGGCGACGGCGCCCCCTGGGGGGCCTCCATGCACTACATCACGGCGGAAGCGGATTACGGGACCGCCGGCGCCGTAAAGAACGGCGAGGAGCGCCTGACCGACACCTTCATGGTCATCAGCGCCGACATCATCACCGACTTCGACCTGTCGAAGGCGATCGCCTTCCACAAGGCGCAGAAGGCGGCTTGCACCATCGTGCTCACCCGCGTCCCCAATCCGCTGCAGTACGGCATCGTCATGACCGAGGACGATGGCCGCATCAACCGCTTCCTCGAGAAGCCTTCCTGGGGCGAGGTGTTCACCGACACGATCAACACGGGCATCTACATCCTCGAGCCCGAGGTGCTGAATCTCATTCCCCCCAAAAAGAACTTCGATTTCAGCAAGAACCTTTTCCCCGCGATGCTGGCGCGCGGCGACCGGCTGATGGGCTACGTTGCGGAAGGGTACTGGAAAGACGTCGGCAACCTCGACGAATATCTCAACGTCCAGCTCGACGTGCTGTCGGGCAAGGCGAGGGTCGACGTCGAAGGGCGGCTGGCCGGGACCACCAACGTCCGGATCGGCGAGGGGTCCCACGTCGACTACACCGCCGAGCTGAAGAACGTCATCCTCGGTCGCGATTGCCGGATCGGACCGGGCGTCGTGGCCGAGAACGTCAGCTTCGGCGACGGCTGCGTCGTCGAGGACGGCGCGGTGATCCAGTCGAGCGTCGTGTGGCCCCGCACGAAGATCGGAAAAGGGGCCCGCATCCTCGAGAACATCATCGGCGCCGACGTCGAGATCTCCGAGGGGGCGTTCCTCGCCGAGCGGGCGGTGATCAGCGACCATTGCCGGATCGGGCGACAGGCGACGGTCAAGGCCAACGTCAAGGTGTGGCCGCACAAGACGGTCGAGGACGGCGCCGTCCTCTCCGCGTCGCTCATCTGGGGCGAGAAGTGGTCGCGGTCGCTGTTCGGAGTCTACGGCATCAACGGCCTGGCCAACCTCGAGATCTCCCCCGAGTTCGCCGCCAAGCTGGGGGCCGCCTTCGCGGCCACCTTCGGCAAGAAAGTGATGGTATCCACGAGCCGCGACAGCCACAAGACGTCCCGGATGATCAATCGCGCGATCATGACCGGCCTTCTTTCCGTGGGCGTCGACGTCCACGACTACGGCACGACGCCGCTGCCGGTCGTCCGCTACCTGTCGCGCAGCCGGCGCGAGGAGAAGGGGGGCATCCATGCGCGCAAGAGCCCCTTCAACCCGGCCTGGATCGACATCAAGTTCTTCGACGAAAACGGGCTCGACATCCCGGTGGCGCACGAGAAGAGCGTCGAATCGCTCTTCTTCCGCGAGGATTTCGTCCGGGCCGAGATGGACGAGACGGGCGAGATCACCTTTCCCGTGGGCGGCGTCGAGACCTACGTGAGCGGCTTCCTGAAGACCGTCAACGCCGACGCGATCCGCGCGCGCGCGTTCAACCTCGTCATCGACTATTCGTACGGGGCGTCGACGATGATCTTTCCCCGCATCCTGGGGCAGCTCGGCGTCGAGACGGTGGCGCTCAACGCGATCCTCGACCAGGCGCGGCTGACGCGCACGCAGGAGGAGTTCGACCGGGGGTTGCACCACCTGACCACGATCGCGCGCTCGCTCGCGGCCGACTTCGGGGTGATGCTCGACGCGGGGGGAGAGAAGGTGTTCCTCGTCGACGAGAAGGGCGACCTCATCCCCGACTGGGTCGCGCTCCAGGTCGTGACGCTCCTCCTTTGCCGCCAGAAGCGGGCGGGAAAGATCGGCGTGCCGGTCACCGCCTCCCGGAATATCGAGAAGATCGCGTCGAAGTACGGCATGGAGGTGATCCGCACGCGCACGCTGCCGCGATCGCTGGTCGAAGCCGCCACGCGGGAGGACGTCGTCTTCGTCGGCGACGGCGACGGCGGATACGTGTTCCCGAAATTCCAGCCGGCCTTCGACGGCATGTTCGCCATCGTCAAGCTGATGGAGCTTCTGGCCGGCGAGGAGCGGACGCTTTCCGATATCTACCGCGAGGTTGCGCCGACGTTCCTGGTCCGGCGGAAGATCCCCTGCGCGTGGGAGAACAAGGGCGCCCTCATGCGAACGCTGACCGCGCACGCCAAGGGGAAAGAGAGCCAGTTCGTCGACGGGGTCAAGATCTTCGAGGGCGAAGACTGGGTGCTCATCTACCCGAGCCAGGACGAGGCCTATTTCCACCTGTGCGTCGAGTCCGACGAGCGCAGCAAGGCCGATCAGCTGGCCGACCATTACGTCGACCTGTTCGCCGGATGGAGCGGCGCGCTGTGACAGGCGTCGAGAGCGTCTACCGGGTCCACGTCCTGCCGGTCGGCCCGCTCCAGGAGAACTGCGCGATCGTCGAGCACATCGCGTCCCGGACGGCCGCTGCGATCGATCCTGGCGACGAGGGCGAGTCGATCCTCTCCTTTCTCGCCGAACGGGGGCTGGCGCTGACGACGATCCTGGTGACGCATGGCCACTTCGACCACGTCGGGGCGGTCGGCCTCCTCAAGGAGCGGACCGGGGCGAAGGTCCACGCTCACGCGGCCGATGTCGACCTGATCCGGCAGGCATCGGCGCACGGCGCGCTTTACGGCATCCCGGTCGATCCGGTGCCGCCCCCCGACGTATTGGTGGAAGACGGCGACACGGTGGCTTTCGGCGACGACGGATTCCGGGTGCTTCATACCCCCGGGCATTCTGCGGGCAGCGTCACCTTCGTGCTCGCCGGCCACGCCTTCGTCGGCGACCTGATCTTCGCGGGCTCGATCGGCCGAACCGACCTGCCGGGCGGGGCGCTGCCCGACCTGATGCGATCGGTCCGGGAAAAGATCTTCACGCTGGGGGACGCGGTCACGCTGATCCCGGGACACGGCCCCGACACGACGGTCGGGCGCGAGAAGCGGAGCAATCCTTTTTTCGCGGGCGATCGGGGCGGGCGATGAACGAAGGGCGGAGAGGTGCATTGGGCGTGCTGGCGGGCAAGGAGATCGTGCTCGGGGTGACGGGGGGCATCGCGGCCTACAAGGCGTGCGAGATCATTCGCGAATTCAGGAAGGGCGGGGCGAGTGTCCACGTCGTGCTGACGGCCTCGGGAGCGCAGTTCATCACGGCGCTGACGCTCCAGACGCTGTCGGGCAACCCGGTCGTGACCGACCTGTTCAACCTGGTCTCCGAATCCGAAATCGGGCACATTTCGCTCGCGCAGCGGGCCGACCTCTTGCTCGTGGCGCCCGCGACCGCCAACATCCTCGGCAAGATCCGGAACGGCATCGCCGACGACATGCTCTCGACCGTGGTGATGGCCACCGACGCGCCGGTGCTGGTCGCCCCGGCCATGAACTCGCAGATGTATGCCTCGTGCGCGGTCCGGGAGAACATCGAGGTGCTCCGCGCCCGCGGCGTCCACTTCGTCGACCCGGGCGAAGGCGAGCTGGCGTGCGGCACGTTCGGGCCCGGGCGGCTGGCCGATCCGGCCCGCATCGTAGAGATGGTCCGCATCCTGCTGTCCGACAAGCCGCTATCGGGGAAGAAGGTCGTGGTCAGCGCGGGCCCCACCACCGAGCCGGTCGACCCGGTCCGTTTCCTGACCAACCGCTCCTCGGGAAAGATGGGCTACGCCCTGGCGCGCGTCGCCCGCCGGCTCGGCGCGTCGGTCACGCTCGTCTCGGGTCCCGTCGCGCTGCCCGACCCGTTTTTCGTCGAGACGGTGCGCGTCGCGTCCGCGGCCCAGATGCGCGATGCGGTGCTGGCGGCGTCCGAGCGTGCCGATGTCGTGGTGATGGCGGCCGCGGTCGCCGATTTCCGCGCGGCCGATGCGCCGACGCGCAAGATCAAGAAAGAGGCCTTCGCGGGAACGATCGCGCTGGTTCCCACGGTCGATATCCTGGCCGAACTGGGGGAAGACAAGGGAAATCGCGTCCTGATCGGTTTCGCGGCCGAGACCGGCGATCCCGAGGAAAACGCGCGGGGAAAGCTGTCCCGGAAACATCTCGACGCGATCGTCGCCAACGACGTCTCCCGCGCCGACATCGGCTTCGGCGCCGACGAGAACGAGGTCCGCCTCTTCCTGTCCGGCGGCGCGTCGGTCGAGATTCCGCGGGCCGACAAGGAGTCGGTCGCCGAATCGATCTTGACGACGCTCTGCGCGAGAGGGGTCATCGCATGACGTCCCCGCGCGTGACGCCGGCGTTCGTCGCCGAATATCTCGCCGAGATCGGCGTCGCGTTCGTGCCGAAAACGCCCGGGAAGCGGCCTTCGAAGCCCGCCCCGGCCGGGGCCGACGTTCCTGCCGGGGCCGCGGGGAATGCCGGCGCGATTCCGGCCGATGCGCCCGGTACGCTCGACGCGCTCCGGGTCGAGGCGCTGGCATGCCGCCGCTGCCCGCTGCGCGACCAGGCGACGCAGGTTGTTTTCGGCGTCGGCAACCCGCACGCCCGCCTGATGTTCATCGGGGAAGGGCCCGGTGCCGACGAGGATGCGCAGGGCGAGCCGTTCGTGGGAGCGGCCGGCAAGCGGCTTAACACCTGGATTCCGCGGCTGGGGCTTTTGCGCGAGGACGTCTACATCGCCAACATCGTGAAATGCCGTCCGCCCGGGAATCGCGCTCCGCTGCCGGGCGAGGCCGAGGTCTGCACCCCGTGGCTCGAACGGCAGATCGCGCTTATCCGGCCCGAGGCGATCTGCCTGCTAGGCTCGACCGCGCTAAGGTTCCTTCTCGGGGGTGAACCCAAGATCACCCGGGAGCGGGGGCAATGGCGGGAGTACCAGGGAATCCCGGTCCTCCCGACCTATCACCCGGCCTACATCCTGCGCGATCCCCGCCGGGAGGAAGAGGTGTTCCAGGATATGGCGACGCTGAAGGGGTGGCTCGATGCCCGTTGAAGAAGGGGGCGCGCTCCCGCTTGTCCGCGTCAGCCGACGGGCCGAGGAGCGGATCAACGCAGGCCACGCCTGGATCTTCGGCGACGACCTGCGCGAGACGCCGCCCGGCGTCGCGCTTGGAACCTGGGTTCGAGTCGAGTCGCGGTCGGGCCTCCCGCTCGGCACGGCGATGCTCAACCTGCAAAGCCGGATTGCACTCCGGATCGTCTCGCGGGAGACGATCTCGCCGGGCCGTGACTTTATTGCCCGCCGCCTCCGCGAGGCACGCGAGCGCAGGTCTGCCGCCGGGTGGGGGGACGAGACGGCGATGCGGCTGTGCTTTTCCGAGGCCGACGCGATGCCCGGCCTCGTCGTCGACCGGTTCGGCGACGTTCTTTCCGTCCAGATCCTCACCGCGGGGATGGAGACTTATCGGGAGGAGATCCTCGCGGAACTCGTCGCGTCGCACCATCCGCGCCTGGTCTATGAGCGCTCCGAGGGGGGCGCGCGGAAGCACGAGGGATTGCCCGAGCGCAAAGGGCCCGTTTTCGGGGAAGGGTCGTCGGAGTCTCTCATCGAGACCGACGGGGTCCGTTTTCTCGTCGACGTCGAGCGGGGGCCCAAGACCGGTTTCTTCCTCGACCAGCGGGCGAACCGGCGGATCGTCCGGGACCTCGCGGGGGGCCGCTCCGTGCTCGACGGCTTCTGCTCGACCGGCGGCTTCGGGCTCTACGCTCTGGCAGGAGGGGCCTCCGACGTGCTCGCGGTCGATTCTTCCGACTACGCCATCGAGGCCGCGCGCGGGAATGCCGAACGCAACGGCTATTCCTCCCGGTGGGAGGGACGGGCCGCCAACCTCTTCCAGGAGCTTCGCGACTTGTCGGCCTCGGGCCGCCGCTTCGGGCTCGTGGTGCTCGATCCGCCGGCGTTCGCCAAGGCGCGGGAGGGCCGCGAGGGGGCGATCCGCGGTTACCGCGACGTCAACCGGCTCGGGCTGTCGCTGCTTTCGCCCGGCGGATTGCTGGCCACCGCGTCCTGCACCCAGCTGGTCGACCTTCCGATGTGGAAGGAAGCATTGCGCGGCGCCGCCGCCGACGCGCGTGCCGACCTCGAACTCGTGGCCGCCGGCGGGCCTCCGCCCGACCATCCGGTGCTGCTCGGCATGCCCGAGACCGACTACCTCAAGTTTGCCGTCTGGAGGAAAAGGCTTCCATGAAGCGCGTGATCCCATTCCTCATCGCACTGCTCCTCCTGCCGGGATTCCGGGCAGGGGCGGTCTCCGGCAATACGGCGACACCCCCGGTATTGGTGGCGACGATCGCCGCGTCGATCAACCCGGTGACGGCCGACTATCTTTCAAGCGCGATCGCCCGCGCCGAGGAAGAGCATGCGGGTCTTCTGGTCGTCGAACTCGACACGCCCGGCGGGCTCGAAAGCGCGATGCGCCAGATGGTGCGCGGCATTCTCGGGTCGCGCGTCCCGGTCGCCGTCTACGTGTCGCCCTCCGGGGCACGGGCCGCGTCGGCCGGTGTGCTCGTCACGCTGGCTTCCGATGTCGCGGCGATGGCGCCCGGCACCAATATCGGGGCGGCGCATCCGGTCGGTATCGGCGGCGGGACGATGGACAACACGATGGCCGGCAAGGTCGAGAACGATTCGGCCGCCTATGCCCGGTCGCTGGCGGCGCGCAAGGGCCGCAATCCCGCCTGGGCCGAGAGCGCCGTCCGGAAGAGCGCGTCGCTGACCGAGCGCGAGGCGCTCGACAACGGGGTGATCGACCTGGTCTCCCCGAGCCTGGCCGTCCTGCTGGCGCAGGTCGACGGCCGGACGGTCCGCAAGGAGACCGGGAACGTCACGCTCCGGACGCGGGACGCCCGGGTCGTCCGCTACCCGATGGATTTCCGCCATCGGGCGCTTTCCGCGCTGGCCGACCCGAACATCGCGTACATCCTGCTGATGGTCGGCATCTACGGACTCTTCTTCGAGCTGTCCAACCCCGGCGCCGTGTTTCCCGGCGTGGTGGGCGGCATCTCACTGATCCTGGGCTTCTATGCCATGCAGACGCTTTCGGCCGATTACGCGGGCCTTCTCATGATCCTGCTGGGCGTCGTCCTGTTCCTGCTCGAGGTGAAGGTGCATTCCTACGGCACGCTGTCGATCGGCGGGACGGTCGCCATGCTCCTCGGCACCCTCATGCTCTTCCGCACCTCGGCCGATCCCTGGCTGCGCATCTCCTGGAGCGTCGTGGGGACGATGGTCGGCGTCTCCGTCCTCTTCTTCTCGGCGGTCGTCCGGCTCGTGGTCAAAAGCCGGCGGGCGCAGCCGATGACCGGGTCCGAGGGGATGATCGGGGCGGTCGGCGAGGCGCGCGCCGATTTCGACGCGGCCGGCCGGGGGAAGGTCTTCGTCCAGGGCGAGCAGTGGGACGCGCGCTGCGACCGGCCCGTCTCGCGCGGGGACGCCGTGACCGTCTCGGGCCGCGAAGGGATGACGCTCCGGGTGCAACCCGTCCCGCAACGGCAACAAACGAACTGATCCCGCACAAAAAACTCGGAGGTCATCATGCCCATCTATCTCGCGCTCCTCGTACTCGTGGTGCTGTTTCTCTACAACGCCATCAAGATCCTCAACGAATACGAGCGCGGAGTCGTCTTCCGGCTAGGGCGCGTGATCGGGGCCAAGGGGCCCGGCCTCATCCTGCTGATCCCCGGCATCGACAAGATGGTGCGCGTGGGCTTGCGGGTCGTGGCGCTCGACGTGCCGGCCCAGGACGTCATCACGCGCGACAACGTGTCGATCAAGGTGAGCGCGGTCGTCTATTTCCGGGTCATCGATCCCAACCGGGCGATCATCAGCGTCGAGAACTACCTGTATGCGACCTCGCAGCTTGCGCAGACGACGCTGCGCTCGGTCTGCGGGCAGGCGAACCTCGACGAACTCCTCTCCGAGCGAGAGAAGATCAACGACCACGTGCAGGAGATCCTCGACAAGGACACCGAGCCCTGGGGCGTCAAGGTGGCCAAGGTCGAGGTGAAGCAGATCGACCTGCCGCAGGAGATGCAGCGGGCGATGGCAAAGCAGGCCGAGGCCGAGCGCGAGCGGCGAGCGAAGGTCATCGGGGCCGAAGGCGAATTCCAGGCGGCCCAGAAGCTGACCGACGCGGCCGAGATCATCGGCACCCATCCGATCGCCCTCCAGCTCCGCTACCTGCAGACGCTGCGGGAGGTGGCAGCGGAGAACAATTCGACGACGATCTTCCCGGTGCCGATCGACCTGTTCACGCCATTCATCGATATGGCGAAGCGCATGGTTGCCGCGCCCCCGGCGCCCGTAGCCGTGACCGCCCCCGAAAAGGCGCAGGCTCCGAACGCCGAAGGTTGATGCCGGAGACATGCTGCATCCGTTGCCTTTGAATCGCCGGGCCATGGCCATCTTCCTGGCCGGTGCGCTCGCGACCTCGGTCGCCGCCGGGTGCGCCGCGAAAAAGCCACGCAAGTCACCCTTGCCGCCGGCTCCCCCGGCGCCCGTCGAGCGGAAGATCCGGCTGGCGCCGCCGCCGCAGTGCCCGGTGCCCGGAGGAACGTCACTGCCGGCCGTCCCGCCCGAGCGGCTCGACCGTGAGAAGCCCCCCTCGCCGCTCCCCCCGGTCGTCACAGGGAAACTGTCCGCCCCCGACCGGATCGTCCGGGTCCTGGTCGCAGGGCCCGCCGCCTCCGTCGCGGTCGACGGATGCCCGGTCCATGCCTGGCGCGACGACGGCGCACCGACCGGCGAAATGAACGGCCGGATCACGTTTACGGCCGAAGGTTCGCGGATCCGGTTCGGCACGACGCGCATCGAGGGGCCGGTCGACGTCGGGAGCGACGGGTTGTTCACGGTTGCAGGACGCCGGCTGCCGCCGGGCCGCGTGCGAATCCTTAACCGGCAGGGCAAGCTCATCGCCATCTCCGCGCTGTCGCTCGAGGAATACGTCGCCGCGGTCCTGAGCCGGGAAGCTTCTCCCGCCTTCCGGCCCGAGGCGCTGGCGGCGCTGGCGATCGCCATCCGGACCTATGCGGTCAATGCGGCGGCGAAGCCGCGCGATCCCGCGTACGACCTGCTGAACGGCGTCGACGACCAGGTGTTCGACGGGATCGAAAAGGTGCTGCCGCAATTCCGGGCCGCGGCCGCGGAGACACGCGGTGTCTTGATCTGGTACGGGGACGCCCTCGCGAGCGCCAACTATCACTCGACCTGCGGCGGGAGGACCGAGGACGCCGCCGATGCCTGGGGAAGGCCGTTCCCTTACCTGCGGTCCGTCGCCTGCGACGACTGCCGGGAGAGCCCGGCCTGGAAGTGGGAATATCGCCTGCCATCCGACGAGGGGAAGCGGGTGGCCCGAGCCCTGGGCCTTCGCGTGCGTGACAACCTCAAGATCGAGATCGTCGCCACGACCCCGACCGGACGCGCCGCCCGCATCCGTCTTTCGTCCGGCGGCGTCTCGCGGGAGACCGCAGCGGCCGTCTTCCGGCAGGCACTGGGCTCGACGAAGGTCAAGAGCCTCAAGATGGCGATCGCCCGCGCCGGCGACGGCTGGAAGATCGCAGGGGAAGGCTACGGCCACGGCGTCGGCCTGTGCCAATGGGGCGCCAACGGAATGGCCGGCCGCGGGTGCGATTTCCGGGAGATTCTCTCCCGGTATTATCCGGGGACGCGGCTTTCCGGAGGGACAACTTGAAGACCGGCATGCTCGAATTCGACCTGCCCGACGCGCTGATCGCCCAGCATCCCGCCGCAAGGCGGCGCGACGCCCGGCTGATGACGGTCGACCGGGGGGTCGGGGCGATCGGCCATCGACGGTTCGCCGAATTTCCGTCGCTCCTGCGGGCGGGCGACCTGCTCGTGCTCAACGACACGCGGGTGATCCGGGGGCGGCTGCGCTCGAAGCGGCCGACCGGAGGGGCGGTCGAGATCTTCCTGCTCTCGCAATCGGTCGACGCGGCTTCGGATCAGCGCGTGGAGACGTGGCTTGCGCTCGCCCGCCCCTCCAAGCGGCTTCAGGCCGGAGACGCGTTCGACGTCGGGGAGGGCGTGACGGCCACGCTGCTCGCTGCGGAGGGCGACGGTCGCTGGACCGTCCGGCTGACGGCTCCCGGGCCGGTCGAGCCGGCCCGAGAACGGGCGGGCGAGATTCCGCTGCCGCCCTACATCCGGCGCAGCCCCGGGGATGCGAATCTTTCCGAGGATGCCACCCGGTACCAGACGGTGTTCGCGCGACGTCCCGGGTCCGTGGCCGCGCCGACCGCCGGTCTGCATTTCGATCCCGAGCTGCTCGACGAGGTTCGCCGGCTCGGCGTCTCGATTGCCTATGTCACCCTGTCCGTCGGCTACGGGACCTTCTCTCCCATCCGCACCGAATCGGTCGAGGATTACGACATCCACGCCGAGCGATACCGCCTGCCGGAAGAGACCGCAGAGGCCGTCGCAAGCGCCCGTGCCCGCGGGGGACGCGTCGTCGCCGTCGGCACGACTTCGGTCCGCACGCTCGAAACGTGCGCGGCGGATGGCGGGCTGGTTTGTCCCGGCGAAGGGGAGACGCGCATCTTTCTCTATCCCGGCCGCCCGTTTCGGGTCGTCGATGCGATGCTGACCAATTTCCACCTGCCGAAATCCAGCCTGCTGGCCCTTGTCATGGCGTTCGGAGGCATCGACCTCGTCCGTTCCGCCTATGCCGAAGCCGTTGCCGGACGTTACCGTTTCTTCAGCTACGGCGACGCGATGTTCCTCTCATGACGAGACGCGGCCCGGCGATCCTCGCCCTGCTTCTGTTGGCCGGCATCGCCCTTTCAGGATGCCGGGCCCCCTGGCGGACCGCACCCGAAACGGCCCGGTTGACCGGCGTCCTCCAGGTGTCGATGTGCGACAACCTGGCGACACCGTGTCCCCCGGCGAATGGGCCGGGCTGGGACTGCGTGGCGCTCGGCCCCTCCGGCGTGGCCCGTCCGATTCCGCACCGGGAAGGGGTCGGGTGGATCCGCCTCGCGTTCACGCTCCAAGACATCAATCGGTGGCACTCTCCGTCGCTGTTCATCTCCAACCCGGCCGACGCCGAGGAGGTCTGGATCAACGGGGTCCGCATCGGCGGGGAAGGGATCATCGGGCAACGGTACGTTACTGTTCCCGGGGCGGTCCGCGTGATCGAGATCCCCAACGGCGTGCTCCGGGTCGGCGGGAATGTCTTGACGATGCGGGCGCTGTTCGCCGCCAGGAACGTCGACCTGTTCAACGGTCCCATCCGGATCGGGAAAAACAACCGGATTCTCCTCGAGGCGGAACGGGTAAACACCTGGACCATCGCCATGGAATCGGCCTTCATGACGATGTTCCTGCTGGCCATCGCTTTCTATATATTTCTCATGTCCACGGCAGGGGTTCGGACCGATTACCTGCTGTTCGTCTCCTTCACCGCCGTGTACGCAACAACCTTCCTGATCGGGAGCCTGCTCTTCCGCTACCTCGGGTTAGCGTGGAATTCGATCGATTCGCTTGCGGGATTCCTGGCGACGGCGACCCCGATCCTGATGCTGCCTCTTGTCGCGAGCATCACGGCTGCCCGCTTCGGAGTCCTTTGCTGGCTTCTCTCCGCCTCGACGGCTGGATTCATTGTGATGCAGGCGTTTCTTCCCCCATTGACGGCGCTGACCGCCTTGGCCATGCCATGGAAGGTCCTTCTTGCCCTTTTGGGATGCTATTACCTGTTGCTGTCGGCCCGGGCCGTATCCGCCAGGCGGGAGGATTCCATCCCCGTCCTCGTGGGCGTCGCCGCCTATGTCATCGGGTCGCGGATCGAAGTCTACTGGGGGTTGAATTTCCAGGACTATTCGATGGGATTCCTCATCCTCTCCATGTTGTATGCCCTGACGTCCCGGCACGCCAGGATGCAATCCCGGCTGGTGTCCGTGTCCTCGCGGCTTCTCGATGCCCACGAAGCGGAGCGGAGCCGTCTGGCGCGCGATATACACGACGGCATCGGGCAGTCGCTGCTTGCCCTCAAGCTCCGGCTCCAGTTGTTCTCCTCGAAGGCGAGGGGAGGAGAGCGGCCGTTACCCGAAACGCTTGACAGCCTGACGAAAGAAGTCTCGGGCATCATCGAGGACGTCCGCCGTATCTCCGTCGACCTGCGCCCCTCCTTCATGGAAACGATGAGCCTTCTCGAGGCGATCCGATGGTTCGCGGAATCCTTCGTGGGGCAGGGCGGGATCGAGGTTCGGGTGCACGGGGGGGAGGCCGAGATGGACGACCCGCCATCCCGGGTCAAGGACAACCTCTACCGCGCCCTCCAGGAGATCCTGTCCAACGTGGTCAAGCATGCCCGGGCCACCCGGATCGACGTCTCGCTGTACCGTTCGGAGAAAGAGATGATCCTGAAGGTGTCCGACAACGGGGTCGGGATCGTCGCCGGGGAAGGGAAGCCCGCCGGCATCGGTCTGACCACGATGCAGGAGCGGGCAGAGCTCCTGGGGGGGCGCTGCTCCCTGGAGAGCGTCCCGGGTGCCGGAACGACCGTGACCCTGGAGGTGCCGCTGCCATGATCCGCGTCCTGATCGCCGACGACCACGCGATCTTCCGGCAGGGGCTGTCCGAGCTGCTGTCCGGCCGTGAGCAGGTCCTCCTGGCGGGCAGCGCGCGCGATGGGAGCGAGGCGTTGTCCATGACCCGGGAGCTTCGCCCCGACGTGCTGATCCTCGATATCTCCATGCCGGTCATGGACGGCTTCGAGGTGACGCGCAGGATCCGGGCCGAAGGCCTCCCGGTCAAGGTGCTCATCCTGTCGATGCACAAGGAGGCGTCAAGCGTCCGGCGCGCCCTCGAATCCGGCGCCGACGGCTACATGCTGAAGGAGGAGGCGTTCGACGACCTGGAGCAGGCGATCGCCTCGATCGTCGGGGGCAGCCGCTTCCTGAGTGCCCCGGTGAGGGCCGCGTTGTCCGGATCGGGCAACGGGGAGATGCAGGAAACGCTCACACCGCGCGAGCGGGAGGTCGTTTCCCTGATCGCTGCCGGCAAGACGACCCGGGAGATCGCCGTGCAGCTCGGGATCGGGGTCAAGACCGTCGAGACGCACCGGCAGCATGTCATGGACAAGCTGGGGTTTCACAAGACCGCCCAGATCGCCATCTACGCCATCAAGGAAGGGTTGGCCGAATAATCCCCGGAGGAAGAGGGTCGGTCAGGTGTTCACCTGATTCCCGGGCCGGGCCGGGCCGCTAGACTGGACCGATGCAGAGTGTCCTCACGCCGTACGCGGCCGACGCTTCCCCCCGGCCGTCCCGATTCCCCGGATCGATCGAGTCCCGGGTTCGCCTTTCGATCGTCATTCCCGTCTACAACGGCGCCACGACCATCGAGACGTTGACCGACGCCGTCGTATCCGCGAATCCCGGCTATCGCCTCCAGGTCGTCCTCGTCAACGACGCCAGCTTCGACGCCTCGCGCGCCATCTGCACCGGGATCGCCCGCCGGCACTCCGGGACCGTCACTTTCGTCGATCTCGCCCGCAACGTCGGCGAGCACAATGCCGTCATGGCCGGCCTGGCCCACGCGACCGGCGATTTCTGCGTCATCATGGACGACGATTTCCAGAACCCACCCGCCGAGGCCTACCGGCTGGCCGACGAGGCGGTGCGGTCCGGCCGCGACATCGTCTTCGCTGCCTATCCCGTCAAGCGGCATCACTGGGCCAGGAACCTGGGCAGTCGTCTGGTCAACGCGGCGGCGCGACGCCTCATGAAGCTCCCCGATGGCCTGTACCTCTCCAGCTTCAAGTGCCTCAGCCGGTTCGCGGTCAACCATGTCACCGCCTACCGCGGACCGTTCCCCTACGTCGACGGCCTCGCGCTCCGCGTCACGCGGAACATCGGCGTCATCACGACCACGCACGCCCCGACCCGGAAAGACCGCTCCGGCTACACCGCGTCGAAGCTGCTCCGCCTCTGGGCAACCATGTCGGTCAACTTCTCGGTCGTTCCGCTGCGGGTGAGCACGCTGCTGGGCGTATTCTTCAGCCTGCTCGGCATCGCCGGCGCCGTCTATGCCACCGTCGAAAAACTGCAGAATCCGGGCCTCCCGATCGGCTGGCCGTCGCTGATCGTGGCGATTACCCTGTTTTCCGGGGTTCAGCTGCTCATCCTCGGCGTGGTGGGGGAATATCTCGGCCAGCTGGTCCTGACGGTCAACGGGACCCCGCAGTACGTGGTTCGCCAGGTCGTCGAAGGCACCGATGGAAAGTAGCGAGTACGCCGCCATGCGGGCCGTCGAGGACGACCACTGGTGGTACAGGGGGCTTCGCGCCCTCGCGCTCGACCGGCTCGGCGATTCGCAGCGGATCCTCGACGTCGGGTGCGGGACGGGCGGCATGCTCGATCGCTTTCGCGACCGCCAGGCCGTGGGCGTCGACTGTTCGCGGGTTGCTCTGGAGCTTTCCCGGGAGCGGGGGCTCCGTGGCTTGTGCGCTGCCTCCGCCTGCGCGCTTCCTTTCCGCTCCGAAAGTTTCGACGCGGTCCTGGCGCTCGACGTGATCTACCACCGGGCCGTCGCCGACGAGGGCGCCGCGCTGCGCGAGTGCGGGCGGGTTCTCAGGCCCGGCGGGATATTTCTCCTGCAGGTTCCCGCCTATCGTCGGCTCGCCGGTCGTCACGACCTCCGTGTCCACGGGGCGCGCCGTTACACCGCGGAGGCCGTCCGCCGGCTGGTCCTCGCTGCCGGCTTCGAGATCGTCGAGCTGACCTATCGCAACCTTGCAGCCCTGCCTTTCGCGTTCATCCGGCGTTGCCTCGTCGAGAAAGCCGGCTCCCGGGTCGATCGGGGAGGCGCGTCGGAGCTGCGTCCCCTCCCGGCTCCCTTGAACGCCCTGCTGGCACTGGCGATGCGCGTTGAAAACGCGTTCCTCGACCTCGGGTCGCTGCCCGCCGGTCTATCGGTCTGGTGCCAGGCGAAGCGGCCCGGATGATGCCGAAGGGAAAGACCCTCGACTTCCTGCTGCCGGCGATTCTTCCGGTGGGCCTGGCGATCGCGGCCGCCGGGGGGGCCGACCGGTGTCTTCGCAACGCGCTCGAGCTGGAGCCCGAAAACCCGGTCGCCCTGAACACGCCGGGCGTCGTCAACGGCACCCGCCTGCAAGTCGACCAGGCCGCCGCCTCCAACTGACCCCGCGCTCCCGTGGCCTTCCTCCTGGATATCCCCACGTTCGAGGACCGTCGCGGTTCCCTGTCCGTCCTCGACGCCGACCTTCCGTTCCCCGTTCGACGCATCTACTACATCTACGGGACCGCCCCCGGCGTCACCCGGGCCGGGCATCGACACAAGGTCAACCGGCAGCTGCTCGTCTGCGTCGCCGGGCGGTGCGAGATCCGCGTGAACGACGGCTCGGGGGACCGCTCGTTTCCCCTCGAGAATCCGCATACGGGGCTCCTTCTCGATGCGAGCGACTGGCACCTCATCCGAAACCTCAGCCCCGATGCGGTCCTCCTGGTGATGGCGTCCGAAGCGTACGACCCGGGCGACTATATCGACGAGCCGTACCCTTGATCCCGTTCGAGGAACTTGCGCGCGCCAACCGTCCCTTCGAGGCGGCGCTTCGGAGGGCATTCGAAGATACGCTCGCCTCCGGGCGGTACATCCTGGGCGGACAGGTCGAGGCGTTCGAGGCTGCGCTGGCCGACTCCCTCGGGATGCGGCATGCGATCGGCGTCGGCTCCGGGTTCGATGCGATCGCCCTCGCATTCATGGCGATCGGGCTCCGCGAAGGGGAGGTCGTGGTTCCGGCCAACACTTGCATGGCCACGATCCTCGCGGTGATGCGATGCGGCCTGACGCCGGTCCTTTCCGATCCCGATCCCGGCACGCTCCAGCTCGACCCCGCCGACGTCGTACGGCGGTTGACGCCGCGCACGGTGGCGATCCTGCCGGTCCACCTGTACGGGCTCGTCTGCGACATGAAGTCGATCGGCGCGATCGCGTCCGAGCGCGGATTGCGTATCGTGGAGGATTGCGCGCAGGCACAGGGCGCTTCCTTTCGGGGGCGTCCTGTCGGCTCGTTCGGAGACGCTTCGGCCTTCAGCTTCTATCCCACGAAAAACCTGGGGGCGCTCGGAGACGGTGGAGCCGTGGCCACGAACGATGATGCGACGGCGGCCTCGGTCCGGATGCTCAGGAATTACGGCTATCGCGCACGGGGCATTGCGGGGGCGGTCGGATTCAATTCCCGGCTCGATGCCCTGCAGGCGGCATTCCTGCTTGCGAAGCTTCCGCATCTCGAAGAGATCTGCCGACGGAAGAACGCGATCGCCTCGACGTACGACCGGGGGCTCTCCCCCGCATTCCGCCGGCCGGTTGCGGTTCCCGGGGCCAACTGCGCCCGGCACCTCTACCCGGTGCTTCATCCGCGCCGGGACGAATTCCGCGAATATCTCGAAGCCCGCGGGATCGGGACCGAGATCCACTATCCCGTCTCGGCCAGTCGGCAACCCTTGCTGTCGGGATCTGGAGGAGGCCGCTATCCCGTCGCCGAAGCCGCGGCGGACATGATCGTCAGCCTTCCCTGCTCGATCGGGCACACCGACGACGAGATCGATGCCGTCGTGGAAGCTGCGAACCGTTTCGCGCGATAATCTCCTCCTGCGGGGCGAATCCGCCCCGGCTTTCCGACATCACAAGCAGGGGAGGGGATCGCCATGAAAAGGGCAATGTCGCTCATCCTTGGGATGATCTTGGCCTGTGCGCTCTCGCCGCTTGCCGCACGGGCGTCCGGGGGCCGGCTGGCGATGGATGAAGGCGGAGGGGGAGGCATGGACGTCAACCTGATCGTGCGCGAGATTCGGGTGACCCCCAGCCGGGTGCACCCGGGGGAGCCGGTCCGGATCGAGATGGTCGTCGAGAACCATGCGGAAGGGGCCGGGACCGTATGGGCCCGCGTCACGGCCAACGGTCGCGAAGTCGACGGCCATTTCTACACCTTCGGTTGGGGCGGGGAGGGGGGCCGCCTGACGAAGGAATCGTTCACTTGGGACACGAATGGCATCGCGCCCGGCGAATACCGGATCAAGGGCGAGGTCTATGCGCCTGAAGACACCTCGCCCTCGGACAATGCGATGGGAATTTCGGAGCCGGTCGTCGTCCTTGCCCCGGGCTCGGCCGAGCCGTCGGGCGGAAGCGTCGTCGCGCGCGATCCGCGCTACCATCCTGCCGGGGACGTCGCTCCCAACCGATACTGACCGAATCCCGCTGCATGAACGCCGGCGGCCTGAGAAGGAAGTTCGACGCGGACGCGATCGAAAGCTATAATCGGCCACTATGATGCACGGGCTCAAGATCGTCGTCGTCATGCCGGCCTACAACGCCGAGAAGACGCTGGCATGGACCTACGGCGAGATTCCGTTGGATATCGTCGACCAGGTGATCCTGGTCGACGACCATTCTCGCGACCGAACGATCGACGAGGCGCGCCGGATCGGGATCACATACATCGCCCACCCCGAGAACCGCGGCTACGGCGGCAACCAGAAGACCTGCTACGAAGCCGCGCTGAAAGCGGGAGCCGATATCGTCGTCATGCTTCACCCCGACTACCAGTACACGCCGAAGCTGATTCCCGCGATGGCGGGCATGATCGCGTCGGGAGAGTTCGACGTCGTGCTGGGTTCTCGCATCCTCGGGACCGGTGCGAGGAAGGGCGGGATGCCCTTCTACAAATATGTCAGCAACCGCATCCTGACGCTGGCGCAGAACTGGCTCGTCGGCCAGAAGCTTTCCGAGTACCACACCGGCTTCCGGGCGTTCGGCCGGAAGGTGCTCGAGACGCTGCCGCTGCTCGAGAACTCCGACGACTTCGTCTTCGACAACCAGATGCTGGTGCAGGCGATCCGATTTGGCTTCAGGATCGGGGAGATCTCCTGCCCGACCCGCTACATGCCCGAGGCGTCCTCGATCAATTTCCGGCGCAGCGTGCAGTACGGGCTGGGCGTCCTCGCCACCTCGCTCCGGTATGCCGCCTGGCGTGCCGGCATGCGGAACCAGCCATTCCTCGACGCTTCCGGCCGCCGGATCCCCGCCGGAAAACCCTGACCAGAACGATCGGAGGCACGCTTGCCCATCGCTTTCCAGGTGACCGCCCGCTGCGCGGACACCGCCGCACGGAACGGGATCGTTACCACCGAGCACGGGTCGTTCGACACGCCGGCGTTTATGCCGGTCGGCACCTCGGCCACCGTCAAGGGGATGCTGCCAGAGCAGCTCAAGGCGAGCGGTTTCGGTTGCATCCTGTCGAACACCTACCATCTTTACCTTCGCCCCGGCCACGAGCGGATCCGTCGCCTGGGTGGGCTCCACAAGTTCATGGGGTGGGATCGCAATATCCTGACCGACAGCGGCGGCTTCCAGGTGTTCTCCCTGGCCACGTTGCGAAAGGTGCAGGATGAGGGCGTCACCTTCCGCTCGCACATCGACGGGTCGCTCCATTCGCTCACGCCGGAGCTCGCGACCTCCATCCAGGAGGCGCTGGGCTCCGATATCCGGATGGCGTTCGACGAATGCGTGGGATACCCGGCCGACCGGAGTGCGGTCGAAGAGGCGCTCCGGCGCACGACCGACTGGGCGAAGCGGTGCCGGGACGCCGCGCGGCGCGAAGAAGGCGGCATCTTCGCCATCGTCCAGGGAGGGATGCATCCCGATCTCCGGGCGCGCAGCGCGGCCGAGCTGGTGGCGCTCGACTTTCCCGGCTACGCGATCGGCGGGGTGAGTGTCGGCGAGGGCAAGGAGCTGCAGTGGGGAACGGTCGCCCACACGGCGCCGCTCCTGCCCGAGAGCAAGCCGCGCTACCTGATGGGCGTCGGGACGCCGCAGGATATCCTTCACGCGGTCTCCTGCGGGGTCGACATGTTCGACTGCGTCATGCCCACGCGCAACGCCCGGAACGGCACGCTGTTCACCTCGGCGGGGACGCTCACGATCAAGCAGGCGCAATACGCCGACGATCCGGCCCCCCTCGACGAGGCGTGCGATTGCCACACCTGCAGGACCTTTTCCCGCGCCTATCTTCGGCACCTGTACCTGCAGCACGAGGTGCTGTCCTCCGTCCTCCTGACCGTCCACAACCTGCACTTCTATGCCGGCTGGATGGCGCGCATCCGTGACGCAATTGCCCGTGGAAATCTGGGGCGATTTGTGAAAGAATCGGGCGTTTACGACAACCGTTAGCAAAATTACCGGAGGTTCTCCCGTCATGATGTTTTTCACCGGTGTAGCGTACGCGATGGGCCCGAGCGGCAGCGGCGGCGGAGCGGGAGGAGGGCTCGGCAGCATCGCGCAGCTTGCCCCGCTTCTGCTCATGTTCGTCATCTTCTATTTCCTGCTGATCCGTCCCCAGCAGAAGCAGGCCAAGAAGCATCAGGAATTTCTCAAGGCGCTCAAGGTCGGCGACCGGGTCATCACCACCGGCGGGCTTTTCGGCCAGATCACCGGCCTGACCGAGCAGGCCATCACGCTCGAGATCGCCGACAAGATCCGGGTCAAGGTGGCGCGCAACGGCATCGCCGGCCCCGCCCAGGAATCCGCGGCCGTCGAGGCCAAGGCCTCCAAGGAATAACAGGCATCGAAAGGAGCAACACCCGACATGTGGAAAAGCATCACGTGGCGAGCCACGCTGATCGCCGTATTGACGGCGGTCTCCATCGTGCTGATTCTGCCCAGCCTGACCGATCCGAAGCCAGGCTCCCTGCTGGACAAGATGCCCCGGATCCACTTGGGACTCGACCTTCAGGGCGGCGTATACCTGCGCCTGGCCGTCGAGATCGACAAGGCCATCGAGAACACCGCCTCGCGCTACGCCGACGACTCGCGGGCCCTGTTGCGCGACAAGGGCATCCCCGTCCTCGGCTGGCAGAAGGCCGGCATCGACGGCTTCGCGCTCAAGCTTCCCCCCGGTGATTTCGCCGACAAGGCGCTCGGCACGCTCAAGGAAGAGATGCCGTCGCTCGACCTGACGCTCGGAACGGCGACTGCCGAAGGCGCGACCATCACTGGCCGGATGAAGAAGGCCGAGGTCGACAACATCCGGGGCAACGCCGTCAGCCAGAGCGTCGAGACGATCCGCAACCGCATCGACCAGTTCGGGGTGCGCGAGCCGCAGATCGTCGCCGAGGGCGAGAACCACATCGTCGTCCAGTTGCCCGGCGTCAAGGACCAGCAGCGCGCCATCGAGCTGGTGGGCAAGACCGCGCTGCTCGAGTTCAAGATCGTCGACGAAGGCGCCAGCGTCGAAGAAGCGATGAAGGGCAACATCCCCGAAGACAGCCAGCTGCTTTATGAAAAGTCCACCGACCCGTCCACCGGGCGCGTCACCAAGACCCCCCTGGTCGTCAAGAAGCGGGCGCTGCTTACAGGCGACACGATCAAGAGCGCCAAGGTCAACTTCGGCTCCAAGCAGGGGGCCGGCACCTACGTCTCGCTGTCCTTCAACCCCCAGGGCACCAAGGTGTTCGACCGCATCACGGCCGAGAACGTCAAGAAGCGGTTGGCGATCGTTCTCGACGACACCATCTACAGCGCGCCGGTCATCAACGAACGCATCTCGGGCGGCGACGCCCAGATCACCGGCAGTTTCAGCGCCGAGCAGGCCTCCGATCTGGCCATCGTCCTACGGGCTGGCTCGCTCCCCGCGCCGGTCAAGGTCATCCAGAACATCTCCGTCGGGCCGTCGCTCGGGCAGGACTCGATTCACAAGGGCGTGCGCGCGGCGCTTATCGGCGCCATCCTGGTCGTCCTGTTCATGGGCTTTTACTACAAGTTCGCGGGGCTGATCGCCGACTTCGCCCTCGTGTTCAACATCATGTTCCTGCTCGCGGGCATGTCGCTGCTCGAGGCGACGATGACGCTCCCCGGCATCGCGGGCGTCATCCTCGCCATCGGCATGGCGGTCGATTCCAACGTCCTCATTTTCGAGCGCATCCGCGAAGAGATCCGCGGCGGAAAGGCGGTCCGGGCGGCCATCGACGCAGGCTATGACAAGGCGTTCTGGACCGTCGTCGACTCGCACGTCACCACGCTGATCACGGCGATGATCCTGTTCCAGTTCGGCACGGGTCCGATCAAGGGGTTTGCCGTGACGCTTTCCATGGGCGTCGCCATCAACCTCTTCACGGCGCTCGTCTGCACCAAGGTCGTATTCGACTACATCAACGCCAAGCGGCCGATGCAGGCCCTCAGCATCTAAGGCGAGAGACAGGGGATATCGCGGCATGATCGAACTTATCAAGGGAACCAATATCGACTTCATGGGGCTGCGCAAGTTCGCCTTCGTCTTTTCAGGGGCACTGATCCTCCTTTGCGTGTTTGCGCTCGTCCAGATCTACCGGGGGAACGGCAACCTTGGCATCGATTTGGCCGGCGGCACCTCGCTCCAGCTCAAGTTCAAGGCGCCGGTCGATCTCGACAAGGCGCGCGGCCTTCTCGGCGCCGCCGGGCTCGGGCACGCGGGGTTGCAGTGGGTCGAGGGCGAGAACATTCTCCTCGTCAAGGTGGGCGCCAAGGGGAAGGAAGAGAAGATGGTCGCCGACGCGGTGGTCAATTCGCTCCGGACGGGGATGCCCGACAATCCCCCGGCGGTCGAAAGCGTCTCCGAGATCGGGCCGGCCGTCGGCCAGAAGCTTCGGGGAGACGCCGCCCTGGCGATGCTTGTCTCCGCGATCGCGATCATCGGCTACCTGGCCTACCGCTTCGAGTTCAAGTTCGGGGTCGGCGCCGCGATCGCGACCTTCCACGACATCGCGGCCATGATCGGCATCTTCTTCCTCCTGGGCCGCGAGATGGATCTGCTCTTCATCACGGCGCTTCTCACCATCGGCGGCTACTCGCTGACCGACACGGTCGTCGTCTTCGACCGGATCCGCGAGAACCTTCACCTCCGGAAGAAGGGCAATTTCTACGATACCGTCAACCACAGCGTCAACGAGGTGCTCAGCCGCACCATCGTCACCTCGCTCACGGTTTTCCTCTGCTGCCTCTCGCTGCTCATGTTCGGGGGCGTCGTCCTCAAGGACTTCGCGCTGGCGTTGACCATCGGCGTGGTGATCGGCACCTATTCGTCCGTCTTCGTCGCGAGCCCCGTCGTGGCATATCTCAAGGGCGAACGCAAGGTCGAGGCCAAGGGATAGGGGTGAATGGCCGGCTCCAGCGGCAGTGGCTTCTGCGATCCCCGGATGAAGGCATTGTCCGGGAAATCGCCCGCAGGACCGGCCTTTCCCCAACTTCTTCCCGGGTCCTGGCCAACCGGGGGCTGACCGACCCCGAAGAGGCCGTCCGCTTCCTGTCCGGCGGCCTTCCCGAGCTTGCCTCCCCGTTCCCGATGCGCGGTCTCGACAAGGCGGCCTCCCGCCTGGCCGAGGCCGTGGTTTCTCGCGAGCCTCTCCTCATCTATGCCGATTACGACGTCGACGGCGCCACCGGGGCGGCGATCCTCTACCTCTTCCTCAAAGACCTGGTCGAAGGCTATCCGGTTCGAATCCACCAGAATCACAGGATCATCGACGGGTATGGGCTAAAGCCCGAGCATCTTCTCGGCGCCTCGAACGAGGGCCGTCGCCTCGTCGTCACGGTCGACTGCGGCATCTCCGACGTCGACACGATCCGGGCCGCCTCCGAGTCGGGGATCGACGTAATCGTGACCGACCACCACCTTCCCGGCAGTGTGCTTCCGCCCGCCTACGCGATCGTCAATCCGAAGCAGGACGGCTGCGACTATCCCGTCAAGGAACTCGCCGGCGTCGGCGTCGTGTTCATGCTGCTGTGCGGTCTCCGACGTACGCTACGCGAAAAGGGGTTCTTCGCGGCGGCGCCCGAGCCCGATCTCGTGCGCTACCTCGACCTCGTTGCGCTGGGCACCGTGGCCGACATGGTGCCGCTGCGCGGCGACAACAGGATCCTGGTCCGCGCCGGGCTCGAACAGATCCGGAGACGGCCGCGCGCGGGCATCGCGGCGCTGATGCAGCTTTCGGGGATCTCTCCTCCCACGGCCAACGAGACCGACCTCGGCTTTCGCGTGGCGCCCCGTCTCAATGCGGCGGGGAGGCTGGGCGATTCCAACCGCAGCGCTGCCCTCCTGGTGACGTCCGACCCGGTCGAGGCCGCCCGGCTCGCGCAGGAGCTTCACACCGAGAACGCTCGCCGGCAGCGCGAGGAAGAGCTGATCCTCAAAAGCGTCGAGGCCCGGCTGGCCGACCTTTCGGACGACGCGGCGGACCCCGGCGCCATCGTGCTGGCGGACGCAGGCTGGCACCTGGGCATCCTGGGGATCGTCGCCTCCAAGATCGTCGAGCGGTGCCATTGCCCCGTGGTCCTGATGAGCATCGACGGCGACGAAGCGACCGGTTCGTGCCGCAGCGTCGAGGGATTCCCGATCGTGACGGCGCTCGACGGGCTCGCTTCGCTGCTGACCCGTTATGGGGGGCACAGCCAGGCCGCCGGCATCTCGCTTCCCGTCCGGAACATTCCCGCCCTCCGGGACGGGCTTTCCGCCTTGGCCCTTGCGGCCGCGAAGGGAGCAGGGGGAACGCTGCCCAAGATCGAGGTCGATGCCGAGGTGCGGCTGTCCGACGTGACTCCGGCGCTGCTCGAGGAATGGGACCGGGTCCGCCCCTTCGGAATGGGAAATCGCGAGCCGATATTGCGCGCCGACCGGCTCCAGGTCACCCGTACCCGGACGTTCGGACCCGACGGACGTCACCTGAGCTTCGATGTCGAGGGGAATGGGGGGCACTTCGAGGTCTCCGCCTTCAACCGGGCCGACGGCGGGGTTCGGCCGGGCGCCCTGATCGACCTGCTTTTTACTCCGCAGCTCTCGTTCTTCCGGGGAAACCGCACGGTCCGCCTTTTGTTGCGTGACCTGCGCCTGCACACATGATCCCGATCGCCCGCATCAAGGCCAAGCTGCTCGCCGAGATCCATGCCGAGGCCGAGGAACACGCGATCGCCGCCGGCTTCGCCGCGGGGGTCTTCATGAGCTTTACGCCGTTCCTGTTCCTGCATACCGCGGGAGCGGTCCTGCTGGCGCTGGTTTTCCGCTGGAGCAAGGTCGCCGCGATCGCGGGCGCCTGGGTCAACAATCCCTACACGATGCCGTTCGTGTTCTACGGATGCACCTGGATCGGGGGCCGGCTGCTCGGGGTCCGGATCAGGGGGATCCGGTTCGAATCGTGGGATATCAAGTCCATCTACTTCACTGCGAAGCCGATCGTGGCGCCGCTGCTCCTGGGAACCACGCTTTTGGGCCTGATCGCGGCCGGTGTGGCCTATTTTATTGTCTATCGAGTCGCCGTCAGGATAAAATCAGCCCACCGGAAAGCGCAATCCGAACCAGGAGGACACCCTTGAAACCCTATGCCGTCACCTTCGGCGGAATACCCGACAAGTACTCGACGTGGGAAGATGCGTCGTTCGCGATCATTCCATTTCCCGTCGACCTGACCGCGAGCTACGTTTCGGGCTCCCGCAACGGCCCCCGGGCCATCCTCGACGCCTCCCAGCACATGGAACTGTTCGATGAGGAAACAAAGCTCGCTCCCTACCGCGAAGGCATCTTCACCGCGGCCGACGTCGCCCGTGACGCCGAAGGGGCCGAGGCGACGCTGGGCGAAGTCGAGAAGCGGGTTTCCGCCACGGTCAAGGCGGGGAAGTTTCCGATCCTGCTCGGCGGGGAACACACCGGCACCATCGGGGCGGTCAACGCGCTCCGCAAGCGGCACGAAGACCTGACGGTGATCTATTTCGATGCCCACGCCGACCTGCGCGACGAATATCTCGGCAGCAAGCTCAACCACGCCTGCGTCGCCCGCCGAATCGTCGAAGCCGGCGTCAACCTGATCCAGGTGGGCATCCGGAGCATGTCCGAGGAGGAAGACCGGTTCCTCCGCAAGACCGAAGAGGTCAAGATCTTCTACGCAGGCGAGGTGCGCGACAACCTGGCCGAGGTCACCAAGGGAATCGTCGGGAACCTCAAGGGCAACGTCTACATCTCGATCGACCTCGACGTCTTCGACCCGGGCATCATGCCGGCGGTGGGCACCCCGGAACCCGGAGGCCTCACCTGGTACGACGCGATCGACATCCTGCGCGACGTCATGCAGAGCGGCTGCACCGTCGTCGGCTGCGACATCATGGAGCTCGCCCCCATCGCCGGGATCGTCGCGCCCGAATACATGGCTGCCCGGCTGGCTTACCGGCTCATGGGCTGGATCCTCGCCGAACGCGAGGAAAAATAGAGTCCCCGGAAGTTTATAAGGAGATACCGTCGATGTTCGTTCCCACTCGTGTGTTCTTCACCAAGGGCGTTGGCCGGCACCGCGAATCGCTGACGTCGTTCGAGCTCGCGCTCCGGGATGCCGGAATCGAAAAATACAACCTGGTCCAGGTCTCGAGCATCTTTCCGCCCAAGGCCAAGATCATCAAGCGGGAAGAGGGGCTCAAGATCCTCTCCCCCGGCGAAGTCGTCTTCGTCGTCATGAGCCGCTGCAGCAGCGACGAGCCGCGCCGCATGGTCGCCTCCTCGGTCGGTTGCGCGCTGCCTTCCGACAAGGCCACCTACGGCTACCTGAGCGAGCACCATGCGTTCGGCCAGACCGAAAAACTGGCGGGCGACTATGCCGAAGACCTGGCGGCCGCGATGCTCGCCTCCACGCTCGGCATCGACTTCGACGAAGACAAGAGCTGGGACGAAAAGAAAGAGGTCTGGAAGATCAGCGACAAGATCTACAAGACCTTCAACATCACCCAGTCGGCGATCGTCAAGGACGAGTACACCACGGTGGTCGCCTGCGCCGTGCTCGTCGCCTGACGGGGGGCCTTCCATGCGAGGCGCCCGGATCCTCTCGACCGGACGCGCGTTGCCGCCGCGCGTCGTGCCCAATGACGAATTGACGACGCTGATGGACACGACCGACGCCTGGATCGTCCAACGCACCGGCATCCGCGAGCGCCGCTACGTCGCGACGGGGGTCGGTTCCGCAGAGCTGGGCACACAGGCTGCGGCGGCGGCCATCGAAAAGGCGGGGCTTACCCCCGCCGACATCGATTTCATCGTTTTCGCGACCCTTTCCCCGGATCATGTCTGCCCGGGCAACGGCGTCATCGTCCAGGAGAAGCTGGGCATGCGCAACGTGGGGGCGCTCGACGTCCGCAACCAGTGCAGCGGCTTCCTTTACGGCTTGTCGGTCGCCGAGGCGTATGTCAAGGCCGGCATGCATGAACGGGTGCTGGTCGTCGGGGCCGAGGTGCAAAGCACCGGCCTCGACATGACCACGCGCGGGCGGGACGTTTCCGTCATCTTCGCCGACGGGGCGGGCGCCGTGGTCGTCGGTCCCTGCGACACCGGCCGGGGCATCCTGTCCTGCCATCTCCATTCCGAGGGCAAGTACAAGAAGGAGCTGATGGTCGACGCCCCCAGCTCGCTCGATTCCCCGCGCGTCTCCCACGATATGGTCGATTCCGGCCGCCACTATCCCTATATGAACGGCCGCTACGTGTTCGCGCACGCCGTAAGGCGCTTCCCCGAGGTGATCCGTGAGGCGCTCGAGGCCAACGGGCTGACGCTCGACGACCTGTCGCTGCTGGTGCCGCACCAGGCCAACCTGCGCATCACGCAGGCGGTCGGCGATGCGCTCAAGCTTCCGCCTGAAAAGGTCTTTTCCAACGTCGAGCGGTACGGGAACACGACGGCCGCTTCCATCCCCATCGCCCTCGACGAATGCGTCGAGCAGGGCCGGTTGCGCGAGGGAGATCTCGTCTGCCTCGCGGCGTTCGGCTCCGGCTTCACCTGGGCTTCGACGCTCCTCCGCTGGTAGGGAAGGCAAGAGCGTTCCGTTGCGCGTCAAGGTCCGCGACATGGCCGAGGAAGACCTCGACGCGGTGATGGCCATCGAGCGCGAATGCTTCCCGACGCCCTGGTCCCGCGGCATGTTCTCCGAGGAACTGGGGCGCGAATATTCCGACGCGATGGTCGCCTTGCCGGCCGAAGGGGGCGGGGTGGCCGGATACGCGGTCTGCTGGACCATCGCCGGCGAGTCGCACCTTCTCAACATCGCCGTCGCCCCCGCGTATCGGGGGCGGAGCGTCGCCTGCCGGCTGCTCGCCGAGTGCATCCGGCGCGGCGCGCGGGGCGGGGCCGACCGCATTCACCTCGAGGTCCGGGCGGGAAATGACGACGCCATACGGCTCTACCGGGGGCACGGCTTCGAATTCATGGGAATGCGCAAGGGGTACTATACTGACACCGGGGAGGATGCCATCCTCCTGTCGCGTGAGATTCGGGAGAGCGATGCCAAGTAGCCAACTGGGATTCAGGAAGGGGACGATCGTCCGGAACGAAGGGCACGGATCGATCTTCTACCGGATGGAAGTCGACCTGCCCGAGCCGGTCCGATTCGTGCCCGGTCAGTTCGCGATGGTCTCCGGATGGCCGGGCAGCGACCCGCTGCTTCCCCGGCCGTTTGCGATCTTCCGGTCCGGATCGAACGCCGGCCGGCACAGCGTCGAGTTCGTCTACAAGGTTGTCGGACGCGGCACCGCGCTCCTCTCCGGATTGCACGACGGCGATCCCGTCTCCCTCACGCTGCCGCTTGGGCGCGGCTTCGATCTGTCCGGGGAGGGGCGAACTTACTGGTTGGTCGGCGGCGGCGTCGGCTTTTCGACCCTGTTCCCGGCGGTCGATGCGCTCGCGCACCGAAAGGCGGCAGGGTTCGAGCTGTTCCTCGGAGGCCGTACGCGCGACCAGCTGCCGCCCAGGGAATGGACGCCCGGCGGCCAGGCGCCCGGCCGGTTCCACCTGTGCACAGACGACGGCACGGCGGGATTCCACGGCACCCTGGTAGACGCCCTTCGCGAACGAATGAAAGGGGTGCCGGCTGCCGACCTCGCGCGCATCACGATCCTCGCCTGCGGTCCCCACCCGATGCTCAAGGGGCTGGCCGGGCTGGCCGCGGGCGCGGGCGTCGCCATGCAGGCATCGCTCGAAAATCACATGGCCTGCGGGTTCGGCGTCTGCTGGGGCTGCGTGACGGCGATCCGCGACGGCGAAGCCACGGCCTACCGGCGCGTCTGCAAGGAAGGCCCGGTGTTCGACGCGAAGGAGGTGGTCTGGTGACTGCCATATCCCTTCCCGATCTTTCCGTAAACCTGGGCGGCGGGCTGTCGATCAAGAACCCGGTGATGACCGCATCCGGCACGTTCGGATACGGCCTCGAATTCTCCCCGTTCTACGACATCTCGCGGCTGGGTTGCCTTATCGTCAAGGGGCTGTCGCGCGAACCGGTCCTCGGCAACCCTCCCCAGCGGATCGTCGAGACGGCTTCCGGCATGCTCAACGCCATCGGTCTTCAGAACATCGGTGTCGAGCGGTTCGTGCGCGACGTCGTGCCGCGGCTCGAGGACGCCGGCGCCACTTTCGCGGCCAACATCTACGGCAAGACGCCCGAGGATTACGAGGCCGTGGCGGCCCGGCTTTCCGAGGTCGACGCCCTTGCCGCCATCGAGGTCAACGCATCCTGCCCCAACGTGAAGGAGGGCGGCATCGCCTTCGGCTCCTCGCCCGAGGGAATCGCCCGCCTGACCGAACGCGTACGGCGCGCGACCCGAAAGCCGCTCTGGGTCAAGCTTAGCCCCAACGTGACCGACGTCGGTGCGATCGCGAAGGCGGCCGAGGAGGCGGGGGCCGACGCCGTGACGCTCATCAACACGCTGGTCGGCCTGGCGGTCGACCACCGGTCGCGCCGGCCGAAGCTGGCCAACGTGACCGGCGGCCTATCCGGGCCCGCCATCAAGCCGGTCGCGCTGCGCATGGTGTGGGAGGTCTGCCGCAAGGTCAAGATTCCCGTCATCGGCATCGGCGGCATCCAGAGCGCCGAGGACGCGCTCGAATTCCTCCTCGTGGGCGCATCCGCCGTCCAGATCGGCACCGCCAACTTCAGGAACCCGCGGGTCGCGGCCGAGGTGGTCGAGGGGATCGAGGCGTTCCTGCGTACGGAGAAGATTGCGTCGGTCGCGGAATATCGGGGGACCCTGCGCCTGCCTTAGCCGTCCCGAAATCGGTGATTGCGTCGCGGGTTGCTCGTGTTATACTCACTTTCGGTATTATTGGAAAGTGGGCCGTCGCCCACTTTTTTTTTCATGCGGAATAAAAATGCAGACATCGATAAGATCATGGCGCTCGCGGCCGAGGTGGCTTCCGAGGATGGCCTGGAAGTGTATGACGTGCGCGTCGAGACCGAGGGGCCCCGCGTTTCGATCCGGGTGTTCCTCGACAAGCCGGCCGGCGGCGTCCAGCTCGGCGAGATCGAATCGTTCAGCCGCCGGTTCGGCGCGCGCCTCGACGTCGAAGATCCCGTCGAAGGGCCGTTCGTCCTCGAGGCGTCTTCACCGGGCGTCAACCGTCCGCTGACCCGCCCCGGGCACTACGCCGCGGCGATCGGGAAGCGGGTCCGGGTCACACTGGTCGAGCCGATCGATGGGGTTCGCAATGCCGTCGGCATCCTCGAAATCGCCGACGCCGAAACGATCGTCATCCGGCGCGAGGCCGGCCCCCTGTCGATCCCCATGCGTCTCGTCCGCAAAGCCAACCTGGAAGCGACCCAGGAAGAACTCTTCGGGAAGGGAAAGAAGAAAAAATGATTCTGGATATCGGTCAGATCATCGCGCAGCTCGGGAAAGAAAAGGGCATCGACAAGCAAGTCATCGTCGATGCCATCAAGGAAGCGCTCGAGAGCGCCGCGCGCAAGAAATACGGTGTCAACAAGGTTCTCGAGGCGACGTTCGACCCCGACACGGGTGAATTCGAGATCCTCGAGTTCCGCACCGTCGTCGCCGAGGTCAACGACGCCGATACCGAGATCTCGCTTGCCGAGGCGGCCGAGCTCGATCCCGAGGCGATCGAGGGCGACAATCTGGGCTTCCGGTTAAGCACCAAGGACCTGGGCCGCATCGCCGCGCAGACCGCGCGCCAGATCATCATGCAGAAGGTCAAGGACGCCGAGCGCGAGGTGATCTACAACGAGTTCATCACCCGCAAGGGCGAGATCATCAACGGCATCGTCCAGCGCTACGAGCGCGACACGCTCGTGGTCGACATGGGAAAGGCCGAGGCGGTCATGCCGCCCTTCGAGCAGATTCCGCGCGAGCGCTACCGCCAGGGCGACCGCATCCGCGCCTACATCAAGGACGTGACCCGCACGCCGCGCGGCCCCGAGATCCTGCTGTCGCGCTCCGATCCGCGCGTCATTCTCAAGCTGTTCGAACAGGAAGTCCCCGAGGTCTACGAAGGCGTCGTGTCGATCCTGAGCGTCGCCCGCGAGCCGGGATTCCGCACCAAGATCGCCGTTCGCTCGAAAGACCGCGACGTCGACCCGGTCGGCGCCTGCGTCGGCATGAAGGGCTCCAGGGTCCAGAGCATCGTGCAGGAGCTTCGGGGCGAGCGGATCGACATCATCGCCTGGGACGAAGATCCCGCCAAGTTCGTCTGCAACGCGCTCCAGCCCGCCGAGATCATCCGCGTGCTGGTCAACGAGGCGGGCAAGTCGATGGAAGTCATCGTCCCCGAGGAGCAGCTGCTGCTCGCGATCGGCAAGAAGGGGCAGAACGTCAAGCTCGCCTCCAAGCTGATAGGGTGGCACATCGAGGTCCGCGCCGAGGGGCAGGTCGACGACGCGCTCAAGCGGGCCGAAGGTCTGTTCGCGCCCAAGAAGCCCGAAGGCGAAGAGCCCGTCGCCGAGCCGCCTGAAGGCGTGCCTTCGACGGATGAACCGTCGACGGAAGATGCGCCTGCAGAACCGGCAACTGAAAATGCGCCTGCCGAGCCGGCAGCGGAAGGCGCGGCCGAGACCGGCGGCGAGACCGACGGTGGGGTCTCCAAAGAGTAGCCACATCCCGCAGCGCACCTGCGTGCAATGCGGGTCGACCGGCGACAAGCGGCTGTTGCTGCGCATCGCCGGCAAGCCGGGGGCCGGTTGGGCGCCCGATCCGGCAGGCAGGAGTCCCGGGCGGGGCATCTACCTGTGCCGGAAGGCCGAGTGCATCGAACGTTTCTCCCGGCGCATCCGCACCGAAAAGGGCGGGGCGCGCTGGAAGATGGGCCGGAGCGGAATCGATCTGGCGGAACGCTTGACCGCCCTTTGGGCGGCGGAAGACGAGAAAGCAGGGGGATTGGATGGAGAAGGTGCGGGTTCGCGATCTGGCCAAGGAACTGGGAATGGAGACCAGCAAGGAGCTCCTCGCATTCCTTGACAAGATCGGCTTCAAGAACAAGTCGGCGTCCAGCAACATCGAAGGCGACCTGACCGAGCGCGTGCGGGCGCATTTCCGGAAACAGTCCGCACCGCCGCCCCCGCAGCAGCCGACCGTCGTGACCAAGTCCGACGGCACGATGGAGCGCCGCTCCTCGCGCGTCGTCCTCCGCCGCGGCCCGGCCACGCCTCCCCCCCAGGAACCTCCCGTCGGCGAAGCCGAGACGACGCCCGCCGAGTCGGCGGATGCTCTCCAGTCCGAGGCCGTCGAAGTTCCGCCGACTGTCGAGACCGCCGCCGAGCGGCCCGCGGCGGTTCCCGCCCCCGAGGTCGTCGAGCCTGAGCCCGTGGCATCCGAGCCGGTGGTCCGGGTCGTCGAGAAGTCGCCCGCCCAGAAGGCCGAAGAGGAACGCAAGGAAAAGGACAAGAAGTGGAAGAAGGTCAAGCCGCACGAGAAGAAGGTCCAGAAAGGCGTCCTCAAGAAGCACATCATCGAGGAGATCGTCGAGGAGGCCGCCCCCGAGGCCCCCGAGGTACCCGAGGCGCCGGAAACGCCTGAAGCGCTCGCCAAGCCTGAAGGTGAAAAGCCCGTCGCGGCGCCCGCCATCGTCCGGCAGTTCCAGCCGATGCGCGCCCAGAAGCGGCGGGGCAAGCCGGGCCGCGAAAAGAAGGTCCCTTCCACGCAGCCGCTTTCCGCTCACAAGCGGGTATTCAAGATCGAAGAGGTCATCACGGTCGGCGACCTGGCGCACCGGATGGGCGTGAAGGCGTCCGACGTCATCAAGAAGCTTCTCGAGATGGGAATGCCCTCGACGCTCAATCAACTGCTCGACGCCGAGACGGCCGGCCTGCTCGCCCAGGAATACGGCTTCACGGTCGAGAACGTGGCGCCCGAGATCGAGAGCATGTTCGACCCGGAAACCGATCCCGAGGAACACCTCGTGCCGAGGCCACCTGTCGTGACCATCATGGGGCATGTCGACCACGGCAAGACTACCCTGCTCGACGCGGTCCGGTCGAGCAACGTCACGGGGTCCGAGGCCGGCGGGATCACCCAGCATATCGGCGCCTACGAGGTCGAGCACGCCGGACGCAAGCTGGTCATCCTCGACACGCCGGGCCATGAGGCGTTCACCGCCATGCGCGCCCGCGGGGCGTCCGTGACCGATATCGTCATCCTGGTCGTCAGCGCCGACGACGGTGTGATGCCGCAGACCATCGAGGCGATCGACCATGCCAAGGCGGCCGGCGTGCCGATCGTCGTGGCGGTCAACAAGATCGACAAGCCGGGGGCGCAGCCCGACCGCATCCGCCAGCAGCTGTCCGATCACGGACTCCAGCCCGAGGAGTGGGGCGGCACCACGCTCTTCGCCAACATCTCCGCCAAGAAGCGGGAGGGCATCGACGCGCTGATCGAGCTGGTGCTGCTGCAGGCCGACGTGCTCGAGCTCAAGGCCAACCCCGACAAGCTCTCGCGCGGCACCGTCATCGAGTCGCGCATCGAAAAAGGCCGCGGCGTGATCGCCACGGTCCTCGTCCAGGACGGGACGCTCAAGGTCGGCGACCCGATCGTCATCGGCTCCAACTACGGGCGCGTCCGGGCGCTGTCCAACTCCCGCGGCAAGCGTCAGGACATCGCGGGCCCCGGCACGCCGGTCGAGATCCAGGGGCTTAACGGCCTGCCCGAGGCGGGCCAGAAGTTCGCCGCGATCAAGGACGAACGCACCGCGCGCCAGATCGCCCTCTACCGCGCCGACAAGGAGCGCGAGAAGGCGGTCGTCCGTCCCCGCATGAGCCTCGAAGACCTGCATCGACGGATCGAGGACGGCGACCTGAAGGAGCTCAATATCATCATCAAGGCCGACGTGCAGGGGTCGATGGAGGCGCTCAAGGTCTCCCTCGAGAAACTTTCCGGCGCCAAGGCCAAGGTCAACATCATCCGCAACGGCGTGGGCGGCATCTCCGAATCCGACGTCATGCTGGCCTCCGCCTCGCAGGCGGTCATTATCGGCTTCAACGTCCGGCCCGAGACCCGGGCCGGCGAGATCGCCGAGCGCGACGGGGTCGACGTCCACCTCTACTCGGTCATCTACGATGTCGTCGACGACATCCGGAAGGCGATGGAAGGGCTACTCTCCCCGACGCTCAAGGAAGTGGTGCAGGGCCGCGTCGAGATCCGCGAGACCTTCCACATTTCCAAAGTCGGGACCATCGCCGGCTGCAAGGTGCTCTCGGGCAAGATCATGCGCACATCCAACGTCCGTTTGCTCCGCGACAATGTCGTCGTCTTCGACGGCAAGCTTGCGTCGCTCAAGCGGTTCAAGGACGACGCGAAGGAAGTGCTCGAAGGGTTCGAGTGCGGCCTGGGCATCGAAGGCTACAACGACCTCCAGGTGGGCGACCAGATCGAGGCGTACACCATCGAGAAGGTTGCCGGGGTTCTCTAGTGCCCGCATGCGGGGCGAAGCGCTAGCCGTGCTGGTTGCCGTGCTGATCGCCGACCTCCGCTTTTTGGACGCGCAGTCGCTGAAGGACAAGCGGCAGCGTCTCTCGAGCGTTGTCGCACGGCTACGCTCCCGGTTTCCGGTCTCCGTGGCCGAGACCGCGTTCCACGACCTGTGGCAGCGGGGACGCATCGGCGTCGCCCTGGCGACCACAGACGCGGGGCTGGCGCAATCGATGATGGACCGCATCCGGAACCAGATCGGAACCGACGGCGAGGTCGAATTGCTCGACAGCCGGGTCGAATTGATCGACATCGAGGAGGGCTCGACGTGAAAGGCCGCGGCGACAGGCCCGTCCGGGTGGGCGAACGAATCCGGGAAGAGCTGTCCATGATCCTCCAGTTCAAGGTCAAGGACCCGGGCGTGGCGCACGTGACCATCACCGAGGTCCGTGTGACGCCCGACCTCAAGCTGGCGCGCGTCAACTATTCCGTGCTTGGCACCGACGACGAGCGCCGGGAGGCGGCCCGGGCGCTCCGCCGCTGCAACGGCTTCCTGCGCGCCGAGGTCGGTCACGCCCTGAACATGCGCTATTCCCCCGAGCTGACCTTCTTCCACGACGACGCATTCAACAAGGTCGCCCGCATCGACCACCTGCTCGATATGGTCGCGAAGGAGGCGGTCCCCGCCCCCGAGTCGCCGAAAGAGGAGGGGAGCGACGATGAATGACATCGAGGCCATCGGCCGCGTCTTCCGCGAGAACGACCGCTTCCTCATCGCCTGCCACGAAAATCCCGAAGGCGACGCCATCGGCTCCGAGCTTGCGCTGGCGCTCGCGCTGCGCCGGATGGGGAAGGTGGCGACGGTGCTCAACGCCGACCCGGTGCCCGCCAACCTCCGATTTCTTCCCGGCGTCGACACCATCATCTTCGAAGACGACGGGACCGACTACCCGGTCTCGGTGATCGTCGATTGCGGCTCCCCCGAGCGCACCGGCCGCGTCGGCTCCGTCCTGTCGCGCAGCCCGCTCCTCGTCAACATCGACCACCACAAGACCAATGGGGCCCATGGCGATCTTCGGCTGATCGACCCGACCGCCGCGGCCACGGGGCTGCTCATCCATCGGCTGCTCGCGGCCATGGGGCAGCCGATCGGGCTCGACGTCGCCCTCAACATCTACGTGTCGGTGTTGACCGACACCGGCTCGTTCCACTATTCGAGCGCGAATCCCGAGGCGTTCCACGTCGCCGGGGAGATGGTGGCGCTGGGCATCGACCCCTGGAAAGTTTCGGAGCATCTCTTCGAGTCTCAGGAAACCGATCGCGTCAGATTGCTGGGCCGCGTGCTCGACTCGCTCGAGCTGTCGCCCTCCGGCCGGTTCGCCTCGATCACGACTACCCGGCAGGACCTTGCCGATTTCTCTGCCTCGCGCGACTTCCTCGAGGGTTTCATCAACTACCCGCGTTCGATCGCAGGTGTCGAGGTCGCCGTTTCTTTCCGAGAGGAAGGGGACGGCAGCTGGCGCGTCAGCTTCCGCTCCAAGGGGCGCGTCGACGTGGCCGAAGTCTCCTCCCGCTTCGGCGGGGGAGGTCACCGGAACGCGTCGGGGTGCACCGTCAACGGCACGCTTCCAGAGGTCAAGGGCAAGATCTTCGCGGCGCTGGAATCGGCGCTTACGTGACCTGCGGCGTCATCGTCCTCGACAAGCCCGGCGGCATCACCTCATTCAGGGCGGTCCAGCTCGTCGGGCGCATCCTCCGGGAAAAGAAGTGCGGGCACGCGGGGACGCTCGACCCGATGGCGACCGGAGTCCTGCCGATCTGCGCGGGGCGCGCCACCAAGATCGCCGGGTATCTCACCGTCCAGGACAAGGAATACGAGGTCGCCTTCCGGTTCGGCCTCTCGACCGATACGGGCGACGTCACGGGCAAGCCGGTCACGGAGCTCCAAGGAGCCACGGTGCCCGAGGCGGTCGTGCGGGAGGCGGTGGGCGCGCTCGTCGGAAGCTGGATGCAGACGCCGCCGCCGGTCTCCGCGATCAAGGTCGACGGCGTCAGGTCCTACAAACTGGCGCGCCGGGGGGAGGCGGTCGAGCTTGCCCCGCGCAGGGTGACCGTGACCGAGGCCGAGCTGCTTTCCGTCTACGCCGACGGTTTCCGGATGCGGATCGCCTGCTCGAAAGGTTTTTACGTCCGGTCGCTCTCGCGCGACCTCGGCGCCCTGTTCGGCGTCCCGATGGCGGTCGCCGCCCTTCGCCGGACGCGCTGCGGCCCGTTCCACGTCTCCAGCGCTTTGACACTCGAGCAGCTCGAGCAGGCCGCGAAGGACGGTTCCCTCCAGGCCGGCGTCATCCCCATCCCGCAGGCGCTGGCGCACGTCCCCTCCCGAACGATTCCCCCCCAGGGCGTCGACGCGGTTCGACAGGGGCGCACGCCGCAGGCATGGCTCGACGGGTTCGAGCCGGGCGAGGGCGGCGTCGGGCTTCTCGTCCGCGAGGATGGCGACCCGGTGGCCCTGGTCTCGCGTGATCCCGCGGGCGGCTGGTCGATCGTCCGGGGCATATGATTTACACGCTTTCCGCGTTGTGCTATAAATGAACATTCCGTAAACCATCGTAAAAGCGAACATTCGAGAGGAGAAGGGCGAAAGAACATGGGCTTGTTGACTGAAAAGAAGAAGGATCTCATCGGGCAGTACCGGATTCATGAGTCGGACACCGGGTCGCCGGAAGTCCAGATCGCGCTGCTGACCGAGCGGATCACCATGATCACGGACCACCTCAAGAGCCACAACAAGGATTTCAACTCCCGCCGTGGCCTGCTGAAGCTCGTCGGCCAGCGCCGGCGTCTTCTGACGTACCTCAAGGGGAAAGAATCGCTGCGCTACAAGGCCGTCCTCGATTCTCTCGGCCTGCGCAAATAATCATTAACTAGAACGCCTCCTTCATTAAAATCTCCATTGCGCGGCCGGGTTTCGAGGGTCGCCCAGGAAGGGAATACTTTACTGTGGCACACGTGTACGAAGCGGAAATAGCGGGACGGAAGCTCTCCATCGAATCGGGTTACCTGGCGAAGCAGGCCGGCGGCGCCGTCGTCGTCAAGTACGGCGATTGCGTCGTCCTGGTCACGGCGTGCGGCACCGAGACGCCCAGGCCGGGCATCGACTTCCTGCCCCTCGTGGTCGACTACGTCGAGAAGACGTTCGCCGTGGGCAAGATCCCGGGCGGCTTCTTCAAGCGCGAAGGGCGCCTCTCCGAAAACGAGGTGCTTACCTCACGCCTGATCGACCGGCCGATCCGACCGCTGTTCCCCAAGGGCTACTACAACGAGATCCAGGTCACCGCGACGGTCCTCTCCGCCGACAAGGAAAACGACACCGGCGTTCTCGCGATGATCGGCGCCTCGGCCGCCCTAGGCATTTCGTACATCCCCTTCAGCGGTCCCATCGCCGGCGCGCGCGTCGGCCGGATCGACGGCCAGTTCGTGATCAACCCGCTTCACGCCGACATCCCCCGGTGCGACCTCAACCTGTTCGTCGCCGGAAGCCGCGACGCCATCCTCATGGTCGAGGGCGAGGCATCCGAACTGTCCGAAGAAGAAGTGCTCGACGCCATCCTGTTCGCCCACAAGTCCATCCAGCCGCTCCTCGACCTGCAGGAAAAGATGCAGGCCGAGATCGGCAAGGAAAAGCTGGTGTTCGCGAAGGAATCGCTCACCGACGAAGAGACCGCCCGCGTCCGTTCGATTGCCGAAGGACCGCTCCGCGAGGCCTACGCCACGACCGCCAAGCAGGACCGGCGCCGCAAGATCGACGAGGCGGGCGAGGCTGTCCGCGCATCGTTCTCCGACGAGGAGCGCTCCGCGAAGGCCAACCTCATCTCGGGCGCCCTCAAGAGCATCGAGAAAGAGATCGTTCGCGGCAAGATCCACGCCGAGAAGAAGCGCATCGACGGCCGCGGCTTCGCGGACGTCCGCCCCGTCTCGTGCGAGGTCGGCGTCCTTCCCCGCACCCACGGCTCCGCGGTCTTCACCCGGGGTGAAACGCAGGTGCTCGCCACCGCCACCCTGGGCACCTCGCAGGACGAGCAGCGGATCGACTCGATCCTGGGCGACACCAAGAAGTCATTCATGCTCCACTACAACTTCCCGCCGTTCAGCGTCGGCGAAGTCCGCATGCTGCGCGGCCCCGGCCGCCGCGAGATCGGCCATGGCGCTCTCGCCGAGCGCGCGGTCGCCAAGATCCTGCCGGCCGACGGCGTGTTCCCCTACACGATCCGCCTCGTCTGCGAGACGCTCGAGTCCAACGGCTCCTCGTCCATGGGCTCGGTCTGCAGCTCCTCGCTGGCGCTGATGGACGCCGGCGTTCCGACCACGAGCGCCGTCTCGGGCATCGCGATGGGCCTCATCAAGGACGGCGACAACGTCGCGGTCCTCTCCGACATCCTGGGCGACGAAGACCACCTCGGCGACATGGATTTCAAGGTCGCCGGCACCGAGAAGGGCGTCACCGCCATCCAGATGGACATCAAGATCGGCGGCGTCAGCCGCGAGATCATGCTGGCAGCGCTCAAGCAGGCTCGCGAAGGCCGCCTCCACATCCTGTCCAGGATGAACGCGGCGCTGTCGGAAGCGCGGGCCGACCTGTCGGCCTACGCGCCCCGTATCTACGTCATGAGCATCAAGACCGACAAGATCCGCGAGATCATCGGCCCCGGAGGCAAGGTCATCCGCGGCATCCAGGAGCAAACCGGCGTCAAGATCGACATCGACGACGACGGCACGGTCAAGATCGCGGCCACCGACGGCGCCTCGGCCAAGGCGGCCATTTCGATCATCGAAGGCATCGTCCAGGAGCCCGAGATCGGCAAGGTCTACGAGGGCAAGGTCCGCAAGATCATGGACTTCGGCGCCTTCGTCGAGCTCTTCCCCGGCACCGACGGCCTGCTGCACGTCTCCCAGATCTCCAAGCTCAGGGTCAACACCGCCGACTGCTTCAAGGAAGGCGATATGGTCACCGTCCGCGTCCTCGAAGTCGATCGCGACGGCAAGATCCGGCTCACCCACAAGGAGTTCGAGACCGAGGGCGAGTTCAAGGAAGCCGAGCCGGGCAGCATTCCCGAGCGGACCGACCGCGGCGATCGCGACCGTGGCGACCGCGGCGGGCGTGACCGTGGAGGCCGCGGGGGCCGCCGCTAGGCATCATTCTCAACGATGCATCGCAGCGCAGTCCTGTGGGGATGCAAGGCGCAGGGGGGCCGTCGATGACGGTCGAAAAGACGGTCCTCGATAACGGCGTCACGGTCGTCAGCGAGCAGGTCCCGTGGATGCACTCGGTCGCGGTCGGCCTGTGGGCTCCCGTCGGGTCCCGCGACGAGGCGCTCGCCGACAACGGCATCTCGCACTTCATCGAGCACATGCTTTTCAAAGGCACGACGCGCAGGGGGGCCCTCGACATCACTCGAGAGATCGAGTCGGTCGGGGGTTCCCTCAACGCGTGCACCGAACGGGAATACACCTGCTTCTACGGACGCGCCCTCGAACGCGATTTTCCCCTCGTCACCGACCTGCTCTCCGACATCTATCTCGACCCCGTCTTCGATCCCGATGAGCTCGAGCGCGAGAAGGGCGTCGTCCTCCAGGAGATCCTCATGGTCGACGACACGCCCGAGGATCTGCTCGACGACTTTTTCCAGGACCGATACTGGGGAGGGCACTCGCTCGGCTATCCCGTCCAGGGCACCACGGATACGGTCGAGTCCTTCGACCGGGAAGCCGTCCGGCGCTATTTCCTCGATCGCTATCGCCGGCCGGGCATCGTCGTATCGGTCGCCGGCAAGATCCCGCACGACCGCGTGGTCGACGAGTGGTCGCGGCGGCTGGCTCCCCTCGCGCTTTCCGGGGGGCCGCAGGTCGTCGAGCCGGTCCCGGCCAAACCCGGCATCCACATGAAGGAGCGGCCGCTCGGGCAGCTTCACCTGTGCGTCGGAGCGCCGTCGGTCTCGCTTCGCAGCGAGGAGCGTCACGTCGCCTACGTCCTCAACACGCTTCTGGGCGGCAGCATGAGCAGCCTCCTGTTCCAGGAGGTCCGCGAGAAGCGTGGGCTGGCTTACTCCGTATACTCTTCCATCTCCTGCTATTCCGATTCGGGCATCCTCAAGATCTATGCGGGCACGACGGCCGACAAGGGGCACGAGGTGCTCGCCGTCGTCGCCGACGTGCTTTCGCAACTGCGCGAGGGGAAGATCGAGGAACGCGACGTCCTCCTGGCACGCGAGCTCATTCGCGGCAACCTGCTCATGGGGCTCGAAAGCGGCGAGAACCGCATGACGCGCATCGCGCTCAACGAGTTGTTTCTCGGCCGGCAGGAATCGCCCGAAGATGTGCTCGAGAAGATCGACGCGGTGACCGTCGATCACGTCGCCGCCTTCGCGAAGACGATGCTGGCGCACGACCGCTTCTCGGTGGCCGCCGTGGGCGACATCCCGGCCGGCCGGCCGCTGGCGCTCTGACGAATTCATCGATGAACCTCTCGCTCGAAATCGTCCTCCGGTGCGTCCGGCCCGGCAGCGAGTCGCTGCTCCCCGCGCGGCAGACCGAGGGCGCCGCAGGCTTCGATCTTCGCGCCGACGTCGAATCCGAGCTGGTCATCCCGCCGATGGGTCGCCACGCCGTTCCCACGGGCATTGCGGTCGCGATCCCGCACGGCGCCGAGGGGCAGGTTCGTCCCCGCAGCGGCTTGGCGCTCGACCACGGGATCACCTGCCTCAACAGTCCCGGCACGATCGACAGCGACTACCGCGGCGAGGTCAAGGTCATCCTCGCCAACCTGGGAGACCGGCCGTTCGTTGTCCGACGGGGCGACCGGATCGCCCAGATCGTCTTTGCGCCCGTGGCCGAGGCCTCGTTCCGGGTGGTCGATGCGCTCGACGAGACCGGCCGCGGCGACGGCGGGTTCGGCTCCACCGGCCGGTAGCGGCGCCGCAACTGCCAAAGCCGGCAAAGCGGGTCGGCCCAAGATTCCTTTCGAAGGAGATTAACGACCGTGATCGAACGATACTCAAAGCCCGAGATGGCGAAAATCTGGGAAGCGCAGAACCGCTTCAGCATCTGGCTCGACATCGAGATCATGGCGATGGAGGCGATGGTCGGCAAGGGCTGGATCCCGGCCGATGCGCTGGCCCGCGTCAAGAAGAAGGCGAAGTTCGACATCGCCCGCATCGACGAGATCGAGCTGAAGGTCAAGCACGACGTCATCGCATTCCTTACCTCCGTGGCCGAATACATCGGCGACGATTCCCGCTTCCTCCACATGGGCATGACCAGCTCCGACGTGCTCGACACGTCTTTCGCGGTCCAGATGCGCCAGGCGCTGACGCTCCTCATCAAGGAGTCCGAAAAGGTCTACGACGTACTCAGGAAGCGCGCGATCGAGCACAAGGACACGGTGATGATCGGCCGCAGCCACGGCATCCACGCCGAGCCGGTCACGTTCGGGATCAAGCTCGCCCTCTGGGCCGACGAGATGCGGCGCAATATCAAGCGGCTCAAGAGCGCGCGTGAGACCATCTCCGTAGGCAAGCTCTCCGGCGCGGTGGGCACGTTCGCCAACATCGACCCCTTCGTCGAGGAATACGTCTGCAAGAGGCTGGGCCTCAAGCCCGCCCCCGTTTCGACCCAGATCATCCAGCGCGACCGTCACGCCGAGGTGTTCGCGACCATCGCGGTCGTCGGCTCCTCGCTCGACAAATTCGCCGTCGAGATCCGTCATCTGCAGCGGACCGAGGTGCTCGAAGCCGAGGAATATTTCTCCGAGGGGCAAAAAGGCTCCTCGGCGATGCCCCACAAACGAAACCCGGTGCTCTCCGAGAACATCTCAGGATTGTCCCGTCTGCTGCGCGGCTACTCCGTCACCGCGATGGAAAACGTGGCGCTCTGGCACGAGCGCGACATCAGCCACTCGTCGGCCGAGCGGGTGATCGCCCCCGATGCGACGATCGTCCTCCACTTCGCCCTCTGCCGTTTCCGCGGGCTCATCGAGAAACTGATCGTCTATCCCGAGCGGATGCTCGAGAACCTCGATCGAACGCACGGCCTTCTCTACTCGCAGCGGGTGATGCTGGCGCTGGCCGCCAAGGGGCTCTCCCGCGAGCGCGCCTACGAGACCGTGCAGAAGCCGGCGATGGCGTGCTGGCGCACCGGAACGCCGCTCAAAACGCTCCTCTGGAAAGAGAAGACGGTCCGCGAGCTGCTCTCGAAGGAAGAGTTCGAGGGGCTCTTCGATATCGGCTATTACCTCAAGAACGTCGACTACATCTTCGACCGCGTGTTCGGCGGCAAGGGAGGCAAGGCGTGAAGGCGCGAATCTACGTCACGCTCAGAAAAGGGGTTCTCGATCCGCAGGGGAAGGCGATCCAGCGGTCGCTCTCGCACCTGGGCATGGCGGGGGTCGACGAGGTACGCGTCGGCAAGTTCATGGAAGTCACGCTCGCCGAGATGAGCCGGCCCGAGGCCGAGAAGCTGCTCGACGAGGCCTGCCGGCGCCTGCTTGCGAACACGGTCATCGAAGACTACCGGTTCGAGATCGAAGGGTGACGACGCAGATGAAAATCGCGGTGCTCGTCTTCCCAGGCTCCAACTGCGACCACGACGCGTACCATGCGCTCAAACATGTGGTCTCCGCCGACGCGCAGTTCGTCTGGCACAAGGAAGGGTCGCTATCCGGCTTCGACGGCGTGGTCATCCCCGGCGGCTTCACCTACGGGGACTACCTCCGGACCGGCGCGCTCGCAAAGCTGTCTCCGGTCATGGGCGCGGTGCGCCGCTTCGCCGACGGCGGCGGCCCGGTCATCGGTATCTGCAACGGTTTCCAGATCCTGCTCGAGGCGGGGCTGCTGCCGGGCGCGATGATCGTCAACGAGTCGCTCAAGTTCGTCTGCGACTACGTCACGCTGCGAACCGAGTCGTCGCGCACGCCGTTCACGGCCGCCATTCCCGAAGGGACCGTGCTCCGCATCCCGGTCGCCCATTACCAAGGCAACTATTATGCCGACGACGAGACGATCCGGCGGGTCGAGGGCAACGGCCAGGTGGTGTTCCGTTACTGCGACGCCGAGGGCAACGTCACCCTCGAGGCCAACCCCAACGGGTCGATCAGCAGCATCGCCGGCATCTGCAGCGAGAAGGGCAACGTCCTGGGAATGATGCCGCACCCCGAGCGGTGCACCGAACCCGAGATGGGCAGTGCCGACGGACGGCGGCTGTTCGATTCGATGCTTTCCTGGATCAAGGAGAACGCCCGATGAAGGACGTCGTCGTCACGCCCGAGATCGCGAAAGAGCACGGCCTCACGGCCGACGAATATGCCCGCATCCGGTCGACGCTGGGCCGCGATCCCAACATCACCGAACTGGGCATCTTCTCGGTCATGTGGAGCGAGCACTGCTCCTACAAGAGCTCCCGCATCCACCTGCGCAAGTTCCCCACCAAGGGGCCGCGCGTCCTGCAGGGCCCGGGCGAGAATGCCGGCATCGTCGACATCGGCGACAACCTGGCCGTCTGCTTCAAGATGGAGAGCCACAACCACCCGTCGTTCATCGAGCCGTACCAGGGTGCGGCGACCGGGGTCGGCGGCATCCTGCGCGACGTCTTCACGATGGGGGCACGGCCGATCGCATCGCTCAACTCGCTGCGCTTCGGGCGCCCGGACCACCCGCGCACACCGTATCTGGTCGAGGGGGTCGTTTCCGGCATCGCCGGATACGGCAACTGCATCGGCGTCCCGACGGTCGGCGGCGAGGTCCACTTCGACGCGTGCTACGACGGCAACATTCTGGTCAACGCCTTCACGCTCGGCGTCGTCCGGCATGACCGCATCTTCCGCGGCTACGCCAAGGGAATCGGCAATCCGATCATCTACGTCGGCTCCAAGACCGGGCGCGACGGGATCCACGGCGCCACGATGGCGTCGGGCGAGTTCGACGAGAAATCCGAGGAGAAACGGCCCACCGTGCAGGTGGGCGATCCCTTCACCGAGAAGCTGCTGCTCGAGGCATGCCTCGAGCTGATGAAGAGCGACGCCGTCGAGGGGATCCAGGACATGGGCGCGGCCGGCCTCACCTCGTCGACGTTCGAGATGGCGTCGCGCGCAGGCACGGGCTTCATCATGGACCTCGACAAGGTTCCCCAGCGCGAGGCGGGAATGACGGCCTACGAGCTGCTCCTCTCCGAATCGCAGGAGCGGATGATCATCGTCGCCCACCAGGGGCGCGAACAGGAAGTGCTCGACATCTTCGAGAAGTGGGATCTCGATGCCGCGGTCATCGGCGAGGTGACCGCCGATGGGATCGGGCGCATCCGGATGGGGGGCGCGACCGTCGCCGAGGTCCCGATCTCCGCCGTCACCGACGAGGCGCCGGTCTACGACCGGCCTGCCGAGCGGCCATCCTGGCAGGACGACCTCAACCGGCTCGATCCGTCGTCGCTGCCGGCGCCTTCCGACCTCTCCGAGACGTGGATGCATCTCGCGAGCTGTCCCGAGATGGCCGACAAGCGGTGGGTCTATCGCCAGTACGATTACATGATCCGCACCAACACGCTCGTCGCCCCCGGCTCCGACGCCGCGGTGCTTCGAATCAAGGGCACCCGCAAGGCGGTCGCGATGTCTTCCGACTGCAACAGCCGCTATTGCTACCTGGACCCGTTCGTCGGAGGTATGCTTGCCGTCTGCGAAGGTGCGCGCAACGTCGCCTGCTCCGGTGCCGTGCCGATCGGACTCTCCGACTGCCTCAACTTCGGCAACCCCGAGAAGCCAGAGATCATGTGGCAGCTCCGGTCCGCGATCGAGGGGATGGCGAAGGCGTGCGAGGCGCTGTCGATCCCGGTCGTATCCGGGAACGTCTCCCTCTACAACGAGACGATGGGAAAGGGGATCCACCCGACACCTACCTGCGCCACCGTGGGGCTTCTCGAAGATGCCGACGACCGCATCGTCTCCTGGTTCCGCGCTGCGGGAGACCTGGTCTTCCTGGCGGGCGGCGACCGGGTCGACGTCGAGCTGGGCGGCTCCCTCTACCTCAAGGAAGTGCACGGCAAGATCGCGGGAACGCCGCCGGCTGCAGACCTCGACCACGAGAGGCGGCTGTGCGCCTTCCTCAAGGCCGCCGCTTCCCGGCGACTCCTCGCGTCGGCGCACGACCTGTCCGAGGGGGGGCTCGCGTGCGCCTTGGCCGAGTGCTGCATCACCAGGCCGGACGGTCCGATCGGCGCAACGGTTTCGAACCCGTTCCCCGCCAGCGTCCGCCCCGACTTCGCGCTGTTTTCCGAGAACCAGGGACGGGTCATGGTTTCCTGCCGCCCCGAAGACGCCGCTGCGCTGGAAGAAGCCGGGGCGGGTTATCATATAAAGATGGTCAAACTGGGAACCGTCGGGGGCGACACCATCGCCGTCGCCGACATCGCCCGGCTCAACGCAGTCGAGACGCACAAGGCCTGGCGCGAAGGATTCGAAAACGCGCTCGGCTTCGGGGAGTAGGTCAACTTTATGTCCTTCAAGGATGAATGCGGCGTTTTCGGCGTCTTCGGGCATCCAGAAGCCGCCAATCTGGCCTACCTCGGGCTTTATGCCCTGCAGCATCGGGGGCAGGAAAGCGCGGGCATCGCCAGCACCGACGGCGGCGTGATCACGTTCCACAAGGAGATGGGGCAGGTCGCCGACATCTTCTCCGAAGATATCCTGGCCCGGCTACCCGGCGATTGCGCCATCGGGCACGTCCGCTATTCCACCACCGGTAGCTCCGAGCTCAAGAACGCACAGCCCTTCGTGGTCGATTTCGAGAGCGGGTCCATCGCGATCGCACACAACGGCAACCTCGTCAACGCCCAGCAGATCAAGCGCGAACTCGAGATCAACGGATCGATCTTCCAGTCCACGATGGACACCGAGGTCATCATCCATCTCATTGCGCTGTCCAGGCGCGAGACGATCGAGGAACGGATCGGCGAGGCGCTATCCCGGGTGCGCGGCGCCTATTCGCTGGTTTTCCTCCTGCCCGACAAGCTGATCGCCGTCCGCGACCCCCAGGGTATCCGCCCGCTCGTGATCGGCACCATCAAGGGCGGCGGCCATGTCGTTGCTTCCGAGTCGTGCGCTCTCGACCTCATCGAAGGCACCCTTCTCCGGGATGTCGCGCCGGGCGAGATGGTCGTCATCGACCGGGACGGGGTCCGGTCTCTCATGCCGTTCCCCCACGTTGCGCCCCACTTCTGCGTGTTCGAATACATCTATTTCGCCCGGCCCGATTCCGTGATGTCCGGCACCTCGATCTACGAAGTGCGCAAGCGGATGGGGCACCGACTCGCCATCGAGAACCCCGTGGATGCCGACATCGTCATCCCGGTGCCCGACTCCGGCGTTCCGGCGGCCATCGGCTTTTCCGAGGAATCGGGGATCCCCTTCGAGATGGGGCTCATCCGGAACCACTACGTGGGGCGTACATTTATCGAGCCGCAGCAGTCCATCCGTCACTTCGGCGTCAAGATCAAGCTCAACGCGATCCGTGACGTGGTCGAGGGCAAGCGGGTGGTGGTGGTCGACGATTCGATCGTGCGAGGCACGACCGGCCGGAAGATCATCAAGATGATCCGGACCGCCGGGGCGAAGGAGATCCATCTCCGGATCAGCTCCCCGCCCACGACCTTCCCGTGCTTCTACGGCATCGACACCCCGTCACGCCGCGACCTGATCGCGGCCACCCATTCGCTCGACGAGATCAACACGTACCTCACCTCCGACTCGCTCGGATATTTGAGCATGGAAGGGCTGCACGCCTGCGTCCCCGATGGGGCGAGGGGGGGATACTGCCACGCCTGTTTTTCCGGGGACTACTCCGTCCCGCTCGAGGAGGCCGATGCCGAGGAGCAGTTACCTCTGTTCCGCGGGTCGGTCCACGTCTAGCGAGACAACCCCGATCAAAATCTTCCCCTGAAACGGAGGACGCACGCGTCATGACCGACGAACGGAAACGGTATCTCGCCATCCTGAAGGAAAAGAGCTACGAAAAGCGGAAGGTCACCCTGTCTTCGGGGCGAGAGTCCGATTTCTACATCGATTGCAAGCAGTCCACGCTCGATGCCGAAGGAGCGATGCTGACCGGGCGTCTGCTGTGCGACCTGCTGGCGAACGGCGCCCCGGTCGAGGCGGTGGGCGGTATCACGCTGGGCGCCGATCCGATCGTCACGGCGGTGTCGCTGACCAGCGCGCTTCGGGGGACGCCGATCCCGGCGTTCATCATCCGCAAGGAGCCCAAGAAGCACGGGACAGCGCAATGGATCGAAGGGGGCAGGAACCTGCGTCCCGGCATGAAGGTCGCCATCGTCGAGGACGTTGTCACCACGGGGGCTTCCACCATCAAGGCGATCGACCGGGCGATCGAATCCGGCCTCGACGTTGCGCGGGTGATCACGCTCGTCGACCGGAACGAGGGCGGCGCCCGCACGCTGGCCGACAAGGGTTACAAGCTCGAGGCGCTGTTCCTCAAAGAGGACGTCGAAAATGCATGACCCCGGTCATCTCGGGAAAACGGGGCGTTCGTTTCCGCTGATCGCCGGGCTGGCTGCGGTCGTCGCGATCGCCGGGGCGCTGTCCTTCGGCTGCGGCCCGCGCGTCACGACGCTCTACGAGAAGGTGCTGGGATCTCCCAGCTACTCCCGGGTCACCGAGGCGCTGACGCGTACCCGCGAGGTCAGGGACGGTCTCGACACCCGATTCATCCTGTCGGCGACCTGGCTGTCGCCCGAGTGGATCACCGCATTTTCCGAGGAATACGCCAACATCTACTACCTCGACCCGGTTCGCAAGGATCGCGTGGTCGGCGAATGGAAGGGCGAGTCCGCGAAGTACGCACGCTTTTTCTTGTCGCTCTCGACGCCCGACGACAAGACCAACGACCTCGAAAAATCGGGCACGCTCTGGAGCCTCCGGTTGGTGGGTGCCGACGAGAAGGACTACCAGCCGGTCTACGTCCGGGCGTCGTCCCTCAAGCCCGAGGAGGTCGCGCGCTTCTTTCCGTACGCCGGCGCCTGGTCCAGGACCTACGAGGTGGCTTTCCCGAAGGAGGCAGTCGATCAGACGATCGCCAAGCCGGGAGAGCCGAGGATGAAGCTCGTCCTGTCGGGCGTGCAGGGACGCGCGGTTCTCGTCTGGGAGCAATGAGATAAAAAAGGGGGGCCAAGGCCCCCCCTTTTGCATGCCGGATCAGATCCGGCGGCGCTTGATGGTGGTGTCGCGACGCCAGTTCTCGTCGTCGACATGCGGATAGTTGATCGTGGTGTGAAGCCCCCGGCTTTCCTTTCTCTGCATGGCGCATCGCACGATCAGCTCGGCCACCGTGCACAGGTTACGCAACTCGAGCAGGTCGCCCGTCAGCTTGAAATTCCAATAATATTCCGCGATCTCCCGCTTGAGCATCTCGATCCTGTCGAGTGCCCTCAGCAACCGCTTGTCGGAGCGGACGATCCCGACGTAGTTCCACATGATCCGGCGAAGCTCGTCCCAGTTCTGGGTGACGACGACCGCCTCGTCGGAGTCCTGCGCTTTCCCGGAATCCCACTTGGGGACGGTCAGTTTCTTGGGATGCTTCCCCTTGTAGGCCTCGGTGGCCCGCTTCAGCGCCTGGTCGGAGAACACCAGCGCTTCGAGCAGCGAGTTTGAGGCGAGACGGTTTGCGCCGTGCAGGCCGGTGCAGGCACATTCGCCGATCGCGAACAGGCGCGGCACGTCGGTCTCGCCCCACAGGTTGGTCTGGATGCCGCCGCACAGGTAGTGGGCGGCAGGGACCACCGGCAGCCCCTCCTTCGTCATGTCGATCCCGAAGGAGAGACAGGTGCTGTAGATGTTCGGGAATCGGTCCTTGATGAACTTCGCTCCCTTTTTCGTGATGTCGAGGTAGACGCAGTCGGCGCCGGTCCGCTTGAGCTCGGTGTCGATCGCACGGGCGACGATGTCGCGGGGGGCCAGCTCGGCCATCGGGTGCTGGCCGACCATGAAGCGCTTCCCTTCGCGGTTGACCAGGACCGCGCCTTCGCCGCGCACCGCCTCGGAGATGAGGAACGACTTGGCGTGCGGGTGGTACAGGCAGGTCGGGTGGAACTGGACGAATTCCATGTTCGCGATCGTCGCGCCGGCCCGCCAGGCGAGCGCGATGCCGTCGCCCGTGGCGATGTCGGGGTTGCTGGTGTAGAGATAGACCTTGCCGGCCCCCCCGGTGGCCAGGATCGTGGCATCGGCCGTGAAGGTGTGGACGGCGCCGGTATCCTGGTCGAGTGCGTAGACGCCGATCACTTCGTCGGCAACCGTCGGGTCGAACGATTCGATCTTGTGCCGGGTGATCAGGTTGATGGCGGCGTGGTTCTCGAAGACCCGGATCTTCTTGTTCTCCCGCACCCTCGCCAGCAACGCCTGCTCGACCTCGCGCCCTGTGAGGTCCTTCGCGTGGAAGATCCGGCGCTGGGAGTGCCCGCCCTCGCGGCCGAGATCGTATTCCTTGGCGGTCTTGCTGCGGGTGAAGCGGACGCCCCAGTCGATCAGCTCGCGGATGCGGGCCGGGGCGTTGCGGACGACCAGCTCGACCGTGTCCTCGTGGCAGATGCCCGCGCCGGCCACGTGCGTATCCTGGATGTGCGACTCGAAGGTGTCTTCGCCGCTCCAGACCGTCGCGATGCCGCCCTGGGCATAGTTGGTGCTCGATTCGTCCGCCGCACGCTTCGTGATGATGGTCACCGTGCCCTTGTCGGCCGCCCGGAGCGCGAAGCTCAATCCGGCGATTCCGCTGCCGATGACCAGAAAGTTCGAGTTTTTTTCCATAAGGGTACGCCTCCGGTTCGAATCTCCGCGCGTTGACACGGGAAAAGGGGATCATCTAGAATGATTGTCATGAAGGTCCTGAAGTTCTTTATAATCTCATTCTTCCTGTTTTGTCCAACGCTGGTCATTGCCGATATCTATCGCAGCGTCGATCAGGACGGCGTCGTCTGCTTCACCAACCACCCATCGGGCGGTGCTGAACTCGTCGTCAAGGAAGGGCCCAAGGAACTTCCGGCGACCGGCGCTCCTTCGCCCACCTCGTCCTCCGCTTCGTCCGCCAATGCCTGGATGTTCGACTACGCCGACCGCTACTCGCGCGCTCACAAGCTTCCCCCCGCCCTGGTCAAGGCCATCCTCAAGGCCGAATCCAACGGGCGACGGCTTGCGGTTTCGAGCAAGGGCGCCAAGGGCTGCATGCAGCTGATGCCGTTCACGTCGAGGCGATTCAAGGTCACCGACCCGTTCGACCCGATCCAGAACATCGAGGGCGGCATCCTTTACATCAAGGAGTTGCTGACGCTCTTCCAGGGTGACCTGGTCAATACCGTCGCCGCTTACAACGCCGGTCCCGGCGCCGTCCGGAAATATCGCGGCGTTCCCCCTTATGCAGAGACGCGCGGGTACGTCAAGCGGGTGATGTCGCTCTATCGCCAGTACGCGCTTGCCGGATGAGCAAACCGGCCCGGCTGAACGCTGCCAATCTCCTCACGCTGTTCCGGATCATGACCGTTCCCGTGGTCGTCCTGCTTCTCCTGACGCCCGACGACAAGGAGATCTCGTTCGACCGGTCCATCATCGCCTTTTCCCTGTTCACCGTCGCCTCCATCACCGACCTGTTCGACGGATGGGTCGCGCGTCATTACCAGATGGTCACTGCGCTCGGCAAACTGCTCGATCCGCTGGCCGACAAGCTGCTCGTCTGCTGCGCGATGGTCATGCTGATTCCCCCCGGACGCGTCCAGGCGTGGGTCGTGGCCATCATCGTGGCGCGCGAGATCGGCGTGACCGCGCTTAGAGGCGTCGCAACGACCGAGGGGCTGGTCATCGCGGCTTCCCCCCTGGGCAAAGCCAAGAGCCTGCTCCTCACGCTTGGCGTCGGCGCCCTCACACTCCATTACCCCATATTCGGGCTCGACACGGTCTGGAACCCCACGCTCGCCGAGTGGGGGAGGGGGTTCGATCAGGTTGGCCTCCCCGCGACCAACTTCGTCGAACTGTTCGGGATGACGTTCCTGATGGCGGGGCTTGTGATGACGGCCTGGTCCGGCATCGACTACTTCCTCCGGTTTGTCGGGGAAATCTTCAAGAAGTGACGGAGAGGCTTGACAAGGTCCCCTGCCATTTAATAGAATCGTTGGACTCGAACGCGGGCGTAACTCAGCGGTAGAGTGCGACCTTGCCAAGGTCGAAGTCGCGAGTTCAAATCTCGTCGCCCGCTCCATCGATTGCCAAAAGCCCCGGCGCCTGCGCGCCGGGGCTTTTTCCGTACAGTCGACGGCCTCCTTTGTTTCGGTATAGAATGCCCGGATGTCTTCGTCCCGGAAATCAATCCCAGTCATCCGTTTCATCCTTCTTGGGTTCTTCCTGGGCGTCGCGGTTGCCGCGGCGGGCTGCGGCGGCGAGGGTAAGTCTTCGCAGGTGAGCGGAACCCCGAAAACGGCCGCTCCGCGGGCCGTCCACGTCGCCGCCGCTTCCGAAGGGCGCCTGCCGCGCACGGTGAGCGTCACGGGCACGCTCGCGGCCGACGAGGAAATGACGGCGGGGTTCAAGGTCGACGGACGCATCAGCGAGGTTCGGGTCGACCTCGGAAGCATCGTCCGGAAGGGACAGCTCCTCGCCCGGCTCGACCCGACCGATTTCCGGCATCGGGTCGACCAGGCCGAGGCGGCGCTTCGCCAGGTCCGGGCAGGGCTAGGCATGCTGCCCGATGGCGGAAATGACCGGGTCGATCCTGAGAAAACAGGCCAGGTCCGCGAGGCGCGTGCGGTGCTCGACGAGGCGCGGCTGAGCCGCAACCGGATGGCCGAGCTTTTGGAAAAGGGATTCATCTCGAAGGCCGAATACGATGCGTCGCTGTCCCGGCTGCAAGTGGCAGAAGGGAAGCACCAGACCGCGGTCGACGATGTCATGAACCGGCTCGAGGTGCTGGCCGAACGGAAATCCGCGCTGGCGCTGGCACGCCAGCAGCTTGCCGATACCGAGCTGCGCGCGCCGATCGACGGGGCTGTCCGCGACAAGCAGTCCTCCGTCGGTGTCTACCTCGTTGCCGGGTCGCCTGTCGTGGGACTGGTCCGGATGAATCCGCTCCGGCTTCGACTGGCCGTGCCCGAGCGCGACGCGGGCGCCATTCGGGCCGGGCAGGAGGTTCGCGTAAGACCCGAGGGCGATCCCGGGGAACACATGGGGCGCCTGACCCGCATCAGCCCAGCCATCCAGGAACAGAACCGCACGCTGGCCGTGGAGGCCGAGCTTCCGAATCCCGGGAATCGCCTGCGTCCGGGAGCCTTCGCCCGGGCCGAGATCGTGGTGTCGGCTGCGAACACCACGGTGCTGGTTCCGTCTTCCGCGATCGTGACTTTCGCCGGCATCGAGAAGGTGATGTCGGTCAAGGACGGAAAGGCCGTCGAAAAGCGCATCCGGACCGGGCGACGCACCGGAGACCGGGTCGAGATCCTCGAAGGGCTTTCGGCGGGCGAACCCGTCGTGACCGATCCCGGTACGCTTGCCGGCGGCCAGCCCGTCGTCATCAAGCCGTAGCGCCGATCCACCATGCAAAAACTGGCCGAACTCTGCATCCGTCGCCCCGTCTTCGCGACGATGCTGATCCTGGCGCTGGTTGTCGTCGGGCTCGCCGGCTATTCCCGGCTGGGCGTCGACCGGTTCCCGTCGGTCGATCTTCCGACGGTTTCCGTCCGGACCAATCTTCCAGGCGCCACGGCCGAAGAAGTCGAGAACCAGGTCTCCCGCCGGATCGAAGACGCCGTCAACACCGTGGCCGGGATCGACGAGCTGCGCTCGTCGTCGGGTCCGGGCTCTTCGAACGTCACCATCACGTTTGCGCTCGACCGGGACATCGAGTCGGCCTCCCAAGACGTGCGCGACCGGGTCGGGACTATCCTGCGCGACCTGCCCCAGGACGCGACCCCCCCGCAGATTTCCAAGGTCGACAACGACCAGCAGCCGGTGCTGACGCTGGCGTTGTCCGGAGACCGGTCGCTGCGCGAGCTGACCGAGCTGGCCGACAAGGTCGTCAAGGTCCGCCTCGAGCGATCCTCGGGCGTCGGCGAGGTGAAGATCGTCGGCGGGCTTTCACGCGCGGTCAAGATCTGGGTCGAGGCCGACCGGCTGGCCGCGTTTCGGCTGCCGATCACCACGGTTCGCGACGCGATCACCCGCCAGAATGCCGACGAACCCGGCGGAAACGTCACGCACGGCGCCCGGGAGGAGACCGTCCGGACGGTCGGGAAGCTGGTCGATCCGAGATCCTTCGACGACCTCACGATTGCGAACGTCGGCGGCTCGGCCATCCGGATCCGCGACATCGGCCGCGCCGAGGACGGCACCCAGGAGCAGCGCTCGACCTCGCGGCTCAACGGCGTGCCCACGGTGGTTCTCGAAGTTCGCCGCCAGTCCGGCGCCAATACCGTTGCCGTCATCGAAGGGGTGAAAAAAGCGATCGCTTCCGCCACCACGCTTCTCCCGCCGGGCGTCGGCGTCACCGTGATCCAGGACCAATCGCGCTACATCTACGCCGCGCTCCACGAGATCAACCTGCACCTGGTGCTCGGGAGCATCCTCGCCTCGCTCGTCGTGCTCGCGTTCATGCGCAGCATTCGATCGACGCTGATCGCCGCGGTGGCGATTCCCTGCTCGCTGATTTCGACCTTCGGGATGATGTGGGCGCTTCATTTCACGCTCAACAGCGTCACGATGCTCGCGCTCGTCTTGATGGTCGGCATCGTCATCGACGACGCGATCGTCGTCCTCGAGAACATCTTCCGCTTCATCGAGGAGAAGGGGATGCCGCCGTTCGAGGCGGCGCGCGCGGCGACAGCCGACATCGGGATGGCCGTGCTCGCCACGACTTTCTCACTGGTCGTTATTTTCGTCCCCGTGTCGTTCATGTCGAGCATCTCCGGGCGCTTCCTCTACCAATTCGGCATCACCGCGGCCGTCGCCGTCATGGTCAGCCTGCTCGTCTCCTTCACGTTGACGCCGATGTTGAGCGCCCGTTTCCTTCGGGCCGGAGGGAGCGGGACGCCCGAAGGGGGCGAGGCCGAGGGATCCCGGGGCGGTTTCTATGCCCGGCTCGATTCCGGCTACGTACGAGCGCTCTCGTTCTCGCTTCGGCATCGCGCGTTCATCGCGATCCTTGCGATCGTCGTCATCCTGGCAACGATTCCCCTGTATCGCGTGATCCGGCAGGACTACCTTCCGGGAAACGTCGACGAGGGGGAATTCAACGTCGGCGTGAACGCGCCGCAGGGGACCAGCCTGGCGAGCATGGACGAGATCCTGGTCCGGATCGATCACGAAATTCGGTCGGTTCGCGGAGTCAGGACCGTGCTTACGACATCGGGCGGCGGCTTCATGGGCGGCGTCAACGAGGGACGGATCTACGTCCAGATGGTGCCCCACGAGGAACGGGTCTTTTCCCTGACCCGGTTCGCAAAGGAGCTTTTCCGGGGAAGGCCGCAAGCCGCCTTCCGGGGGAACGTCGCCCAGCGCGAGGCCATGCAGGAAGTCCGGAAGAAGTTGAAGAAGTACCGGGATCTGCGCATCACCGTGCGAAACCTGACAGGGTTCAACATTGGCGGCGGAAGCGCCGACATCGATTTCGTGATCCGCGGTCCCGAGCTCGAACGGCTTTCGTCGTTCGCCGAACGTTTGCGCGATCGGTCCGAATCGCTCGGGTTGCTGGACGCCGACACGTCGATCAAGCTCGACAAGCCCGAGTTGCGGGTCATCCTCGACCGCGCGCGGGCCGATGACCTTGGCGTCAACCCCGAAAGCGTCGGGACGTCCGTTCGGCTCATGGTCGGAGGGGACGAGACGGTATCCCGCTTCCGGGACCCGTCCGTCAACGAGGATTACGATGTGCAGCTCCGGCTTCGCGAGGGAGACCGGGGCGATCCCGAGGCGCTCAGCCGGCTTTACGTCTTCGGGGCCAGCGGCGTCCCCCAGCAGATCGGCAACATCGCCCGGATCGAACGCGTACCCAGCGCCTCCCGGATCGACCGGACCGACCGGCAGCGGGAAATCCGGTTGCGCGCGACCGTGGCTCCCGGCTTCGCCCTGGCCGACCGCATCCAGGCGCTGCGGGACGAAGTGGCTTCCATGAACCTGCCCCCGGGCTATTCGACGAAAATATCCGGCCGGGGACGCGAGCTCGAACGGACGTTCGGCGAATTTATCTGGGCCTTCATGCTGTCGGTCGTCTTCATGTACATGATCCTCGCTGCTCAGTTCGAAAACCTGGTCCACCCGTTTACCATCCTGCTGTCGCTGCCGCTGTCCATTCCGTTTGCGCTGCTCTCGATCTGGCTGACCGGTGACACGCTGAATCTGTATTCGGCGCTCGGGATCCTCGTCCTGTTCGGAGTCGTCAAGAAGAACGCCATCCTGCAGATCGACCACATGAACAGCCTGCGGGCCGAGGGGATGGACCGGGCGGATGCGATCGTCCAGGGGAACCGGGACCGTCTCCGGCCGATCCTGATGACGACGATGACGTTCGTCGCCGGCATGATCCCGCTTGCGGTGGGGACCGGCCCCGGCGCCCAGGAGCGGCGGGCGATCGCGGTCGTCGTGATCGGCGGCCAGACGCTCTCGCTGCTCCTCACGCTGCTCGCCACTCCCGTCGTCTATTCGCTGCTCGACGACCTGGGCATCTCCCTCCGCCGGCGTGCGATCGTTCCCAGGGAAGAGTAGAATCAATCCATCTTCAAGCCGCCGGTCTCGGCGAAGGAGGGGATCATGGGCGCAACGCGTGGGTCGTGCCGGACCGTTCAGGTCGTGATGCTGGCGCTGTCGATCGTATGGGCGTTCGGAGGCTGCGGGGGTGGCGGATCCGCGGGCCAGGCCGGCGGTGCGGGAGCCTCGGCCAGCATTTCGATGGTTTCCGCGACGGCTTTCCCCGCCGCGACATCGTTCGCGACGACAGCCGATGTCGCCTCCGTATCCCCGGCCGCGGTTGCGACGACGTTCGACAATGTCCTGGTGGCCGTGACCCGGATCGCCCTGATTCCCTCCGGGGGAGCCGGGCTCCCCGACGTCAACGGCCAGCTGGAGGCGCAGAACAGCGCGTCGGAGGAAACTCCCGCCGGCGAAGGCGGGTTCGTGACGGTCACGCTGCCGTCGCCCGTCACGATCGACCTGATGCACCCGCCGACCGGCGTCCAGGCCGCAAAGTTGCTGAACAAGTTCGGGGATATCCCTGCCGGTAGTTATGGCAAGATCCGCATCTACTACGACAACGTCGTCGGCTGGTCGCAGGGGACTCCTACGCTGTTCCATTCCACGGCGCACTACCACTTCGACGTCCACTTCGTCGGCGGCGACCTGGTCATCCCGGTCGCGGCCAACGCGGTCGGTGGCGTTCGCTTTTTCGCCATCGACATCAAGCTGGTCGGGCTCCGGATCCAGCAGGCCGGCAACAGCGCTAACGTCCTGATCCGACCGCAGGTTTTCGCGACCGTCGGCCCGCCGAAGTATCTTGTCTCGGGGGTCGCCTCCGGCGTGAACTCCCTGACCGGCAACTTCGACATCCGAACCTCGGACAACCAGGTCTTCCATGCCCGGTTCGACGCGTCGACGGGCTGGCTCTTCCTGGACGGCCGCTTCGTGGCTCCCGATCCCGCGGTTGGCCCGGAAGCGCTCCGGGACACGGCGATCGTCGACGCGATCGGGACATTCCAGGCGGGGACCCTGGTCGCCGAAGAGGTGGGGATCGCCTTTCCCGCCGCCTTGAGCGGCATCGTCGCCGGCGGATGGCAGCCGGACAACACGTTTGTCCTGCGGCTTCCGGCCGACAACATCGTCCTGCCGCGCCCCTTCCGGCTTGCCGCCTTCTACGACGCGGCAGCGTTTCCGCATGAGCGCCTCCCGGATACGGCCGTCGTCGACAACGTATTCGTGAAGGCCCGGGGCTATCTCACGGCGGGGGGCATCGAGGCATTCTGGATTTCCATCGGGCCCTGATCTTTTCGTCAACGCGTCAGGGCGCATGCGGGAAAGATCGAGGAGGAAACAGTGGGAGAGTTGTCGAAGATCGAGTTGATCGTCCGCGACATGACGTGCGGGCACTGCGTCATGGCGGTCAAGAAGAGCCTGTCCTCGCTTCAGGGCGTCTCTTCCGTCGAGTTGACGCTCGACCCGCCGCGTGCCCGGATGATCATCGATCCGGACATGGTCTCGACTGACGCGCTCGTCGCCGCGACGACGGCCGAGGGGTATCCTTCCTCGGTCGTCAGGTAGCGGGCGCCGGTTCGTCGAGAACGCGCGCGAGATCGGCCGGATCGCGGATCGGCCCCGCGCAGGCGAGTCGTCGGCAGACATAGGCCGCCGTCTGGCCGCCCGGGACCGTCCTGCTCTCCAGCAGGGGGACAGGCGACGCTTCCCGCCCGGTTCCGCAGGCGACCACCATGTCGGGCCGATATTTTCCGAAGACGGCCTCCAGGAGCTTTCCTGGGTCCTCCCCGACGATCGCGACCTCGGCCGTCGGCGCATTCGCGAATTCGAGGGCGTTCAGCCAATGGGCGAACCCGAGGGGAAACTCGGCCATGAGCGGCCGGACCTGCGAGAGGGCCGATTCGGCGGCCTCCCGGTAACGCGCCTCGCCGGTGTATGCCGCCAGCCGTAGCAGCACCAGCGTGGCCATCGACCCGCCCGACGGCAAGGCGCCGTCCTGGATTTCCCGGGGCCGCACGATGAGCCTTTCATGGTCGTCGCTCGTATCGTAGAAGCCTCCGTGCTCATCGGCGAAGCGGGCGAGGATGACGTCCCCGATCGCCCGGGCCGAGAGGAACCAGCGCGGGTCGAAGGTGGCGTGGTAAAGCGCCAGGAGCCCATCCGCGACGTTGGCGTGGTCCTCGAGAACCCCGTCCGACGTTGCCATTCCCCCGCCAAAAGACCGGAACAAGCGCCCGGGCGCCTTTTGCATATGGCCCGTCAGGAACGCGGCGCAGGCCTCGGCGGCGGCCAGATAATCGGGACGCGCCAGGTCGCGACCCGCTTCCGCGAAAGCCGCCAGCATCAGCCCGTTCCAGCCCGCAAGCAACTTCCCGTCCCGCGCGGGAGGCACGCGTCGTTTCCGGGCATCGAAAAGCGCGCGGCGCATCCGCAAAAGCCGTGACTCGATGTCCTCCGGCGCCAGGCCGTGTCGCGCGGCCAGCGCGTCCGCGAGCCGGTCCACAAAGAGGATGTTCGCTCCCTCGAAGTTTCCCGCCGAAGTGACGCCGTAGGCGTCGAAAAAGAGCGCGGTGTCCTCCGGCCCGATCTTCGGCTTCGCGAAAGCCGCGAAAGCGGCACGGATGCCGTCGGGGGTCCAGAGATAGAAGCGGCCTTCCTCGCCTTCCGAATCGGCGTCCTGCGCCGAGCAGAATCCTCCGGAGGGGCCGGACATCTCGCGGATGACGTAATCGAGCGTCCCGGTCGCGATGCCACGGTACCGCGGGGCCCCGGTCACCTGCCACGCGTGCAGGTAGACCCGCGCAAGCAAGGCGTTGTCGTAGAGCATCTTCTCGAAGTGCGGGATGCGCCAGGCCTCGTCCGTGGCGTAGCGGTGGAATCCGCCGCCGACCTGGTCGTAAATGCCACCCCGTGCCATCGCGTCCAGCGTTCGGGTCGCCATGGACAGGGCGTGCGGATCGCCGGTCGCGAGGTGCCGCCGAAGGAGGAATTCGAGCGCCATCGTCTGGGGAAATTTCGGGGCGCCGCCGAAGCCTCCGTAACGGTCGTCGAAGGCATCGGCCATGCGCATTACCGCAGGAAACGCAGTGTCGCCGTCCCGCGGCCCCGCATCTCCCGCGACCGGAACCGCGGACTCGCGCAGCGCGGCGGCGACCTTTTCGCCCACGCCGGAAAGCTCCTCGCGACGCGTTCGCCACGCCTCGGCGACTTGCGCGAGCACCTCTTTGAATGCGGGCATCCCGTAAATTGGGCGGTCGGGGAAGTAGGTGCCGCCATAAAACGGCGCCCCTTCGGGGGTGAGGAACACGCTCATCGGCCACCCGCCCCGGCCGGTCATCGCCTGCACCGCGCGCATATAGACCGCATCGATGTCGGGACGCTCCTCGCGATCGACCTTGACGGCGACGAAGTTGCGGTTCAGGATCTCCGCAGTTTCAACGTTTTCGAAGCTCTCGTGTGCCATGACGTGGCACCAGTGGCAAGCCGAGTACCCGACGCTCAGGAAGATCGGCTTGTTCTCCTCGCGCGCCTTCCGGAACGCCTCGGCGCTCCAGGGGTACCAGTCGACCGGATTCCGTGCGTGCTGCAGCAGGTAGGGACTGGTCTCGCGCCCCAGCCGATTGCCCTTGGGATGAGCCGGTGCGGTTTCCGTCGTGGCGTGTTCGTTCGGTTTCATGCAGAATTGGATGAAACCGATCGGGGAGGTGGTTCTTGCGAGTGGCCATCGGATGCGATCATGCGGGATTCGAGCTGAAGCAACACGTGATGGGGTTCGCACGCGAGGCCGGCTGGGAAGCGATCGACCTGGGAACCCGGTCCGCCGAGCCGGTCGATTATCCCGATTACGCCGAGGCGGTCGGGATCGCCGTGCTTTCCGGAAGTGCGGAGCGCGGCATCCTGCTGTGCGGCAGCGGCGTCGGCGCGGCCGTGGCGGCCAACAAGCTTCCGGGAATCAGGGCAGGATTGTGCCACGACAACTATTCGGCCCACCAGGGGGTCGAACACGACGACATGAACGTACTCGTGATGGGCGGGCTGGTTATCGGGCGGGAACTCGCCCGCGAACTGGTCCGAACCTTTCTCGGGGCCGCCTACGACGGGTTGGATCGGCACCGGCGGCGACTCGACAAGATTCGAGTGCTCGAATCGAAATACGGGAAGGGAGGCGTGTCCGGAGTCTAGCGCGTCGGCTTGCCGACGATCGTGATCTCGTCGTCGCGAAGGACCACCTTGAACCCGTCCTGAAGCGCTTCGCATTTTTCGCAAAGCCACAACCCGGCATTCTGCGACATCCGGTTGACCGCCGGCAGCAGGGCGTCGAAATTGATCGAGACGATGAACTGACGCAACTGTTCCTGCTTTTCAGCGACCAGGTCGAGGCTCGGGAGCGTCTCGAGGAACTCGCCCCACGCACTCTTGGTCTCGCCCTCGATCTCGGACAACCCCAGCACTTCCCGAAGCTTCTGGATGACCTCGGCAGGCACCTTTTTCGCGTGGACCAGGACCTGTTCCATGAAAGCCCTCCTTTTCGTTCAAACCTTATTATGCGCCTGCCCACCATGAATTGCATCCGGTATCGCGCGTGCTTCGGATTCCCGGCTGGATTTCCGGCTTGACGCGATCGGCAGGAGCGCGCATAATGAATGAATGTTCATTTTATGGGAGTCGAGCGATGGAAAAATGTGACAAACGGGATGCCGTGATCCAGGCCGCCCTCGAGCTGGTGGCCGAGCACGGCTTCCACGGTGCGCCGATGGCGCTCGTGGCCGAGCGCGCCGGCGTCGCGGCGGGCACCATCTACTGCTACTTCAAGGGCAAGGACGAGCTCATGGTGGAAGCGTACCGGTCGCTCGAGGCCCGGATGCTGGCACGGGTGCTGTCGGGATATCCAAAAGGCCGGCCGGTCCGGGAGCGATTCCTCCACATCGGGCGTGGGGTTGCGCGCTACATGATCGATTGTCCGATAGAATTCCGCTTCATCGAGCAGTTCCACAACTCTCCCTACGGGGTCGACCACCGGCGGGAAAAGTTGCTCGGGGCAGGCGACGGGAACGTTGTGATCGAACTTCTGGAGGGCGCGCGCGGGGAACAGATCGTGAAGGACCTGCCGACGCCCGTCCTCTTCGCCCTAACATTCGGACCCCTCATCGCGGTCTGCCGCGACGCGATCCTCGGGTTCATCCAGCTCGACGATGCCCTGATCGACCGGTCGGTCGAAGCGTGCTGGGACGCCGTCCGGCGTTAGGAATCCCTCAAATGAGTGCAATAATAATGAATGATCATTCACATTTCAAGACGCAATTATCCGGAAAGCCGAGGTCATTTATGGGCACATTGAACCGAATCTCCCCGATCCTGACCGCCTCCCTCTTCCTCGCTGCCGTCGCCGGCCTGGCGGGTTGCGGCAAGCAGTCCTCCGCTTCGAAGACGCCGCCCCCGCCCTCCGAGGTCGCTTTCGTGACCATCACGCCGCAACGCGTCGCTTTGACGACCGAACTGCCCGGACGGACATCCCCATACCTCGTGGCCGAGGTCCGTCCTCAGGTCGGCGGGATCATCCTGAAACGGCGCTTCATCGAGGGATCGAACGTCAAGGCGGGCGAAGTCCTCTACGAGATCGACCCGAGCAGCTATCTCGCGGCCCAGGCGAACGCGAAGGCGACCCACGCCCGCGCGAAGGCGGGTCTCGCCAACGCGAGGGCGATGCTGACCAAGGCGAAGACCTCCCAGGCCAACGCGAAGGCGGCGGTGGCGCGTGCCGAGGCCAACGCCGTTCCGCTTCGCCTGAGAGCGGACCGGTTCAAGGACCTGGTGGCGATCAACGCCGTCAGCCGTCAGGATTACGATGACGCCGCCGCCGCCGTGCGGCAGGCCGATGCGGCGATCCAGGGCGCGCAGGCCTCGCTCGGCGGCACCGAGGCCGAGATCGAGGGCGCCGAAGCGTCGATCAAGGGTGCCGAAGCCGACATCCAGGGCGCCGAAGCGGCCATGGAAACGGCGCGGATCAACCTCGCCTACACGCGGGTGACGGCGCCGATTTCGGGCCGCATCGGGAAGTCCGCCGTGACGACAGGCGCCCTGGTGACGGCGAACCAGCCCGCCCCTCTGGCTACGATCCAGCAGCTCGCCCCCATCTATGTGGACGTAACCCAGTCCAGCGCAAACCTGATCCGGATTCAGCGGAACCTCGAATCTGGCCGCATGAAAAGGGGCGGAGGCCGGGCGGCGGTCAAGTTGCTTCTCGAGGACGGAACCCCGTATGCGCTCAAGGGAACACTCAGCTTCTCCGATGTCACGGTCGATCCCGGGACCGGGTCTGTCACTGTCCGCACCGTGTTCCCCAACCCGAAGGGCGTGCTTCTTCCGGGCATGTACGTTCGCGCTCTCGTCGAAGAAGGCGTGGCCGAGCGGGGGATCCTGGTTCCCCAGCGCGGCGTGACGCGCGATTCGTCGGGCAACGCCACGGCGCTCGTGGTCGGCGCCGGCGACAAGGTCGAGCCCCGGGTCATCAAAGTCTCCCGCGCCCTCGGCGACAACTGGCTCGTCGACGAAGGGCTCAAGAAGGGCGATCGCGTCATCGTCGAAGGGCTTCAGCGGGTGAGGCCGGGCGCCCCGGTCAAGGCGGTGCCGTTCGACGGCAAGTCGCCGGCCCACAAGTAGAGGAGACGCTTCATGTCCCGATATTTCATCGACCGGCCGATCTTCGCCTGGGTCATCGCCATCGTCATCATGCTCGCGGGGGCGTTGTCGATCTTCCGCCTCCCCGTGTCCCAGTACCCGGCGATCGCCCCGCCGCAGATCGCCATCAACGCCATGTATCCGGGCGCGTCGGCCCAGACGGTGCAGGACACGGTCACGCAGGTCATCGAGCAGAAGATGAACGGCATCGACCACCTTCGGTACATGGGATCGTCCAGCGATTCCGCCGGCGCCGTCAGCATCACGCTCACCTTCGACGCCGAGACCGACCCGAACATCGCCCAGGTCCAGGTGCAGAACAAGCTCCAGCTCGCCATGCCGCTTCTTCCCCAAAGGGTGCAGCAGCAGGGGGTGCAGGTCGTCAAGTCCACCCGAAACTTCATGCTCATCGTCGGGCTCATCTCCGAGGACGGGAAGATGTCCCGGTACGACCTATCCGACTATCTGGCAGCGAACGTCCAGGACCCGCTGAGCCGCGTCACCGGGGTCGGCGAGGTCACGCTCTTCGGCTCCCAGTACGCCATGCGGATCTGGCTCAACCCGAACCGGCTCGCCAGCTTCGGCCTGACCCCCGCGGATGTACAGGCGGCGATCCAGGCCCAGAACGCCCAGGTCTCCGCCGGCCAGCTTGGCGGTGCGCCGGCGGCCAAGGAACAGCAGCTGAACGCCGCTATCACCGCCCAGACGCTGCTCAAGACGCCGGAGGAATTCGACAGCATCCTGCTGCGTACCAACCCCGACGGATCCGTGGTGCGGCTGCGCGACGTCGCCCGCTCCGAGATCGGGACCGAGAGCTACGAGATGGTCGGCCAATACAACGGCAAGCCGGCCTCCGGCCTGGCGATCCGCCTCGCGTCGGGCGCCAACGCCCTCAACACCGCCAAGGCGGTGAAAGACAAGGTCGACGAGCTGTCGAAGTTCTTCCCCGCGGGCGTGAAGGCGGTCTACCCCTACGACACGACGCCCTTCGTGAAGATCTCCATCGAGGAAGTGGTGAAGACGCTGGCCGAGGCGATCCTGCTGGTCTTCGTCGTCATGTACCTCTTCCTCCAGAACTTCCGGGCGACGCTCATCCCGACGATCGCCGTGCCGGTCGTCCTCCTCGGCACCTTCGGCGTTCTCTCGGCCTTCGGCTTTTCCATCAACACGCTGACGATGTTCGCGATGGTGCTCGCCATCGGACTCCTCGTCGACGATGCCATCGTCGTCGTCGAGAACGTGGAACGCATCATGTCCACCGAAGGGCTGTCCCCCATCGAGGCGACGCGAAAGTCGATGGACCAGATCACGGGGGCCCTGATCGGCATCGCCATGGTCCTCTCCGCCGTCTTCATCCCGATGGCCTTCTTCGGCGGCTCCACGGGCGTCATCTATCGCCAGTTCTCCATCACCATCGTCTCGGCGATGGTCCTTTCCGTCGTCGTGGCGCTGATCCTTACGCCGGCGCTGTGCGCGACCCTGCTCAAGCCGGTCGCCAAGGGGCACAATGTCGCTGAGGGAGGCCGCTTCTCGTGGTTCTTCAACTGGTTCAACCGCGTCTTCGACAGCGGCAGCGGCGAGTACCAGTCGATCGTCGGGCGCCTGCTCGCGAAGAGCGGGCGAGTCATCGCCGTCTATATCGCGATCGTGGCCGTCATGGGGTTCCTGTTCTGGCGGCTGCCCACGGCATTCCTGCCCGACGAGGACCAGGGGATCCTCATGTGCATGGTCCAGCTTCCGGCCGGGGCGACTCAGGAGCGGACGTTGAAGGTCCTGTCCGAGGTGCAGCGGCACTTCCTGGAAGACGAGAAGGAATCGGTCGCCTCCATCATGACCGTCGCCGGCTTCAGCTTCGGCGGACGGGGGCAGAACATGGGGCTCGCCTTCGTGAAGCTTAAGGACTGGAGCCTTCGGACGCGCGCGGACCTTGGCGCCAAGGCCGTCGCCGGAAGGGCGATGGGCGCCTTCTCGAAGATCCGGGACGCCATGGTCTTCGCCTTTCCGCCGCCGGCCGTCATGGAACTCGGGAACGCGACCGGCTTCGATTTCGAGCTCCAGGACCGGGGCGGGCTCGGGCACGACCAGCTGATGGCGGCGCGCAACCAGCTCCTGGGAATGGCGGCGCAGGACCCGCGCCTCATGAAGGTGCGCCCCAACGGGCAGGAGGACACGCCCGAGTATCGGCTCGAGATCGACAAGCCCCGACTCGGGGCGATGGGGCTCTCGATCGCCCAGGTCAACGACGCCATCTCGACCTCTTGGGGCAGTGCCTACATCGGCGACTTCCTCGACAAGGGGCGCGTCAAGAAGGTCTATCTCCAGTCGGATGCGGCCTACCGCATGAAGCCGGAAGACCTCGAAAGCTGGTTCGTCCGGAACAAGGACGCCGAGATGGTTCCCTTCTCGGCCTTCGCATCTACCCGCTGGAGCTACGGTTCCCCGCGGCTCGAGCGGTACAACGGCCTGCCGTCCGCGGAAATCCAGGGCGAACCGTCGCCCGGCACGAGCTCGGGGGAAGCCATGACGATCATGGAGGAGCTGGCGGCGAAGCTGCCGCCCGGCATCGGGTTCGAATGGACCGGGCTGTCCTATGAAGAGCGGCTGACCGGCGCCCAGGCGCCCGCGCTCTATGCGATCTCGCTGCTGGTGGTGTTCCTGTCGCTCGCGGCCCTCTACGAGAGCTGGGCCATCCCGGCCGCAGTCCTGCTCGTCGTCCCGCTCGGGGTAGTCGGTGCACTCGTCGCGGCCACCGGGCGCAGCCTGTCGGACGACGTGTACTTTCAAGTCGGGTTGCTGACGACCATCGGCCTCTCCGCCAAGAACGCCATCCTCATCGTCGAGTTCGCCGAGGCCAATCTTGCGCAAGGCATGGGCCTGATCGAGGCGGCGCTGGAAGCGACCCGCCTGCGCCTCCGGCCGATCCTGATGACGTCGCTCGCCTTCATCCTGGGCGTGCTCCCGATGGTCATCACCAAGGGGGCCGGGTCCGGCGCGCAGAATGCGATCGGCACCGGCGTCATGGGCGGGATGATCTCGGCCACCTTCCTTGCCATTCTCTTCGTCCCCGTGTTCTTCCTGGTGGTCCGGCGCGCCTTCCCCAGGAAGTCGGAAAAGGCAGAGCCGGCGATCGAGGCGGGAAACGAAATCGCTCAACCCACGGAGACCGTCTGATATGAAACGTTTACTTATCGTTCTTCCGATCGCTGCAATCGCCTTGTCGGGCTGCGCCACGATGGCGCCGAAATACGCCCGACCGGCCGCCCCCGTACCTTCGGTCTGGCCGACCGGCGCCGCCTATGGGGCATCGGAGCCGAAACCGCCGGGGATGGCGGCGGCCGACATCGCCTGGGTCGACTACTTCACGAACGACGCACTCAGGAAGGTGATCGCCCTCGCGCTCTCGAACAACCGCGACCTGCGGATCGCCACGCTGAGCATCGAACGGGCACGGGCGCTTTACCGGATCCGGCAGGCCGATCTTTTCCCATCGGTCAACGCGAGCGGCGGCGCCGCAGCCCAGAGGGTGCCCGAGACGCTCTCGGGCGTGGGGAAACCGATCACCACGCACCAGTATGACGTAGGGGTCGGGGTCAGCGGCTACGAGCTTGATCTCTTCGGCCGGGTTCAAAGCCTCAAGAACCAGGCGCTCGAAAGCTATCTCGCAACCGAGCAGGCCCGCCGGAGCGTGCAGATCAGCCTCGTCTCCGAAGTGGCCGGGCAATGGCTGGCGCTGGCCTCCGATCGGGAACGGCTGCGGCTCGCGGGGGAAACGCTCGGAACGCAGGAGAAATCCTACGAGCTGACGAAGCGTCGCTTCGAGGGCGGGGTTTCCTCCGAGCTCGACCTTCGGCAGGCCCAGACCAGCGTCGACGCCGCGCGAATCGATATCGCCCGCTATACCTCGGTGATCGCCCAGGACCGGAACGCCCTCGAACTGCTCGCGGGGGGGCCGGTCCCCGAAGAACTGCTCCCGGCGCAGCTCGACGCCGCCTCCGCGATGCAGGATCTGGCGCCCGGAATTCCATCCGAAGTACTTCAGCGGCGTCCCGACATCCTGGAGGCCGAAGGGCAGTTGAAGGGCGCCAATGCGAACATCGGCGCGGCACGTGCCGCCTTCTTCCCCCGAATCACGCTTACGACGTCGATCGGCCTCGGCAGCGATCAGCTGGGGGATCTGTTCAAGGGCGGCGCGGGCATGTGGAGCTTCGCGCCCCGAATCACCCTGCCGATCTTCGAAGGTGGCGCGAACCTGGCGAACCTGAAAGTGGCGGAAACGGACCGCGACATTTTCGTGGCGCAGTATGAAAAGGCCATCCAGGGCGCATTCCGGGAAGTGGCCGACGCCCTGGCGCAACGCGGGACGCTGGGAGAGCAGCTTTCCGCGACGCAATCGCTGGTCGATGCAGCGGCGGCGACGCGCAAGCTGTCCGATGCCCGGTATGAAAAGGGGGTCGACAGCTACCTGTCGGTCCTGGATGCCCAACGCACCCTTTACGCGGCGCAACAGAACCTGATCGCGGTGCGCCTCGCGCATCTCGCGAACCGGGTGACGCTCTACAAGGCGCTCGGCGGAGGGGCCTGAAACCGATCCATCACGAGTCCGAAGCCGATCCCCCGGAGGGAACCCATGACTGATCGATTCCGATTTGTTCGTCGGCGCTTCATGATCCCGTTGCTATTCGCGATGGCCGTCTCGCTGGCGATCGCCGGGTCGGCCCTCGCCGTCGATCTCGCCCCGATTCCGCTCCCGGCGCCGCAGACGGACGGCGGCAAGCCGCTCATGCAGGCGCTGGCGCTGCGAGCGACCAGCCGCGCGTTTGCGAAGGAACCGATCCCGGACCAGCAGCTCGCGAACCTGCTCTGGGCCGCCTGGGGGATCAACCGCCCCGCGGACGGGAAGCGCACCGCGCCCTCCGCGCGCAACTGGCAAGAGATCGACCTTATGGTGGTCCGTGCGGAGGGGACGTACCGCTACGATCCCGCCGCCAACCGCCTGGTACCGGTGGCGCCCGGCGATCTCAGGGCGCAGGCGGGCGTCCAGTCGTTCGTCAAGGACGCGCCGCTGACGCTCGTCCTGGTCGCCGACACGTCCCGGATGAAGGGGGCGGAGAAGGACCCCGAGCAGAAGCAGTGGATCTGGGCGGACGCCGGCTTCATCGGCCAGAACGTCTACCTGTTCTGCGCCAGCGAGGGGCTCGCCACGGGCGTGCGCGCCCTCATCGACCGGCCTGCGCTCGCGAAATCGCTCGGACTGTCCGACCGTCAGGTCGTCCTGCTCGCCATGAGCGTCGGGCGCCCGGCGCCCGCCGCCGGTCCGCCGGGGCGGTGATCCCGGGCGCTCCAGCGTTTATGGCGTTGCAATAAACTGCATATGGCGCATATCATTCAGCCCAAGACCATGAATCGGGGAGGGTTGGATGGCATTCACCGACAGGTGCAGCATCTACGCCGGCGTCACCGAAGCCGGCATCAACGCCGCGGTCCGGCTGCTCATGAAGCAGCGACCGTCGCTGTTCAACTACGGGACGGGATACTTCCAGGCTGACCCCAAGCGCTTTCCCAAGCCGATCACTCCGGCGCCCGACGTCTCCCGCTACAAGAATCCGCTCACGACACTCGTGAAGCTCCCCGATCTGGGACTCAAGGTTCCACCGGACCTGTGCTTCCAACTGACCGGCTTCGCGATCGACTTCCATCCGGCCAACACGGTGGCGCTGCCGTCGAACATCGCCTCCCTGATGAAGCCCGAGCAACGATTTTCGCTCCAGGCGACGGTCACGGCGGGCGTCCTGAACGCGCTCGACAACATCTACCCCGTGAATCCCGTCTATTCCTTCGACCTCGTGGTCTATGCGATCGGTCACCTGGTGCTGGGCGGGACCGCTCCCGACGAGACGCTCTCCGGCGTGGCGGACCACCTCGAGATCGTCGGCATCGCGCCCCCGGGCCTCGACAACGCGCTGGTCTACCTGGCCCGGCTGGTGCTCAAGGAAAAGGTGCTGCCCAAGGCGGTCCTGGCGCTGGCACCCTTCACCCTGGACATCCCGAAAATGGTGGGAAAGGTTTCCGTTTCGGCAACGAAGCCGTCGCCCGCCACGGTGGCCAACAACCCCGCGGTGGAAGACGATCAGGTCAAGGTCTTCGTGGAGGTGACCGCGTCATGAGCCAGTTCACCGTCGCCCTGAATCATCAGCTTTTCTCCGATCTGTTTCGCGCTGTCGAGGAGCATTTCGCCGTGACCAAGAACGGCAGCACGTCGACCGGGGCGTTCTCGGCCTCCTACGATGTGGGCGCCAAGCTCCATGGGGGAAGCGTTTCGCTGACCGATGCCGGGACGATCAAGGTGGAGGATCTCGAGGTGGTCAACGACCCCACGAATCTCTCGGTCGGCGTCGCCATCCCCGACCTCGCCATCGGCGGGTTCTGCATCGTCCCCGACCTCATCCATGGCGGCTGCGCCCTGACCGCGCCCAGGGTCGTCATCTTTCACGGCAGGACCGTCACACTGGACCTGGACCTCAAGGGAATCCTCGACATCAACGTGAACGTCGAGTCGGGCGCGACGATCCGCCACTTCGCGAATCCGGACCGCACCCCCGCCATGACGGACCTCGACGCCGAGATCGCCAAGGTGGCGAACCAGTGGCAGCTCTTCGCCGCCCCGAAACACGTCGATGTCACGCTGAACGTGGCCGCGTCCATCGACGCCCTCCTCGAAGACACCGCGAACAACGTGTTCAACAACCTGCTGGGAGGCGCGCCCCAGTGGATCAAGGACGCTTTCTGGGCGATCGTCGGACCGATCGTCGATTTTCTCAAGAAGCTGGTCGGAATCGTCGGAACGGTCGCCGACTGGGTGCTGGACCTGTTCAAGCGGGTATTCAACTTCGTGGCCTTCCTCGAGACGGCGATCGCCGACCACTTCGCGAACAAGTACCCGGTCCACAAGTTCAACGATCCCTACCCGGCGACGAAAGGGGATCCCAAGGTCCCCCTGAACCCGCTGCTGATCCCGATCCTGAACCCGGCGGTCGCGGTCAATGCGGCCGAGCTCGTCATCACCGCCGACATCGGAGGCTGATCATGACCGAATTCGTCGATCCGGATCTTGCGTCGCAGACCACCCTGGACAGCGGTGCGCTGACGCTTCTGGGAATGGTCGTCCACCGATTCACCGAACCGGGCCGCTACCTCGGGACGGTATGGGAAGGTGAACGCGCGGTTGCGCATTTCCGCCTGGAATCGGACGTCGGGCACACCATGCCGCAGACCGATATCGACCTGGCGGCCTTGGCGTCGGGTGCCCCGGAGCCTCTGCGCGGCGGGGGGCCGGGCAAAGGGGAAGCCGCGTTCGACGTCAACCCCGGCGGCTACGTCCTGTTCTATGTCTCGAAAGGGAAGGGGGGATACGCCGTCACGGTCTCCCCCGGGACGGGCACGGATGGAAAGCCGGTGTTCGACAGCCGGGAGCTGCAGCAGGGCGACCTCTTCGTCTCGCACCTGGTGCGTCCCGGCCGATACGCCGTCAACAACCTGGTGGCCCGCCAGACGCTCAGCCTGAAGGTCACGCGTGCCCCCCGGCTTCGGATGCACGGGGCCTTGCCGCTCAAGCCGCTGCAGATCGAGGCGCACGCGCAGGGCTTCAACCGCCCGGAGGTCGAACTCCAGGCGATGCAGGGGAAGGTCTACAAGATCCAGTCGCCTTCCCGGATCCGGATCGAGCTGGTCGCGCCGGACGACCCGGACTGACGGAAGGCCCGGCGCGATCCGGGAGTGCCTAGTCGGTCACGATGATGGTTCCCGTCATGTCCTCGTGTCCTTCCCCGCAGAAGACGTCGCAGTGGAAAGGGAACGTTCCCGACTTGTCAGGCACGACCCGCAGGCGGGTTGTCTTTCCCGGCGGGATATCGGTCCGGAGTCCCAGGCCGGGGCAGTCGAACCCGTGCAGCCGGTCGAGGGAGGTCAACTCGATGATCGCCGGAACCCCCCGTTTCAGCCGGATCTCGTTCGGGCTGTATTCGAATTTCCTTGCGGTGACCCGGACAATGGTTTCGGGCTCGTCGGACCAGGCGACGGGGACGAGCGCCCCGGCCGCCAGGATCAGAAGCGCCAGAACGGAGACGGCGCGAAGCCTGTTGATCGAACGCATCGGATGGGTCCTCCCTAGCGGATCGGGTATTCCTGGAGCGAATAGATCGATTTCCCGGCGATCGCCTTCGGCTCCCGGAACCCGAGTCCCTTGTACGGATGCGCCGGGTCCCACGGGATCGGCGCCTTTTTCGGGACCGAGCCGGGCTCGGGAAGGGGATACATCAGCCCGCGCGCTGCGTGGTGCGGAATATTCCCGGTCATCCGGTGATGTTCCTGGTGGATGTGTCCGTAGAAAACCGTCACGTTCCGGAACGGGGTGAGCAGCTCGATCGCTTTCGCTCCGTCGCGCGTCGCCCAGTCCCACTGTGGGTAGAGATCGAAGAGAGGCCGGTGGGTCAGCACGGTGATCATCGTCTCGGGATCGAGCTTCCGGAGGTCGTCCGCCAGCCAGGCGAGCTGCGCGTCGCCGATGGACGAGGTCGGATCGGAGACGTTGTCGAGCGCGATGAAATGGACGCCCTCGTGGTCGAACGTGTAGCGGGTCGGGCCGAAAAATTCCTTGAACGCCTCGCCGTTGTCCAGGGAGGCGTCGTGCTCGCCCGGCATGTAGCGGATGTTCCCCGCCTTGAGTCCTGCAGCGATGTCGCGGAAGCCCGACAACCGATTACGCCGCTCCTTCGGGTCGTCGGTCGTGTGGCTCAGGTCGCCGGTGAAGACGATGAAGGCCGGGGGAGACTCGAGGTCGTTGACCGCTGCGACCGCTTTTTTCAGCGTTCCCTGCCAGTCCGGATTCACCTTTTCGTCCTTGAAGCCCCAGTGGGTGTCGGACAGCTGAACGAAGAAGAAATCCTTCCCGACCGTGCCTGTCTTGGCCGCCTCGGCGAATCCGCCCATGCCAGAGGCGAAGACAACGCCGCCGATCCCTGCCAGCTTGAGGAACTGCCTCCGGTCCAACTTGCTGTTCATCGTCTTGGTCTCCTTCCGCGCCACGTCGGGGTTGGCTTCAAGAGAATACCGGGTCGAATAACGGGAATTAGATGACGATGACGGGAGTCGGTTTCCGGAAACATCCGCCCGAACAGAAACCCGTGCTGCGGCATCCAAGTATCGGAGGGTTGTGCGCGTGATCCGAAAGGGACGTCTCGTCCGGGCCTTGCCGGTCTTCGCGGCGGTGGCTGCCGTAGCGCTCGCTGCGGCGGAGTTCCAGACCTCGTGGCTGCAGTCCCGTCTGCTCCCGCGCCTCGATCGTCAGCTCTCCTGCGTCGTTAAGGGCGGGGCCAGCCGGCAACCCCCGCACCGGGGGCAGGGGCCTTACGACTTCCGGCTCGGCTACGCGCGTCTCCCCGGATTTCTCGAACACCTGTCCCGCCAGGGATTCCGGATCGTGTCCCAGGCTCGATGCACGACGGCGATGGGCGAGCGGATCGACCGGTTCGTCTATCCCGTTTACCGTGAAAAAAGCCAGGCGGGCCTTTCTCTCCTCGACCGGAAGGGTGTGTCGCTCTACGAAGCCCGGGTTCCCCGTCACGTCTATCGGGACTTCCCGTCGATCCCGCCGCCGGTCGTCGCCACGCTGCTGTTCGTCGAGAACCGGGACATGCTCGACGAGCGGTACCCTTACCGGAATCCTGCGGTCGAGTGGCCCCGGTTCGCCAAGGCGATGCTGGATCTCGGCTACAGCCGGATCGTGCCGTCGCACCCGGTCTCCGGCGGCAGCACGCTTGCGACGCAGATCGAGAAGTTCCGCCATTCCCCCGCCGGCAGGACCCCCGACGGGGTCGAGAAGATCCGGCAGATGGCGACCGCCTCGCTGCGCGCCTACATGGAAGGGGAGCGCACCCTGGAAGCGCGCCGGCGGATCGTCCTGGACTACATCAACGCGATGCCGCTCGCGGCGATGCCAGGCACGGGAGAGATCATCGGCCTGGGCGACGGTCTTGCGTCCTGGTTCGGCGCAGATTTCGACCGCGTCAACCGACTGCTTCAGGAGGCGCCTGCCGCCGACCCGCAGCGGCTGGCCGAGCAGGGGCGTGCCTTCCGCCAGGTCGCTACCCTCGTGCTCGCCGTCAAGAAGCCGTCGGAGTACTTGACGAAGGCCCGCCCTGCCCTGGAATCCCGCGTCGAGGCCTACCTGCGGCTGCTCGCGAAGGAAGAAGTCGTCGACCGGCGCCTGTGCCGGGCGGCGCTGGAATCGGATGCGGGGAGTTCCGTCCCGACCGTCCCGCCCGAAGGGACGGCCGACCCGGCCCGGAAGGCCGCCGATGCGATCCGGGGCCGGTTGCTCGGGCTCCTGGACCTGAACGACACCTACGACCTAGACCGACTCGACCTGTCGGTCGAGACGACCCTCGACGGGGAGCTCCAACGAGCGGTCGCCGACACCTTGGCGCGGCTCGGCAAGCCCGGGCTTCCGCTTGACCCCGAGCTCCAGGGCCCATGGCTGCTAGACCGGGGCGACCCGTCCGGGATCATCTACAGCTTTACCCTCTTCGAGCGCACCCCCGGAGGGAACCTGCTCCGGGTCCAGGCCGACAGCCTTGACCAGCCGCTGGACATCAACGAGGGCACGAAGCTCGAGCTCGGGTCCACGGCGAAATTGCGCACCTTGATCCATTACCTCGAGATCGTCGCCGCGCTCCACGCCGATTTGGCCGGCCTGTCGCCGGAGCGGCTGGAGACCCGACAGGTCCCGCCGCAGGACCGGTTGACCCGATGGGCGGTCGACTACCTTTCAGGGACGGGCGATCGGGGCCTTCCGGCCATGCTGGAAGCCGCGATGACGAGAACGTATTCCTCCAGCCCGTCGGAGACGTTCTTCACGGGGGGCGGCATCCAGCGCTTCTCGAACTTCGACCACCGGGACGATGGAAAGATCCTGACGGTACGGGAAGCGTTCCGGAAATCGGTCAACCTCGTTTTCGTCCGGCTGATGCGTGACGTCGTCAACTACCACGTCGCCCGGCTTCCCGGCTACGCGCCAAGCCTGTTCGAGGACCGGGGCGATCCCGGCAGGCTTGCCTTGCTGTCCCGGTTCGCCGACATGGAGGGGCGCCGGTTCCTCTCCCGGTTCTACGAGCGATATCGGGGCCAGTCGCCGGACGAGATGCTCGAGACGCTGGTTGGCGGGCTCGGCAGGCCGTCACCGGGGCGGTTTGCGGTGATCTATCGCGCGGTCCGCCCGGCCGCGGGGATCGGGCCTTTCACCGCGTTCCTTCGCGCCCACGACCCGGAGGGGCGCCTGGACGATCGGGCGATCGTCGCCCTCTACGGGGATTACGACCCCGGACGGCTCACTCTTCAGGATCGTGGTTACCTCGCGCGGATCCATCCACTTGAGCTGTGGCTGCTCGAATATCGCTCCCGTCATCCGGGAGCGAAGTTCGACGAGCTGGCCGCCGCCTCCGCCGACGTCCGCCAGGAGATCTACCGTTGGCTCTTCAAGGACCGCTATCGCCGCGGGCAAGACCACCGGATCCGGACGATGCTGGAGGCGGACGCCTTCCTCGAGATCCACGCCGCATGGAAACGCATGGCCTTCCCGTTCGACCGGCTGGTGCCATCCTTCGCGACGGCGATCGGCAGCTCCGGCGACAATCCCGCCGCCCTCGCGGAGCTCATGGGCATCCTGGCCGGCAACGGAGTCCGGCAGTCCTCCGTCCGCATCCGGGCGCTCCGGTTCGCGACGGGAACGCCTTACTCGGCGAACGTAGCGGCGGTCCCCGCCCCGGGAGAACGGGTCCTTTCCCCCGAGCTGGCGGGGATGGTCAAGACGGAGCTGGTCGGAGTCGTCCGGGAAGGCACCGCCCGACGCATCTCCGGGGTCTTCGCCAGGCCGGATGGGACGCCGATCGAGGTCGGGGGGAAGACCGGCACCGGCGACAACCGGTTCAAGTCCTACGCCAGGGGAGGTCGGCAGATCGGCTCCCGCGTCGTGAACCGGACCGCGACGTTCGCTTTCATCATCGACGACCGGTTCTTCGGGACGGTCACCGCATTCGTCCCGGGGGAGAAGGCATCGGGCTACGGCTTCACCAGCGCATTGCCGGTGGCGCTGCTGAAGCGGCTGGCGCCGATAATCATGCCCGCCGTTTCCTCCCCGCCTCAGGCGGGAACGTGACCCGCCCGGGCGGCTGCGATCATGGTATATAAGGAGACATGATCAGCGGCCTGTCCAGGGTCCTTCGATTCCTGCCGTCCGTTACCGCAGCGCTCCTGTTCCTGCTTTTCGCTGCGGCGCCGGGCACCGGCGCACCCCTTCCCCCCCTTCGCGTCGTCATGGACGATAGTTATCCTCCGTATGTTTTCCGGGAATCCGACAATACGCTGTCGGGCATCCTCGTCGACCAGTGGAAGCTCTGGAGCGAAAAGACGGGAAGGCGCGTCCAGGTCACCGGCATCCCCTGGGGCGAGGCGCTGCGCCGCATGGAGGCAGGCGAGTTCGACGTCATCGACACGATCTTCCGGACGTCCGACCGGGAGCGGCGGTTCGATTTCACCCCCCCGTATGCCCGGATCGAGGTGCCCCTGTTCTTCCACTCCGACATCACCGGGATCCAGGATGCCCACGACGCAAAGGGATTCATGGTGGCCGTCAAGCGGGGCGATGCCGCCATCGATATCCTGCGGGAGGCGGGCGTCGGCTCCCTCGTGGAGTACCCGGGATACTTGGAGATCGTTGCCGCGGCGAAGGACGGACGCGTCAAGGTCTTCACGATCGACCGCCCTCCGGCGCTCTACTTCCTCAACAAGGCGGGGATCGCCGATCGTTTCCGCGAGACGAAGCCCCTCTACACCGGGGAATTCCACCGCGCGGTCCGTAAAGGGGACGCCGCGACGCTCGCCGCGGTCTCGGACGGCTTCGGACGGATCTCCCGGGCCGAGTTCGACCGCATCGACCGCCGATGGTCGGGATCCCCCCTGGCGGGTTGGCTCACTCCGGGCCGGATGCGTTGGGCCGGGGGCGGATTCGCCGTCGTCGCACTGTCGATGGCGGCCTGGCTGGTCACCATGCGGCGTATCGTGGAAGCCCGGACGCGGCAGTTGCACGCGAGCGAGACGCGCTATCGCCTGCTCGTCGAGAACCAGACCGACCTGGTCGTGCAGGTCGACATGGAAGGGCGCTTCCAGTTCGTCAACGAGGCGTACTGCCGCATGTTCGACAAGACGCGCGAGGAGCTGCTGGGACGGACGTTCATGCCGCTTGTCCACGAAGAGGACCGGGATTCGACATCCCGCGCGATGGAGGGGCTTGACCGGCACCCGTACCATGTCTACCTGGAACAGCGGGCGATGACGAAGGAAGGGTGGCGCTGGCTTGCCTGGGTGGATACGGCGCTTCGCGGCCGGGACGGGGAGATGATCGCCATCCACGGCATCGGCCGGGACATCACGCCCCGCAAGGAGGCCGAGATCGCCCTGCGCGAGTCCGAGGGCCGTTTCCGCAACGCCATCGACTTCCTGCCCATCCCGATCGGAATATCTTCGGCGGACGGCGAGATCCTGACGATCAACCAGGAGTTCACTCGACGCTTCGGATATACGCTGGAGGATATTCCTACCATCGATGCGTGGATGGCGCTCGCCTATCCGGACCCCGCGTATCGCGAACTCATGTCGTCGAACTGGCGCCGGGACATCGCCGGGGCCGAGCGGGAGGGCTCCGCGACATCCGTCCGGGAATACAGGATCGACTGCCTTGACGGGGAGACCCGGGAAGTCGAGATCCGCACGCAGCCGGTGGGGAAGCAGCTCGTCACTGCCTTCAACGACATCACGGAGCTTCGGGCCCATGAACGCGAGATCGTCCGGTTGAACCGCATCTACGCCACCCGGAGCCAGATCAGCCAGTGCGTCACCCGGGTCCGGTCGGCCGAGGAACTCTACCTCGAAGCCTGCCGGGTCGCCGCTTCGACCGGGAGATTCGCCCTGGCCTGGATCGGGCTGGTCGATCGCGGCACGGGCGAAGTCAGGGTCGCCGCAAAGGCTGGGAAGGCGGCCGGCTATCTCGTGGGAATCCGGGTCAGCGCCGACGACCGGCCCGAGGGGGCCGGACCAATGGGGACCTGCATTCGGGAAGGGCGGACCTACGTCTGCAACGACTTCGCGAACGATCCCGCGACGCATCTTTGGGCCGACCGCGCCCGGCGGTTCGGCCTGCGCTCCGCCGTCGCGGTCCCGCTCCGCATGGGAGACGCCGTGTACGGCGCGATGATGGCCTACTCGGAAGAGGCCAGCGTCTTCCACGAGAAGGAGATCGCCCTCCTCGAGGAAGCCACCCTCGACATCTCCTTCGGGCTCGAGTTCCTCGAGCACGACCGGAAGCGGGGGCTTGCCGAGGAACGGCTCCGAGAGAGCCGCGAGCGGGTCGGCCTGATCCTCGATTCCGCCGCCGAGGGGATCTACGGCGTCGACCGGGAGGGGGGCTGCACCTTCTGCAACGCGTCTGCGCTCAGGATGCTCGGGTATCCGGAGGAAGGCGCGCTTCTGGGCCGGAACCTCCATGCGCTGATCCGGCATACCGACGAGCAGGGGGAGCCTTGCCCGGCCGGCGATGGGGCGGACTGGCGCGCCATCTGGATGGGCGAGCACGCGCACCTCGACCGGGTCCTGCTATGGCGGAGCGACGGGACGAGCTTCCTCGGCGAGATGTGGGCTTACCCGCTTCTCGGGGAGGGCGGTAACGTCGGCGCGGTCGTGACGTTCGTCGATATCTCGAAACGCGTCGCGCTTGAGGACCAGCTGCTGCAGGCCCAGAAGATGGAGGCGGTCGGCCGGCTTGCCGGCGGCGTCGCGCACGACTTCAACAACCTGCTCACGGCGATCCTCGGCTATGGTGCCCTGGCCACCCGGAAGGCGGCCGGCAACGCCGAGCTGCTGCGGGACCTCGAGCAGATCCGCCTGGCCGGCGATCAGGCCGCCTCTCTGACCCGCCAGCTGCTGGCGTTCAGCCGGAAGCAGATCCTCCGTCCGCGCGTGATCTCCCTGGCCGGGGTGGTCCGCGAGATCCAGGCGATGATCGGGCGGCTCCTGGGGGAAGACATCGCGCTGGTCGTGGACGCCCCTGCCGGAACGGGGTTCATCGAGGCCGATCCGGGGCAGGTCCACCAGGTGATCATGAACCTCGTGGTGAACGCCCGCGACGCCATGCCGGAGGGAGGCACCGTCACGCTCCGGACCAGCGACGCGGTCGTCCCGCCCGGGGGCGCCGCGGAAGCCGCAGGGATTTTCCCCGGCGCGTACACGCTGTTGTCCGTGACCGATACGGGGTGCGGCATGGACGAGGCGACCCGGCTGCGGCTGTTCGAGCCGTTCTTCACGACCAAGGAGCCGGGGCGCGGGACCGGCCTGGGGCTCGCGACGGTGCACGGGATCGTGACCCAGAGCGGCGGGTACATCCGGGTGCGGAGCGAGGAAGGGAAGGGCACGACGTTCCGGATCTACTTCCCGCGGGTCGAGGCGGAGATCGTCGCGACGGAAGCGGCGGCGGCCCCGACCGTACTGCCGCGCGGAAACGAGGTGATCCTCGTGGCCGAGGATTCCGAGGAGGTTCGCGAGCTGACGTGCCGGACGCTCGCGATGCAGGGCTACCGGGTGCTCGAGGCGGCGAACGGGGCGGAGGCGATCGCCGTCGCCCGCCGATGCCCGCAGCCGATCCGTCTTCTCCTGACCGACGTTGTCATGCCCGGGATGAGCGGACGCACGCTTGCGGATGCGCTCACCGCCGAGATGCCCGGCCTGGCGGTCGCCTACACCTCGGGCTACACCGAGGATGCGATCGTCCGGCACGGCGTACTCGAGCCGGGGATCCGCTTCCTCCCCAAGCCGTTCCTTCCCTCGGAGCTGGCGATCTTCGTCCGGGACGTCATCGGCCCGGCCGAAGAACCGGCCGGAAACGAGACCGCCTGAGGCCCTTCGGGGGGAACGCACCGGCCGGTCAGGGCGAGGCGGGGAAGCGGATGCGGAAGGCGTCCCGTTGATGGAAATCGGGACGGGGGGAGGTGTGCGCGAGCGCCCAGCAGGACTTCTCGCCCGACACGGTCCGGACGACGGCGGCGACCGCGGCCGAGAGCGGCCGCCCCGGCGGGAACAGCTTTCCGAGATCCAGCTCGACTGACAGCGCGAGCCTGCCCTTCTCCCGGTCCACCTGGAAGGGGAGCGCGTCGAACGCCGCTTCTTCCCGCATGCCCTTCCTGTAAACATCGAATCGGTAGACGTTCCAGTTTCCGGAAGGGGACAGGTTGAACTCCAGGTAGCTCTCGGAACCGCTTTCGCCCAGAAACAGCTCAAGGCAGGTCTCCTCCCAGAGGCCGTCCCTTCGCTCCGGTCTCCCGGTCGCCGGCGGGATCTCCAGCATCGACAGGTCACCGGATATGGAAGGGCAAAAGACGAGCGTCTCCTCGTGGCGGCCGAGCGTGCCCTCGACCGCCAGGCCGGGCGGGAAGGCCTGGCCCGGGAAGGGGACGAGGGAAAAGGGAAGTATCATCATCCGGTTGGTCGGCGAGGGGAGGCTACGGGGGGTACAGCAGGTTTCCGGCCCGCCGTTTCGAGAACGCCTGCTCCTCGGGTTTCCAGGCGGCGGCCATCACGCGCCACCCGGCGCCGCCTTCGATCGCCTCGCGCTCTCGCGCCGATCCGCACAAAAGGTCGAAGGCGGGGATGTCCTCGACGAACTCGTAAGGTTTCGTTCTCCATCCGAACTTTCCGGGGGCCTGGGCGCGCGCCGTGGCGACGCAGGCGAGGCCGGTGCGGACCGGGCGGAACGCCTCCCGGTCGTCGACGACGAGCTCGGCGCCCTGGCACCGGATCCCGGAATGCTTGTCCCAGGTCGGGACGAAGCTGACCGGCCGGAAGCGGACCCCCGGCAGCCGTTCCGCCGAGAGCGATTCCGCGAGCCGCGCCCCGTCGAGCCAGGGCGCCCCGAACAGCTCGAACGGCCGGGTGGTGCCGCGGCCCTCGCTCAGGTTGGTCCCCTCGAGCAGGCACATCCCGGGGTAGACGAGCGCCGTCTCGGGCGTCGGCATGTTGGGCGACGGGAATATCCACGGGAGCCCCGTGTCGCGCTGGTGCATCCCGCGCCGCCAGCCGCGGCAGGGGATGACTCCGAGGGCGAGTGCGAGCCCGCGCTCCTCGAGGTAAAGGCCCGCCAGTTCGCCGACGGTGAGGCCGTGGCGGACCGCGATGTCGTGCACGCCGCAGAAGCTCCCGAAGCCCGGGCGAAGCGCAGGGCCTTCAACGGCGAGGCCGCCGATCGGGTTGGGGCGGTCGAGGACGAAGAAGCCGATCCCCGCGCGCGCCGCGGCTTCCATGCAGAAGAGCATCGTGGCCTGATAGGTGAAGAAGCGGGTCCCGACATCCTGGATGTCGAAGACGAGCGCATCCAGCCCGCGGAGGTGCCGGGGCGCGGGACACAGAGATTGCGCGTCGCTCCCGTAGAGCGAGTGGACCGGGACGCCGGTCTTCGGGTCGCGCCCCGCCCGGACGGCCGCCATGTACTGGACGTCGCCCCGGACGCCGTGCTCGGGGCCGAACAGGGCGGCGAGTCGCACGCCCGGCGCCTCGTGGAAGAGATCGGCCGCATGGCGCAGCCGGCGGTCCAGCGAGGTGGGGTTGCAGACGAGCCCGACGGAAAGCCCCTTGAGGAGCGCGAAGCCGTCCTCGACGAGGACGTCGAGGCCGGAAAGGACGGGTCTGGCCCGGCGAGGCGGGCGGATCGGCTTGGGAGACATGATCCACATCTTAGTGCGGGAACCCGCCTCCCCGCAATCTTCTCCCGGCAAAGGGAGGGTATACTATCGGCGGAACACCCAATACCCGTCGTCCAATCCAGAAAGAAGGTGTCATGGGTTTCAATACGTTCAAGCTCCACAAGCTGATCATGTCCGGCGTCCGGGCGCTCGATTATTCCACGCCGACCCCCATCCAGCTCCAGGCCATCCCGCCGGTGCTCGAAGGCCGGGACGTCATGGGCCTCGCCCAGACCGGCACGGGCAAGACGGCGGCCTTCGTGCTGCCGATCCTGCAGCGTCTGCTGGAAGGGCCGCGCGGCACGCTTCGGTCGCTGATCATCGCTCCCACGCGCGAGCTCGCGGAACAGATCCACGTCTCGATCGTGGCGCTCGGGCGAGACACGAAATTGCGCAGCTGCACCATCTACGGCGGCGTCGGCGTGAACCCGCAGGTCCAGAAGCTGCGCGAGGGAGTCGACATTGTCGTGGCCTGCCCGGGACGGCTGCTCGACCACATCGGCCAGAAGACGATCAACCTGTCGAAGCTCGAGGTGCTGGTCCTCGACGAGGCCGACCGGATGTTCGACATGGGGTTCCTGCCCGACATCCGCAAGATCATCAAGGTGCTGCCCGCGAAGCGGCAGAATCTCATGTTCTCAGCCACCATGGCCGACGACATCCGGAAACTCGCGAACGAGGTGCTGCGCAACCCGGTCACGATCCAGGTTGGCCACTCGGCCCCGGTGAATACGGTGTCGCACGCGCTCTACCCGGTCGAGCCTCACCTCAAGACCGCGCTCCTCATGGAACTGCTGAAGCACACGGACACGGAATCGATCCTGATCTTCGCTCGCGAGAAGTACCGGGCCAAGCGCATCGGACAGCAGCTCGAGGAAGCGGGGTACAAGGCCGCCTCGCTCCAGGGGAACCTGTCGCAGAACCGGCGGCAGGAAGCGCTCGACGGGTTTCGCAGCGGGAAGTACCAAATCCTCGTCGCGACCGACATCGCGGCCCGCGGCATCGACGTGTCGAGCATCTCGCATGTCATCAACTACGACATGCCGGATACGACCGACGCCTACACGCACCGCATCGGCCGGACCGGGCGGGCGGCGAAGACGGGAGACGCCTTCACCTTCGTCAGCCGCGAGGACGAGTTCCAGGTCAAGGCCATCGAGCGGGTGCTTGGCGCGAAGATCGAGCGGCGCGTGGTCAAGGGGTTCGACTACAAGAAGCCGGCCCCGGCCCGCGACCTCGAGTTCGCCCGTCCTCCCCGCGAGCCGCAGCGTCGCAAGGCCGCCCCGCGCACGAGCCGCCGATCCTGACGATCCGGGAAGCGCCTTTATGATGGGATAGGGCGGTCATTTGGCCGCCCTATCCTGTGATCGAAAGTGGAATAATGTCGGGACCCCACTCCCCTGGAGGCCCCGGTGATTGCGCGCCCCGCTCGTTTGTTCCTCCTTCTCGCGTTGTTGCTGGCGGACCTTGCCGTCGTCGGCCCCTCCCATGCCGCTCCCGTATCCGGTTCCGCCCCGACGGTCGAAAGCTTTAACCCCACCGGCCTCGTGAAGGGCGTCCGGCAGGCGGCCGTTCGCTTTTCGGACCCGATGGTCCCGTTCGGCGACCCGCGGGTCGCGGACCCGTTCTCGGTGTCGTGCCCCGTCAAGGGGAAGGGGCGATGGGCGGACGAGCGGAACTGGGTGTACGACTTCGACAAGGACCTCGCGGCCGGGATCGTCGCGCGATTCACCCTCGTTCCGGGTCTTAAGAGTCTCGCAGGCCTCGCGCTTGAAGGGACTGCGTCCTTCGAGTTTTCCACGGGGGGGCCGGCGATCATCGCCTCGGTTCCCAGAGAGGGAACGCTCGAGATCGACGAGGAGCAGGCTTTCATCCTCCTCTTGGACGGGGAGGCCGACGAGGCGTCGATCCTCGCCCACGCCTCCTTCTCGGTCGAGGGGATCGGGCAGAAGGTCGGCGTCCGCATCGTCCAAGGGGCCGATCGGACGCGGCTTCTCGACCTGGGGCCGTCGCGAGCCCTGATCCGTATCCGGCGAAAAGGACTCGGACGGGAGGATGACCTGCTCTCGTTCAAGAAGAAAAAGAACTTCGACGACCCGCGCATCGTCGTCCTCCAGGCACGTCAGCGTTTCCCGGCCTCCGCCGAGGTTCGCCTCGATTGGGGCGAGGGGATCCGGACGAAGAGCGGCCTATCGAACGAGGAGACGCAGCAGCTCGAATTCACGGTCCGCGATCCGTTCAAAGTCTCGTTCACCTGCAGCCGCGAGAATCCGGAAGGCGGCTGCCTCCCCATGCTGCCGATGCGCCTGGTCTTCTCCGCGCCCGTCACCCGGGGCGAGGCGAAGAAGATCGTCCTGCAGGGCGTTTCGGGCAAGTCCCGGCGGGCGGGATTCGAGCGGTCGGAAGAAGGGGGGACGGGCGACGACAAGGTGTACGGCGTCACGTTCGACGGGCCGTTCCCGCCGGATGCCCGCTTCACCGTGCGGTTGCCGGAAGGCTTCCGGGACGACGCCGGCCGGCGCCCCGGGAACGCGGCTTCCTTTCCGTTGAGCGTGTCTACGGGCGGCTATCCGCCGCTGGCGAAATTTTCCGCCCCCTTCGGCATCGTCGAATGGACGGGGGAGGCGGTCCTCCCCGTCACGCTCCGCAACATCGAGGCGCAGGCGAAAAGCCGGCTGGTCGATGCGGGGCGGACCCCGCCGCTGACGCTCCCGGCTCCCGGGGACAGCACGGAATCCGCCCGGATAAAAGGAAACAGGCGCGGGACGGACTGGGCCGCGGATCTGCAGGAAGACGCGATGGCCGATCTCAAGGGACGCATCCGCACGATCGTCCCGGGAAAGGACGCCGAGATTCTCGCGTGGCTGAGGAAAGTGGAACGGGCCTATCGCTACCACGAGGGGCCATACAACCTGAGCGCGTCGATCCTGTCCTCCGGCTCGGGAACCCAGGCAATCTCGATCCCGCGTCCCGCGGGCGACAATGCCTTCGAAGTCGTCGGCATCCCGCTTCCCCGACCGGGCTTCTACGTCGTCGAGCTGGAAAGCGCCCGCCTCGGCACCTCGCTCCTGCAGAAGGCGCCGATGTACATCCCCAACGCGACGCTCGTCACCAACCTCGCGGCCCATTTCAAGAAGGGGCGCGAATCGTCCGCGGTTTGGGTGACGGCGCTCGACAGCGGCGCGCCGGTCGCCGGGGCGAAGGTCGCGGTCCACGACGGAAACGGGAAAAAGCTGTGGGAAGGGGAGACGGACGGGGAAGGCATCTCCCGGATCGCCGGCAAGCTTCCGCCACCGGGAGGCGTGGAGGAATGCGGAGATTTCTGCGGCTATTTCGTCACGGCCCGGCAGGGCGACGACATGACGTTCGTCCTTTCGTCCTGGCAGAAGGGGATCGAATCGTGGCGGTACAACCTCGGGGACGAGAGCCGGGACCCGTCGATTGCGCACACCGTGTTCGACCGGACGCTGCTGCGCGCGGGTGAGACCGTCTCCATGAAGCATTTCCTGCGGCGCCACTTCTCGGGCGGGATCACGGCCGCGGAAGCCGGGAAACTCCCGAAGGGGCTGGCCATCGTCCATGAGGGGAGCGATCAGCGATATCTCTTTCCGCTGTCGTGGGACGCCTCGGGAATCTCGGAAAGCCGCTGGGAGATCCCGCGGGAGGCGAAGCTGGGGGAATACCAGGTCTACCTGCTCGACGAGGACCTGTCGGGCTCGGGTGGAAAAATCGCCGTCGGCAAGTTCAAGCGGGAAGACGACGTTTTCTGGCGCGTCGCACGACGCCTCTCGGGCGCGTTCCGGGTCGAGGAATTCCGCGTCCCGATGATGAAGGCGTCGGTGAGGCCGGTGGGCGGGCCGCTCGTGCGGGCGAAGACGGCGGCGCTGGACTTGATGGCGGCCTATCTCTCGGGGGGCGGCGCCGGCGGCGCCGCCGTCAAGCTGCGGACCGACGTCTCCCCCGGTCACGTGTCGTTTTCCGCCTTCGAGGAATACACGTTCGCCAACGGTCCGATCATCGAGGGGATCGTCCGGGGCAGCTCCCGGTACGATGACGAATTTGGCGGAGGAGAGGACGAGGAAGACGATGGCGGGCAGACGGGTCCCCGGAAGAAGACGGTCCGCACGAAGGAGCTGACGCTCGGCGCGCGCGGCACGCTGCGGACGACGGTCGATCGCCTCCCGAACGCGGCCGTGCCGATGGACCTGGTCGCCGAGATGGAGTTCGCCGACCCCAACGGCGAGATCCAGACGGTCTCGACGCGCGTCCCGATCTATCCCGCGAAGGTGCTTCCCGGCATTCTGCCTGACGGCTGGGCGGCGTCGAAGGAGGATTTTCGCTTCAAGGTGGCCGTGGTCGACCTCTCTGGCAAGCCGGTGAAGGATGCCGAAGCGACGGTGGACCTGTTCCAGCGGAACCGCTACACGCATCGGAAACGGCTGCTGGGCGGGTTCTACGCCTACGAGTACGTCACCGAGACGAAGAAGGTGACGGAGCGGTTCTGCGCGGGGAGAACCGACGAGAAGGGGCTTTTGTTCTGCGAGGGGAAAAGCCCGGTCTCGGGCAACGTGCTCCTTTCGGCGCGCGTCGCCGACGACAACGGCGCCGTCGCCGCCGCGAACCAGGACGTCTGGGTCGCCGGCAAGGACGACTGGTGGTTCGAGCAGCAGGACGGCGACCGGATCGACCTCCTTCCTGAGAAGAAGCGCTACGAGCCGGGCGACACCGCCCGGTTCCAGGTCCGGATGCCGTTCCGGGAGGCGACCGCGCTCATCGCCGTAGAGCGCGAGGGCGTCCTCGAGACGTTCGTCCGGACGCTGTCGGGAAAATCTCCGGTCGTCGAGATTCCCGTGCGCCCGACGTTCGCGCCCAACGTCTACGTCTCCGTCCTCGTCGTCCGGGGGCGCGTCGCGGGAGTGACGCCGACCGCCACGGTCGACCTCGGCAAGCCCGCTTACCGGCTGGGCAACGCAGAGATCAAGGTGGGGTGGAAGGCGCACGAGCTGCTGGTGGGCGTGACGCCCGAGAAGGAAGTCTACGCGATCCGCGAGAAGGCCAAGGTTCGCGTCCACGTCCGGCGGGCGGACGGCGGGCCGCTTCCGGCCGGGAGCGAGATCGCCGTCGCCGCGGTGGACGAGGGATTGCTCGCCCTGTCCCCCAACGGGAGCTGGGACCTGCTCAAGGCGATGATGGGGGAGCGGCCGCACGAGGTGGCGACCTCGACCGCGCAGTCGCGGGTGGTGGGCAAGCGCCACTTCGGGCTCAAGGCGCTTCCCGCGGGGGGCGGCGGGGGAAGGCAGTCGGCCCGGAAGCTGTTCGAGACGCTGCTTCTCTGGAAGGGGCGCGTCGTCCTGGACGGGAACGGCGAGGCCGGGATCGACATCCCTCTGAACGATTCGCTGACCGCCTTCCGGGTGGTCGCCGTCGCCAGCGGCGGCGATTCGCTTTTCGGGACGGGGGGAGCGACGATCCGGACGACCCAGCCGCTCATGGTACTCCCGGGCCTTCCGCCGCTCGTGCGGGAAGGGGACCGCTTCCTGGCGGGCGTCACCCTGCGCAACGGCTCAGAGCGCCCGATCGCGGCGACGGTCACGGCATACGCCGCCGGGAGCGCGGGGCGCCGGGCGGAGAAGCGGGTCGGGGTGCGGGAAGCGGCGCTGGCGCCGGGAGAGGCGAAGGAGCTCTCCTGGGAGTTCACGGTTCCTCCGGGCGACAACACGCTCGCATGGCGGTTCGAGGCCGTCTCCGGCGACAACGCGGCGCAGGATCGCGTCGAGGTGCGGCAGAAGGTGGTTCCGGCCGTCCCGGTGCGGACGCTCCAGGCGACGATCACCCAGGTCGAGATGCCGTTCTCGTTGGCGGTCGCGAAGCCGGCCGACGCCCTGCCCGGACGCGGCGGGCTCTCGCTCGACCTGAAGGCGTCGCTGTCGGAGGGGATGGGGGCCGTTCGCTACTTCATGTCGCAATATCCGTACGATTGCCTGGAGCAGAAGGTCTCCGTCGCGGTGGCGCTGCGGGATCCCGCGAAGTGGGCGGCGATCGCGGCTTCGCTTCCTTCCTATCAGGACGGCGACGGGCTGCTGAAATACTTCCCCGGCCCCTGGGACGGCAGCGACACGCTCACCGCCTACGTCGTTTCCGTCGCGGAGGAGGCCGGCTGGAAGATCCCCGAGGAGACCGAGGCGCGGATGCTCTCCGGGCTGGAGCGTTTCATCGAGGGGCGCATCTACCGGGGCAGCCCGCTCAACACGGCCGATCTTTCGATCCGTAAGATGGCGGCGCTCGAGGCGCTCTCGCGCCGCGGCAAGGGGCGCCCGGAGCTTCTGGGCCCGATCACGATCGCGCCGAACCTTTGGCCCACATCAGCCGTGCTCGACTGGATGAACGTCATCCTCCGGACGGGGAACCTGCCCGACCGGGACCCCCGTTTTTTGGAGGCCGAGTCGATCCTGCGCTCCCGCCTCAATTTCCAGGGGACGACGATGGGCTTCTCGACCGAGCGGACGGACTACCTCTGGTGGCTCATGGTGTCCGGCGACGTGAATGCCGTCAAGGGACTTCTGACGTTCATGAAGATGCCGAAGTGGAAGGCCGACATTCCGAGGCTCGTGAACGGGGCGCTCGGGCGGCAGCAGCGCGGCGCCTGGAACACGACCGTGGCCAACGCCTGGGGAGTCCTGGCGATGGAACGGTTCACTCAGCTGTTCGAGTCCGTTCCCGTGACGGGGAGGACACGGGCGATCCTGGGCGAGACGGTGCAACTCTCCGACTGGGCGGCGCATCCGCGCGGAGAGACGCTGGCGTTCCCGTGGCCCGCAAAGGGGAAGGGATCGATCGCGGTGGGGCACGAGGGTTCGGGGCGCCCGTGGGCGACCGTGACCAGCCGGGCGGCCATTCCGCTGAAAAAGCCGCTCTCGACCGGGTACAGAATCGTCAAGTCGATCAAAGCCGTGTCGAAAAAGCGGAAAGACCGTTGGAGCCGGGGAGACGTAGCCCGCGTGACGCTCTCGATCGAAGCGCAGGCCGACATGACCTGGGTCGTGGTCGACGACCCCGTTCCGGCGGGATCGACCATCCTCGGGAGCGGCCTCGGCCGCGATTCCGCCCTGCTGACCCGGGGGGAGCGGCGCGAGGGGCTTGCCTGGTCGGCGTTCGAGGAGCGGGGGTTTGACGGCTTCCGGGCCTTCTACACTTTCGTCCCGAAGGGGAAATGGACCGTTTCGTACACGGTCCGGCTCAACAATGCGGGCCGCTTCCAGCTTCCGCCGACGCGGGTCGAGGCGATGTACGCGCCCGAGATGTTCGGCGAGTCGCCGAATCCGTCGATGACGCTGGCGCCGTGAGTGCACGGTGGTCAAGGTTCGCGCGAATCCTCGTCGCGATTTTTGCGGCCGCGGGCATTGTCGTCCCGGCGGCGGGATGGTGGCTGACGACCGGGGGGGCGGACCCGCCATCCTTTGAAGCGGTGCGTTCGGGGTTCACGCCGTCCGAGGCGCTGCTCCTCGACCGGAACGGGGTGCCGATCGATTCGATCCGGATCGACTCCCGCGGCCGCAGGTTGTCCTGGGTTTGCCTCGACGCCATCTCCCCTGCGATGGTCCGGGCGATCCTCGCCTCCGAGGATCGGCGGTTCATGCGGCATCACGGGGTGGACTGGCGGGCGCTCGCGTCGGCGGCGGCCGGCAATCTCCTGCGGGGCGGGCGGCGCGGCGCCTCGACGATATCGATGCAGCTCGCCGGGATGCTCGACGGAGGCCGGGGGAGGGGCGTCTCCGGTCGCCGAAAGCTCCCCGGGAAGGTCGCCCAGCTGCGTCGGGCGGTCGCGCTGGAGCGCCGCTGGAGCAAGGGACAGATTCTCGAGGCGTACCTGAACCTCGTCACTTTCCGGGGGGAGCTGCAGGGGATCGACGCGGCGGCCCGCGGGCTATTCCACAAGGCGCCGGGCGGGCTGACCGGGCCGGAGTCGATCGTCCTGTCGGTGCTCGTCCGCTCGCCCAACGCGCTTCCGCCGCGCGTCGGAAGGCGCGCGGCCGTCCTGGCGCGGGCGATGGGCGGGACGGTTTCCGAAGCGGAAGCGACCCGCCTGGCCGTCGAGACGCTGTCGGTCCCGTACGCGATCGACCAGGGGCCGTCGCTCGCCCCGCTCGTCGCCCGGCAACTGCTGACGCTCGGCGGCCAGCGCGTCGCCTGCACCCTCGACGCGGCGCTCCAGCGCTTCGCTTCCGAGTCGCTCGCGCGCCAGCTGGCGTCGCTCGGCGGGCAGAACGTGACCGACGGCGCGGTCCTCATAGCCGACAATCGGACCGGGGAGATTTTGGCCTACGTGGCCAACGGCGGGACGCTCTCCTCGGCGATCTGCGTCGACGGGGTCGCCGCGCGCCGGCAGGCCGGTTCGACGCTCAAGCCGTTCCTCTACGGGCTGGCGATCGAGCGCCGCATCCTGACCGCGGCCTCGTTGCTCGACGATTCCCCCCTAGACGTCCAGACGGCTTCCGGCACCTATCGCCCGCAGAACTACGACCGGACGTTCCGGGGGGCGGTCTCCGTCCGCACCGCGCTGGCCTCCTCCCTCAACGTGCCCGCCGTCCGCACGATCAGGATCGCGGGGGAGGACGACTTCGCCCGGCGGCTTCGCGCCCTCGGATTCTCGGCCATCGACGACAGGGGCGATTATGGCGCCTCGCTGGCGCTCGGCTCCGCCGACGTCACGCTGCTGGAGCTCGTCAACGCCTTCCGGACGCTTGCGAACGTGGGGATGGGCGGGCCGCTGTCGCTCCTGCCCGGGGCGAAGCCGGGGGAACGATCCCGGAAGATGTCGAGGGAATCAGCCTTCATCGTCTCGGACATCCTGGCGGACCGGGGCGCGCGGGCCGAGGCGTTCGGGCTCGACAATCCGCTCGGGACCCCGTTCCGGGCCTCGGCCAAGACCGGCACCAGCAAGGACATGCGCGACAACTGGTGCATCGGCTTCACGAGCCGCTACACCGCGGGCGTGTGGGTCGGCAATTTCAACGGAGCCCCGATGTGGAACGTCTCGGGCGTGTCGGGCGCCGCGCCGGTCTGGCGGGAGGTGATGACTTATCTGCACGAGGGGAGTCCGCCCGCGAACGTGAAGGCGCCTCCCGGTGTCCTGACGGCGCGGGTCGATTTCCCGGAAGAAGTCGAGCCCGGCCGCGAGGAGTGGTTCGTCGCGGGAACGGAGCCGTCCGCCGAGGCCGCCCCCGCAAGAGCCAAGCTGCCTTCCCGGATCGCGTATCCCGCGGAGGGGACGGTCGTCGCCCTCGATCCCGACATCCCGGATGCGCGCCAGCGGATCTTCTTCCAGGCGCGCGACCCGTCGCCTGGGGACGCCTGGCGCCTGGACGGCCTTCCCGCGGGGCGGGCCGACGCGCCCTCGCCGTGGGCCCCCGAGGCGGGGATCCACACGCTCGAGCTGGTAACGGCCGAGGGACGTCCGGCCCACGCCGTGCGATTCTCGGTCCGGGGGCGCCCGCGGGCGACGGCACCTCCCGACAGATTTCCGGAAAAAGAGACATCCCATGAAACTTCCGGTCATGGGGGTCATCTTTAGGCGATCGGAACAGGCGTCGTGCCGTGAACCTTGCAGTACCTCCGGAGGTGCCAAGTCATGAGCCAGCTCGAACTGCTCGATCCGAAAAACTCCGCCCTCGTCCTGATCGATTTCCAACCTCAGATGACCTTCGGCGTCGCCAGCATCGACCGTCAGACGCTCTTTAACAACGTGCTCCTCCTGGCTAAGGCAGCGAAGATATTCAAGGTGCCGACCGTCCTGACGACCGTGGCGTCGAAAAGTTTCTCGGGCTACATGTGGCCGCAGATCCTCGATCTTTTCCCGGGGCAGGAACCGGTCGAACGGACGTCGATGAACTCCTGGGAAGACGAGAAATTCGTGGCGGCGGTCAAGGCGACGGGGCGGAAGAAGCTCGTCATGGCGGCGCTCTGGACGGAGGTCTGCCTGGCGTTTCCGGCGCTGGGAGCGATCAAGGCGGGTTATGAAGTCTATGCCGTCGAGGATGCTTCGGGCGGCACTACCCCGATTGCGCACAACGCCGCCATGCGGCGCGTCGAGCAGGCGGGCGCGGTCCCGATGACGTCGCTTCAGGTTCTCCTCGAGTACCAGCGCGACTGGTCGCGCACGGAAACCTACGATGCGGTCTTGGGGGTCGTGAAGGAACACTGCGGCGCCTACGGCCAGGGGGTCGAGTACGCCTACACCATGGTGCACGGCGCACCGCCCAGCCGGAAAAACACGGGCCGCTAAGGCCATGGAAAGCCCGGCGCATGAAACCGGACCGCTGACGGTCATCGTCACCTGGAGGGTCCGGGCGGGATGCGAAAAGGAGTTCGAGGCGTGGCGGCGGGAGATCGGGGCCGCCGCCCTCGGATTCCAGGGCCACATGGGTATAGACGTGTTCCGCCCCGCGGGCTCCGGCGGCGAGTACGTGGTGGTCTTCCGGTTCGATACCTACGACCATCTGCGGGCGTGGCAGGAATCGGACGTCCGGCGAGATCTCCTGAAAAAGGCCGAGCCGTTCCGGGAGAAGGAACCGACTTACCACCAACAGAGCGGACTGGAGTACTGGTTCGTCCCGGCCGGCGGCACGGAATCCCCACCGCGCTGGAAGATGGTCATCGTCACGGTCCTGGGCGTCTGGCCGCTCAGCATTCTGGTCCCGTGGCTGCTGAATCCGCTCATCGCCAACTTCGCTTTCGTCCTGAAAGCGCTCCTGATCGCCGTTGGTATCGTTATTCTGCTGACTTGGGTGGTCATGCCGGTCCTGGTGCGCATCCTCCGCCCCTGGCTGCAACATCGCGGTTCAAGGGAGGCAACACCATGAGCGCACCCGACCTGGTCCTGCACAACGGAAAGATCACCACGCTGGATGCCGCGCAGCCCCAGGTCTCGGCCGTCGCCATGACCGGAGATCGCATCTCCGCCATCGGGGGAGAAGAGCTGCTCGACACGGCCAGCGACAAGACCCGGCGGATCGACCTTCAGGGCCGGCGGGCCATCCCCGGCCTCAACGATTCCCATATGCACGTCATCCGCGGCGGTCTCAGCTACAACCTCGAGCTTCGCTGGGACGGCGTTCCATCCCTCGCCGACGCCATGCGCATGCTGAAAGAGCAGGTGCAGCGCACGCCGCCCGGCCAGTGGGTCCGGGTCATCGGCGGCTGGAGCGAATTCCAGTTCGCCGAGCGGCGCATGCCCACGCTCGAGGAGATCAACGCGATCGCCCCCGACACGCCGGTCTTCATCCTGCACCTCTATTGTCGAGGGATGTTGAACAAGGCCGCGTTGCGTGCGTGCGGCTACACGAAGGACACCCCGGATCCGCCCGCCGGAGAAATCCAGCGCGACGGAAGCGGCAACCCCACCGGATTGCTCATCGCCCGCCCCAATGCCGGCATCCTCTACGCCACCGTCGGCAAGCAGCCGAAGCTCCCCCCCGAGCACCAGATGAATTCCTCCCGCCATTTCATGCGCGAGCTGAACCGCCTCGGCCTCACGAGCCTCGTGGATGCGGGAGGCGGGTCGCAGATCTATCCCGACGACTACGCGATCATCGAGGAGCTCCACCGGCGGGGCGAGATGACCGTCCGTATGGCCTACAACATCTTCACGCAGAAGCCGAAGGAGGAGAAAGCCGACTTTCTGCGCTGCATGAAGCTGACCGGCCCCGGGCAGGGCGACGACTACTATCGCTGCAACGGCGCAGGGGAGATGCTGGTCTACTCGGCGGCCGATTTCGAGGATTTCATGGTCCCGCGGCCAGACCTCCCGTCCAACCTTGAGGCGGAGCTGAAAGAGGTCGTTTCGCTGCTCGCCGAAAAAAAATGGCCCTTCCGCATCCACGCGACCTATGACGAAAGCATCTCCCGCATGCTCGACGTGTTCGAGGACGTGAACCGGGAGATCCCCTTCGCGGGCAGTGGCTGGTTCTTCGATCATTGCGAGACCGTCTCGGACCGAAGCCTGGAACGCGTCAAGGCGTTGGGCGGCGGCATCGCGATCCAGAACCGGATGGCTTTCCAGGGGGAGTATTTCCTCGATCGCTACGGGAAGCAGGCGGCCGAGCGGACGCCTCCGGTCCGGAAGATGCTCGAGCTCGGCATTCCCGTGGGAGCGGGCACCGACGCGACGCGCGTCTCCAGCTACAACCCGTGGCTAGCCCTTTACTGGCTGGCGGCCGGAAAGACGGTCGGCGGCGCCGTGCTCTACTCCGAAAAGAGTCGCCTGAGCCGGGAAGATGCGCTGAGACTCTACACGCAGGGCAGCAGCTGGTTCTCGGGGGAAAACGGCCGCAAGGGGGCGATCACCGTCGGCCAACTGGCGGACGTCGTCGCGCTTACCGAAGATTACTTTTCCGTTTCGGAAGAGCGGATCAAGGGGATCGAGTCGGTCCTGACCATCGTGGGGGGCAAGATCGTCTACGGCGCCAAGGAATTCCAGGATCTTGGTCCGGCCTCGTTGCCCGTGCTGCCGGAATGGTCGCCCGTCAAGATCTACGGCGGCTACGGAGCCCCGCTCGACGTCGGCAAGGCCGCACGCGCCGGCGTGCCGGTCCCGAGGCAGCACCATCCCGCCGAGTGCCGCTCGAACGGCTGTCATCATGCGAGCCACCCGCTCCCGGCCGGAACCCAAGCGGTTCCCCGTTACGGCGACTTCTGGGGATTCGGCTGCGACTGTTTCGCATTCTGAGCATCAATAAGGATATTCGCTGTGGCGGCGGAGTACGGCTTCGTGCTGCAAGAATTCTGGAACAACGCGATTCGGAGCGTGGTGCGCAATCCGTTCGGGATGGTCAAGTGACGGGAGGGGAAACGGGGATGTGGACCTACGTGTTGGAAGAGGCGGTGTTGCCGGAAGGCGGCATGGCGCCGGTCTATCCGCTGGGAGTCAATGTCGTGATCGCCCGCGTCGGCGGAACGGTCCATGCCGTCTCGGGCAAGTGCGCCCACATGGCGTGTCCGCTGTTCAGCGGGACGCTGGACGGCCATATTCTCACCTGCCCGTGCCACGATTGGCGCTTCGACATCAGAACCGGTCGATTTCTCGATGCACCCGAGCTCGGCATCGCCGTGTATTCCGCAAAGGCCGAAGCGGGGAAGCTCTACGTCAACCTCGGCTGAAAGGAAAACGAGATGAAAAAAGTCTCCATGTACACGCTGTCCACCTGCCCCTGGTGCCGAAAGACCAAGATCTTCTTCACCCAGCACAATGTCCCGTTCGACTTCACGGATTACGACCTCGCCGACGAAGCGACGCAGGACCGGATCATGCGCGAACTGGATGCCGTGGGGGCCAACGGGTTCCCGTTCGTCCGGATCGGCGACCAGATCGTCGAAGGTTATCGGCCGGATCGTTACGCCGATTTGCTGGGGCTGTAGGAGGCGCTCGTGAATCCCGAATCCAGGAAGAAGGCGCTTCGCCAGCTCTATGATAAGGTCGTCGGTCCGCTGGGGTTCAAGTTCACGCCCGACGCCGACCTCGCCGAATTCCTCCTCGAGCAGGAGGTGAAGCTCGAGGAGAAGCACGGCGTGCCTTTTTGCCCCTGCCAGCCGATCCGGCACGACCGCGCCCGCGACATGCGGATCGTTTGCCCGTGCATCCCGTTCCACCGCGAGCATTTCGATGCCATGAAGCGCTGCTGGTGCGGGCTGTTCGTGCACCAGGACGTCACGGATCCCGACAGCCTGCCGCAGATATCGGAAAAGGAGATCGGCAATGACTGATAATTACGTCAGGGCGGTATCCATTGCCGACATCGCACCGGGCGGGATGAAGGCCGTCGAGCTGAACGGCCGCGAGATCGTCATCTGCAACTGCGATGGTCGCTTCCATGCGATCGATCGTCGCTGCGGGCACATGAATTCACCCCTCGAAATGGGGACGCTCGCGAGCACGATCCTTACCTGCGCCATGCATTGCGCGCAGTTCGACGTGACCACGGGGGAGGCGCTCTCGGGGCCCGTTCCTCCCTGGCTGGGAAACGAGGTCATCCCGCCGAGGACCGGCGCGCTCCTCAAGAATGTCGGCATGCTCATGCAGCACATCTGCACCCGGTCCATCGGCACCTACAAGGTGAAGACGGAATCCGGTTGGGTGCTGGTCGCGTTATAGATCGATCCGCCGGATTTCGCGACCGGCTGGTTGACTTGCAAGTGCTGACGATCGTGGGATGAAGGGGGGCGGGAGGCAAGGGGATGCGCCTGGGGAAACTTTTCGCACCTCCGGTGCTGCGGACCGGCAAGGAGCGGGAACGCCACGCCACCTGGCTCGAGCTGTTCTACGACCTGGTTTTCGTGGCGGCGGTGGCCCAGCTCGCCACTGCCCTATATACCGACTATACGATCCCCGGGCTCCTCCGGTTCTGCCTGCTGATGGTGCCGGTCTGGTGGGCCTGGGTCGGGCACACGTTCTACCTCACCCGCTTCGACACCGACGATGTCGGGCACCAGCTCCTGACGATGCTCCAGATGATCGCGGTCGCCTCGCTGGCCGTTAACGTTTCCCGCGCGCTCGGCCCCACATCGAGGGAATTTGCGCTCTCCTATGTGGCGATCCGCGGCATCCTGGTGGCGGAGTACCTCCGGGCGGGGTGGTACGTGCCCGTGGCCCGTCCATTGACGCATCGCTATGCCGCCGGGTTCGGGATCGCCGCCTTCCTCTGGCTGGTCTCCGTGGCGGTCCCGCCGCCGTTCCGGTTCGCCCTCTGGGGGATCGGCATCGCCATCGACTTCCTGACACCGCTCACGGGCGGTTCGATCCACTTCCGTTTCCCGCCGCACCACATGCACCTGCCGGAGCGATTCGGCCTGTTCGTCATCATCGTGATCGGCGAGGCCGTGGCCGGGGTCGTCACCGGGGAGGGGAGGAGCGGGCTCTCGTCCGTTTCCGCGATCTCCGGCGTCATGGGACTCGTCATCGCCTTCACGCTTTGGTGGGGTTATTTCGAGGGCGCGCGGGGCGCCGCGAACCGGGTCGTCAGCTCGTTCGAGCACGTGAGCCGCTATCAACTCTGGCTTTACGCCCACCTCCCGCTCGTAATGGGCATCACGGCCGCCGCTGTCGGCGTACGGCACATCATCGGCCTGGCGTCTTTCGAGCCGCTGCCGCATCCGCAGGCAATCATGTTCAGCGGAGCGGTCGGCGCGAGCTGTCTTTCCCTGGTCAGCCTCTTCGTCGCCGCCTATCCGGCCCGCCGATCCTGGGAACTCCAGCGGTTTCTGGTCCCCTACTACGTCATCGCGCTTCTCGGAATCGCCACGGGGGTGGTGGGGGACGCGCTGCCCGGCGTGGCGGTCCTCGCCGCCCTGATGGCGCTCTGCATCGCGCAGATCGCCTTTTCCTTGAGAGGGTTGCCGAAGGGCGAGGGTTAAAACCGTCGAACCCCGCGATGGCACCACGGCAACGGATGAATAACGTGGTGCCCGGGGAGAGGATCGAACTCTCACGGCCGTAAGGCCTCGGGATTTTAAGTCCCGTGCGTCTGCCAGTTCCGCCACCCGGGCGATCGACCAAAACAATAGCAAATATGGGGGAAGGAAAGAAGGATGGAGGCGGCACCCGGATTTGAACCGGGGGATCAGGGATTTGCAGTCCCGTGCCTTACCACTTGGCTATGCCGCCGTCCGAACCCCACATTCTGAAGGGGCGGCGGGCAACTGTCAAGCGTTCCCGGCGGCGAGTGTCGCATCCGTTTCGTGCCGCTTTCCGCCCGGCGCCGGATGATGGTATCTTTCCTGGATGAGGAAATCCGTCTTCATCACCGGCGTGGCCGGCTTCATCGGCTCTCACGTGGCCGAGCGGCTGCTCCGGGACGGCATGCGCGTCTTCGGTCTCGACAACTTCGATCCCTTTTATGAGCGGGCCGTCAAGGAACGGAATCTCGTGGCGCTGACCGCGTTCCCCGAGTTCCGGTTCGTCGAGGGCGACATCCGCGATCCGCAAACGTTGGCGGCCTGGGGCGAGGGCGAGCAGGTCGATGCGTTGATCCACCTGGCGGCGCGGGCGGGCGTCCGGCCGTCGGTGGCCGACCCCGTGGGATATGTGGACGTCAACGTCCGGGGCACCGTCAATGTGCTCGAGTGGGCACGCTTGCGCGGCGCGAAGCGGATCGCCTTCGCGTCCTCGTCATCCGTCTATGGGGGCAACGAAAAGGTTCCTTTTTCGGAGAACGATTCCGTCGACCACCCCGTCAGCCCCTACGCGGCGACCAAGAAGGCCGGCGAGCTCCTGTGCCACGCCTACTGCCACCTGTATGCCATGAACATCGCCTCGCTTCGCTTCTTTACCGTCTATGGCCCCCGGCAGCGGCCCGAGATGGCGATCCACAAATTCACCCGGCGGATCTTCGAGGGAAAGCCGATCGAGCTTTTCGGCGACGGGTCGACGCTTCGCGACTACACCTACGTCGACGACATCGTCGACGGCGTCGTCGGTTGCCTCGACGCGCCACCTGGTTACCGGGTCTACAACCTGGGGGAATCGGCGACCACCTCGCTGGCCGACCTCGTCGCCCTGATCGAGAAGGCGGCGGGCATTCCCGCGATACGGAAGTTCGCCCCCTTGCAACCGGGCGATGTCCCGGCAACCTGCGCCGACATCTCCAGGGCGCGCGCCGAGATCGGATACGCGCCCCACACGCCCGTTTCCGAGGGCATCGAAAAATTCGTCGCATGGTACAAGACTGCATACGTCAACCCCCCGGAGGGATCCCGACCATGATGGGCATGCATCTGTCGTTCGACTTTTCCCTGGTCCTCGAATCCAATCTGAAAAACGGAGACGGGATGACTTCCGCCGCGATGAAGGCGGCGGTCCGGCGTGCCGGCCGGATTTCGAAGATTACCGAAAAGCGCCATGCGGCCGGGCAGATCGGCTTCCCGGATTTGCCCTTCAACCTTGGCGAGGCAAAGGCGATCGGCCGGATCGCGGCGACCCTTCGGAAAAAATATTCCCGCATGCTGGTGCTCGGAATCGGAGGCTCGGCGCTGGGGACCAAGGCCGTTCTGGAAGCCATCGGCCCCGCAGCGAAGAAGGGGATGTCGGTGCAGGTCGCCGACAATGTCGACCCCGATTTCTTTTTCCCGTTGCTCCGGTCGGCGCCCATGAGCGAGACCGTCGTGGTCGCCATCAGCAAGTCGGGCACGACGGCCGAGACGAATTCCCAGCTGGCGATCGCGATCGACGCGCTCAGAAAGGCGAACCCCAAGGGGTGGCGCGACCAGGTCGTCCTGATCACCGACCCCGAGAAGGGCGTCTTCCGGAAACTGGCCGACGACGAGGGGATCGCGACGCTTCCCGTTCCCGAAAATGTCGGCGGGCGTTTCTCCGTGATGACGCCGGTCGGCCTGCTTCCGCTGGCGGCGGCCGGCGTCTCGATCGACCGCCTGCTCGACGGCGCGGCGTGGATGGAGGCGATGTTCCGCAGCGTGCCGGTCGATGACAACCCGGTGATCAAGGCCGCGGCGGTTTACGCGCACTATATGCGCGAGAATCCGAAGCCGGTGCAGCTCTGGTTCACCTACGGGCACGGGCTCGACCGGGTGGCCGAGTGGTGGCAGCAGCTCTGGGGCGAATCGCTGGGCAAGCGGCGTCCGGGCGGCGGATCGGTCGGGCAGACGCCCTGCCGCGCCGTCGGCGTGACCGACCAGCATTCGCAGGTGCAGCTTTACCAGGACGGCCCCTCCGACAAGATCTTCACCTTCGTCAAATGGAAGGAAGGGCGAGAGAAGGGGAAAGTGCCGAAGGCCACCTTCTCGCCCGACATGGCGATGCTCGGGAATCGCCCGCTGCGCGACCTGTTTGAAGCCGAGTTCGAAGGGACGATCGGGGCGCTGTGGGACGCGGGCCGGCCGATCGTCCGGATCGAGATCGGAAAGCCCGACGAGGCGCACCTGGGGGCATTCCTTCACTTCTGGATGTGGGTGACGGCCATCATCGGCGACATCCTCGAGATCGACGCATTCGACCAGCCGGGCGTCGAGGAGGGCAAGAAGATCGCGCGGGCGCTGATGGGCGAAAAAGGCGCCGAGGCGCGGCGGGCGGCGTTCCTGCGCAAGTCCGAAAAGCGGGTTCGCGACGAGACCCACATCGAGGACCGGCCGGCGGGTAAAAGCGAGACCGGCGAGCCGGAAGAGACGGGCGAATAGCGGTTGGCCGGGCGCATCCGCCAGCTACCCGACGGCGTCGTCAACCAGATCGCCGCGGGCGAGGTCGTCGAACGGCCCGCTTCCATACTTAAGGAACTGATGGAAAACGCGGTCGACTCGGGTGCGAAGCGTGTCGACGTGCGCGTCTCGGGCGCGTTCCCGTACGACCTGCGCATCTCCGACGACGGGTGCGGCATGACGGCCGAAGAGATGGCGCTCGCCGTGCGCCGCCACACCACCAGCAAGATCGCCGCAGCCTCAGACCTCGAGAAGATCGAGACCTATGGTTTCCGGGGCGAGGCGCTCCCGTCGATCGGCTCGGTGTCGCGCCTCCGCATCGTGTCGCGCCCCCGCGGGCAGGCGCATGCCGTCGAGATCGTGGTCGACAACGGGGCGGTCTCGCAGAAGGAGGCGGCGGGCTCCGAGGGCACGACCGTCGAAGTTTCCGGCATCTTTTCCAACATCCCCGCGCGGCTCAAGTTCCTCAAAAGCCCCCGCACCGAGATGACCCACCTCTGGGAGGTGTTCCACGGCGTCGCGATCCCGAGGGAAGGGGTCGCCTTCAAGATGTCCGACGGGCGCTCCGAGGAAACGTACGAGGCCGGGGAGACGTGCCTGCAGCGGGCGCTCCGGCACGCCGGGAACGAGGCGAAATATCTCGTTCCGGTCGACCGGGCCTCCGCATTCTTCCGGGTGACGGGACAGGTCGGCCTGCCCCAGCTCTCGCGCTTCGGCGCTTCCGGCCTGCTGTTTTTCGTCAATGGGCGTCATTTCCGCGACAAGGGGCTCTACGCCGCCGTCCGCGAGGCGTACCGGGGGATCGTCCCCCCCGACCGGCAGCCGGTGGCCACGCTGTTTATCGCCTGCAGCCCGGCCGAAGTCGACGTCAACGTCCACCCCGGGAAGACCGAAGTGCGGTTCCGCTACGGACGCGACCTTTTCGAACTGGTCCGACACGCCGTCGGTGAGAAGCTGGGGGAGATTCCCGCGGCGTTCGCCGACGGGGGGATCGCCGTCCCCCCCCGGCCGTATTCGGTCTCATCGTCCGCGCCTTTCTTCGGACCGCGGGGCTCTGTCGACGGCGGGTACGGCGCGTCCGGCGGCCCCGCGCCCGCTTCCGGTCCGCCGCCCGACGCATCGCTGCCTTTCTTCGGGGAGCGGCCCGAACGGGGCGAGGCCGGATTCTTCGCGGCGCTCAAGCCGCTCGGCCAGCTTTTCAACACTTATATCTTGTGCGAGGCGGCGGGCGAGCTGGTGATCGTCGACCAGCACGCCGCGGACGAACGGATCGTCTTCTCGCAGCTCAAGGGTGCCTACCTCGGGGAGGGCAGCCCGCTCCAGCACTGGCTCGAGCCGCAGCGGCTCGCGCTTCCCGGCGGATCGAAGGCCGAGGGCGACGCGGTGTCCGAATTCCTTTCGCGGTCCGGCTTCGCCTTCGCTCGGGAGGGCGATGCCGCGTTCCTGCTGACCGGCGGGCCCGCGGCGCTCGGCCGGATCGACGTGCAGCGCTGGTGGAAAGACCTGGCGGGATATCTCACCGAGCACGAGGCGCTGCCGAAGGGCGTCTTCGACGCCGACCGCGCGCTCTGGCGTATGGCGTGCCACGGTTCCGTCCGGGGCGGTGACGCGCTCGACCTGCCCGCGATGGGCCGCCTGCTGGCCGATCTCGACCGGGCGGTCGCCGCCCACAGCTGCCCGCACGGCCGGCCGGTCTGGGTCCGCATCTCGCGTTCCGAGCTCGAGCGGATGTTCCTCCGAAGCTGATGCCCCCCGCTCCCCCCCTCGTCATCCTGTCCGGACCCACGGCCTCCGGCAAGAGCGGCCTTGCGCTCGCGCTCGCGGCGCAGTTCCCTTTCGAGATCGTCAATGCCGATTCGCTGCAGGTTTACCGCGGGATGGATATCGGCAGCGCAAAACCGACCCCCGAGGAGCGCGTGCAGGTTCCCCACCACCTGGTCGACGTCGCCGATCCCGACGAGCCCTACAACGCCGGCCGCTTCGTCGCGGAAGCCGACGCGGCGATCCTCGAAATCCGGGGTCGGGACCGATGGCCGATGGTGGTCGGGGGAACGGGCATGTACATCAGGGCGCTGCTTCGGGGGCTGGATGCGCTGCCGGCCGACCCGGAGGTGCGGGAAACGCTCTCCGCCCGGTGGGAGGCGGAAGGGGGGACGGCGCTCCACGCGGAGCTTCACGCAAAGGACCCCGCGTCCGCCGGCCGCATCCATCCGGCCGACCGGGTCCGGGTGATCCGGGCGCTCGAGATCGCGATCGTCGCCGGGAAGCCCGCGTCGGTGCTCCGCGCGGCGTGGGAAGGCCGGGAGGCGCGTTATACGAGCTTTTTCATGGCGCTCAAGCCGGACCGCGACCGGCTCTACGCCCGCATCGACGCTCGCGTCGACGAGATGTTCCGGCGGGGGCTGCTCGATGAGGTCCGGGGGCTGCTTGCCAGGGGATACGGCCCCGCCCTCAAGCCGATGGGGGCGCTCGGCTACCGGCATGCGGTTTCCCACCTGGTGGGCGGCGTCCCGCTCGTCCAGGCGGTCGAGGCGATGAAGCGCGATACCCGGCACTATGCCAAGCGGCAGTCGACCTGGTTGGCGGCGGAAAGGGAAGTCGCCTGGATTCCCGGCGAGGGGGCGCTCGGCGCGGCGTCCGACAGGATCAAATACTGCTTGTTTTGACCGCTATGTTGCCATAGATTAAGAAGTTATCCCTGCCGGCAGGAGTTTGCGATGATCCTTCAGTATCTCGATTTCGAGCGTCCGCTCGTCGAACTCGAAAACAAGCTCGAGCAACTCGGTCCGATCGACGACGGCAGCGACAAGTCCGTCCGCGACGAGATCTCCAAGCTCGAGAAGAAGATCGCCAAGACCCGCAAGGATATCTTCGGCGGTCTCACCCGCTGGCAGATGACCCAGCTCGCGCGCCATCCCAACCGTCCCTACATGCTCGATTACATCAATTTCTGCTTCAAGAATTTCATCGAGATCCACGGCGATCGCGCCTTCCACGACGACCCGCCGATCGTGTGCGGATTCGCCGAGCTCGACGGCGAGCGCGTGGTCGTGATCGGGCACCAAAAAGGTCGCAACACGAAGGAAAAGATCTACCGCAACTTCGGCATGCCCAACCCCGAGGGGTACCGCAAGGCGCTGCGCGTGATGAAGCTGGCCGAGAAGTTCCACCTCCCCATCATCACCTTCATCGACACGCCCGGCGCGTTTCCCGGCATCGGCGCCGAAGAGCGGGGCCAATCCGAGGCGATCGCCCGCAACCTCCTCGAGATGTCCCACCTCAAGACGCCCATCGTCGTCGCGGTCATCGGCGAGGGGGGCAGCGGGGGCGCGTTGGCGCTCGGCGTCGGCGACGAGATCCTGATGATGCAGTACTCGATCTATTCGGTCATCTCACCCGAAGGGTGCGCCTCGATCCTCTGGCGCGACGCGGCCAAGGCCGAGACGGCGGCCGAGATGATGAAGATCACCTCGCCCGACCTGCTAAAGTTCGGAGTGATCGACCGGATCATCCCCGAGCCCGAAGGGGGTGCGCACCGCGACCACAAGGAAGCGGCCGAGTCGCTCAAGAAAGAGCTGATCCAGTCGCTCGCCGCGCTGACGCCTCTTCCGATACCGGAGCTGCTCGATCGCCGTTACGCCAAGTTCCGCGCGATGGGCCAGTTCAAGAAAAAGGCCGGAGGGACCGCTTGACGGAGGCCCGCCTCTCCGAACTTCGCCACGAAATCGACTCGATCGACGACCAGCTCCTTGCCCTGCTCAACCGCCGGGCTGCCGCCGCGCTCGAAGTCGGCTCGATCAAGTCCAGGGAAAAGCTGCAGTTCTACGTGCCCGAGCGCGAGACCGAGATCCTGCGGCGCCTCATCTCGATCAACCCGGGACCCTTTCCCAACGATGCGCTCAAGGCCATATACCGGGAGATCATCTCCGCCTCCCTTGCTCTCGAAAAGCCGCTCAGCGTCGCGTTCCTCGGTCCCAGGGCCACCTTCACCCACCTCGCGTGCCTCAAGCATTTCGGCGAAAGCGCGGTCTTCGACCCGCAGCTCAACGTCTCCGAGGTTTTCGAGGCGGTCGAGCGCGGCGTCTCCGATTTCGGCGTCGTCCCGATCGAGAACTCCTCCGAGGGGATCGTCACCCACACGCACGACATGTTCGTCGATCACAACCTGCTCATTTGCGGCGAGATCATGGTCGAGGTGTCGCACGACCTGCTGTCGGTGACCGGCGACCTGTCGCATGTCCGCAAGGTCTACTCCCACCCCCAGGCGCTGGCGCAATGCCGCGACTGGCTCGAGCGCAACCTGCGCGCCGTCCCCGTCTTCGATGTCGAGAGCACCGCGCGCGCGGCCGAGCTGGCCAAGGACGACCCGGCGGCGGCGGCGATCGCGAGCGAGGCGGCGGCCAAGATCTACGGGCTCAAGACCATCCGGAAGCGGGTGCAGGACAACACCAACAATTTCACCCGCTTCATCATCATCGGGAAGATCGCGCCGAAGCGCACCGGCCACGACAAGACGTCGATCCTGTTCTCGTCGAAGGACGAGGCGGGGGCGCTCTACCTGATGCTCGAGCCGTTCTACAAGAACAAGATCAATCTGGCCAAGATCGAGTCCCGGCCGGTCAAGAAGAAGGCGTGGGAATACCTGTTCTTCCTCGACATGGAAGGGCACATCACCGACGCCCCGATCGCCGCCGCGGTCGACGCGCTCAAGATGCGCGCGCAGTACATCAAGATCCTGGGCTCTTATCCCAGGGTCGTCTGAAACCACCGCACGCACAGAATATCCTGGGGAGATTGCTCGCATGATCATCGTACTGAAGAAGGGCGCGACCGAAGCCGAAGTCGATCGGATCGAGGAGCGGATCAAGGCGGACGGCCTCTCGGCGCACATCTCGAAGGGCGTCGAGCGCACCATCATCGGCGTGGTCGGCGACGAGCGCAAGCTCGATCCCGAGACGTTCGAGGGGCTCGACTGCGTCGAAAAGGTGATGCGGGTCCTGTCCCCCTACAAGCTGGTCAGCCGCGATTTCCAGAAGGAAGACACCGTCGTCGAGGTGATGGGCAAGAAGATCGGGGGCGGCAGCATCGCCCTGTTCGCGGGCCCCTGCTCCGTCGAAGGCAAAGAGATGATGGTCGAGATCGGGAAGCGGGTCGCGGCCGCGGGCGCGACCTTCCTCCGGGGAGGGGCGTACAAGCCGCGCACTTCCCCATATGCTTTCCAGGGGATGGGCGAGGACGGCCTGAAATGCCTGGCCGAAGCACGCGAGGCCACTGGGCTTCCGGTCGCGACCGAGCTGATGGATCCGCGCGACATCGAAGTCGTCGCGAAATACGCCGATCTCATCCAGATCGGTGCCCGCAACATGCAGAATTTCCGGCTGCTCACCGAGGTGGGCAAGCTCGACAAGCCGATCATCCTCAAGCGCGGCATCAGCGCCACGATCATCGAGTGGCTCATGTCGGCCGAGTACATCGCTTCCGAGGGCAACACGCGGATCATCCTTTGCGAACGCGGCATCCGCACCTACGAGCCCGCTACCAGAAACACTTTCGACGTCTCCGCGATCCCCGTGCTCAAGGCGCTCACGCACCTGCCGGTGATCGCCGACCCGAGCCACGCGGCAGGGAAGGCGTCGCTGGTCGAGCCGCTCGCGGCCGCCGCGATCGCCGCGGGCGCCGACGGACTCATGATCGAGGTGCACGACCATCCCGAGAAGGCGCTCTCCGACGGCCCGCAGTCGCTCCGGCCCGACACCTTCGACGCGGTCGTCCGCCGCCTCAAGCGCGTCGCCGAAGCGGTCGACCGCAGACTCGGCACCGCGTGAAGCGATTGCGTCTCGGCATCGTCGGGCTCGGGCTGATCGGCGGATCGCTCGCCCGCGCCCTGAAAGGGAAGCGGGGCGCCCCCGAGGTTTGGGGGTTCGACAAGCGCAGGGAGTCCGTCCGGATGGCGCTCGAATGCGGCGCCATCGCGAAGGGGGCGACCGAGCGCGAGATCGCCGGCTGCGATGTCGTCGTGGTCTGCGTGCCGGTGCGCGTCTCGGTCGGCGTGATCGAACGGATCGGGCGCCGGATGCGCGCAGGGTCGATCCTGACCGACGCCGGGAGCGTCAAGGCCGAAGTCGTGGCCAAGGGGCGCGCCGCGGTGGCGGAGGGCGTCTCGTTCGTCGGGGGGCATCCGATCGCGGGCACCGAAAATTCCGGTTTCCCCGCGGCAGACCCCGCGCTTTTCAAGGGGCGCACAGCCATCGTCACGCCGTGCGACGGCGACGATGCCGTGGCCGTCGGAATCGTCGAAAAAATCTGGAGACTGGCCGGCGCGCGCGTGCTGCGGATGGACCCCGTGACGCACGATCATGTCTTCGCCTACGTGTCGCACCTGCCGCACGTCGTGGCCTACGCGCTGGTCCACGCGGTGGGAACACTCGACACCAAGGTTCCCCTCGGCTACGCGGCGGGCGGCTTCCGGGATTTCACCCGCATCGCTTCGAGCAATCCGGCCATGTGGAAGGACATCGTCCTCCAGAACCGGCCCGAGATGCTCAGGGCGCTCGCGCACTATCGCAAGAACCTGGCCCTGATCGAAGGGCTGATCCGGCAGGGGGACGAGGCGGAAATTCTCGCCTACTTCGGCCGGGCCAAGAAGATTCGGGACGGGATCTGACGCCATGAGCCAAACGAAAAAGATCGACGGCGCGGTCGAGGTGCCGGGAGACAAGTCGATCAGCCACCGGGCGGTGATGTTCGCCGGGATGGCCGACGGGCAGAGCCGCATCCGCGGCTTCCTCCACGCCGAGGACACGCTCCGCACGGCCTCGATGATGCGCGCGCTGGGCGCCGAGATCGACTTTCTCTCGACGACCGACCTGCGTGTCACGGGTCCCGGCTTGCGCAGCCTGTCCGAGCCGTCCGACGTGATCGACGCCGGCAACTCGGGCACCACGATCCGCATCGGCGCCGGCCTGCTCGCGGCCCAGCCGTTCCTTACCGTCGTCACCGGCGACCAGTACCTGAGGCGTCGCCCGATGGGGCGGGTCATTGCGCCGCTATCCGCCATGGGCGCCGTCATCTCGGGGCGCGACGGCGACCGCCTGCCGCCGCTCTGCATTAGGGGCGGGGCGCTCAAGGGAATCCGTTACGAGATGCCGGTCGCCTCCGCCCAGGTCAAGTCGGCGCTGCTGCTCGCCGGGCTCTATGCCGATTCGCCGGTCACGGTGGTCGAGCCGATGCTCTCGCGCGATCACACCGAGCGGATGTTGTCGGCCATGAACGCCCGGGTCGAGCGCGAGGGCAACGCGGTCACGGTCCATCCGGCGGCGTCGCTCGCGCCCTCGGATATCTTCGTCCCCGCGGACATCTCCTCGGCCGCCTTCTTTCTCGTGCTGGGCGCCTGCGTCCCGGGATCCCGCATCCGGCTTCCCGGCATCGGCATGAATCCGTTTCGCACCGGCGTCGTCGACGTGCTCCGCCGGATGGGCGCCGACATCGTTGAGGAGAACCGGCGGGTCGAGGGCGGCGAGCCGGTCGCCGACCTGGTCGTCCGCGGGGGAGAGCTTCGGGGCACCGAGATCGCCCCCGAAGAGATTCCGGGGCTGGTCGACGAGGTACCGGCCCTTTGCGTCGCGGCATCCCTCGCCGAAGGGCGCACCGAGATTCGTGGGGCGCAGGAGCTTCGTGTCAAGGAATCCGACCGGATCCGGTCGATGAGCGAGGCTCTAACGGCGCTTGGCGTCTCATGCGGAGAATACCCGGACGGTTTGTGGGTCGAAGGGCCGTCGAAGATCGCGGCCGGGGTCCGCTGCGCAAGCCATGGCGACCACCGGGTCGCGATGTCGCTGGCGATCCTGTCCGTCGCCTCGGGCGTCGGCATCGGCATCTCCGACACCGGTTGCATCGATACCTCTTTCCCCACGTTCCATGCCCAGTTGGCGGGGCTTTTGTCGTGACTGCCGCCGCCCGCCTTCGCCCCATCGTCACCATCGACGGTCCCGCCGGCTCCGGCAAGACCACGGTGTCGAAGCGGCTTGCCGAGCGCGCGGGCCTGCTCCGCCTCGATACGGGCGCAACTTATCGCGCTTGCGCGCTCGCCGCGCAGCGTGCCGGCATTCCTTGGGATAACGGTCCGAAACTGGGAACGCTGTGCGCCGGTCTCGACCTGGCGTTCCGCCGAGAAGGGGGAGAGCTCCGCGTCCTCCTCGCGGGCGAAGACGTCAGCACGGCGATCCGGACCCCCGACATGGGAATGGGGGCCTCCGACGTTTCCCGCCACCCGCAGGTGCGGGAAGCGCTCGTGGCGCTCCAGCGCCGGATGGGCGCCGACGGCGGGGTCGTGCTCGAAGGGCGCGACACCGGCACCGTCGTCTTCCCCGACGCCGAGGTCAAGTTCTTCCTCGACGCCGCCGCGGCCGTTCGTGCGCTCCGCCGCTTCCGCGAGTGGAAAGATGAAGCGCCTCCGTTCGAAGAGGTGCTGCGCGACGTCCTCCGCCGCGACGTCCAGGACTCGACGCGCGACCACTCGCCCTTGCGCATGGCCGAAGGCGCGATCTACATCGATTCCACGATCCTGGGCATCGAAGAAGTGGTCGACGAGATGGTCCGGAGTCTTCCGAAGTGAAACAGATCCTGATCGCCCGCAGCGCGGGTTTTTGCTTCGGGGTCAAGCGCGCCATCTCGATCGCGAACGAGACGGCGACGAAAGGCGTCTCCGAAGGGGAGTCCGGATGCGGCCAGACGATCCGCTCGCTGGGGCCGCTGATTCATAATCCCCAGGTGGTCGAGGAGCTCGAGAAGAAGGGAGTCCGCGTCGTCGAGACCGTCGACGACGTCGACGGCGGGAAGGTGATCGTCCGTTCGCACGGCATCACGCGCTCCGACCGCGCCGCGCTCGACGCGAAAGGCGTCGGCATCATCGACGCCACCTGCCCCTTCGTCAACAAGGCCCAGGAGCACGCGCGCCAGCTCAGCTCCGAGGGGTACGCGGTCATCGTCGTCGGCGACGCCAATCACCCCGAGGTCAAGAGCATCATCAGCTACATCGCGCCGGGCGTGCCAATTCTCACCAACCTGGCCGAGCTTCGGGAGGGGACCGGGATCCGCAAGGCGGGGATCGTCGCCCAGACGACTCAGTCGTTCGAGAACCTGATGCAGTTCGTATCCGCCGCTCTCAAGGTCTTTCCCGAGGTCCGCGTCTTCAACACCATCTGCAACGCCACCGTGCTGCGCCAGAAGGAGTCGACCGCCGTGGCCGAAAAGGCCGACGTCATGGTGGTGCTCGGCGGATACAACAGCGCCAACACGTGCCGGCTGGCCGAGATCTGCCGGGAGATCAACCCGCGAACGCACCACGTCGAAACCGCGGACGAGCTGCCGGCGGGTTTCCTCGAGAACGTCTCAACCGTCGGCGTGACGGCGGGCGCATCGACACCTCAGTGGATCATCGAGGCGCTGATCGCGCGGATTCGCGAATTGTGGGCAGGCGAATCGATCCGGGTCGAGCATTATCAATAGGTTGTGCTAAACTTGATTCCATCCACCGACAGGAGTCCGGCATGAACGAGAACCCAACCAAGCCCGAAGTTTCCGAAGATCCGGCCGAGGCCGATTTCGCGACGCTCTGGGAGGAAAGCATCGAAGTCCCCGAGGAAGGCCACCTCATCCACGGGGTCGTGATCAAGATTCTCAAGGAATATGTGGCGGTCGACATCAACCGCAAGTCCGAGGGAATGCTTCCGATCTCCGATATTCCCCCCGAAGAGCTCGAGGGGCTGAAGCCGGGCGAACGGATCGACGTCATGGTCGAGCGCTACGACGGTCAGCAGGGCTTCGTGCTGCTCTCAAGGACCAAGGTGCTCAAGCTCCGCGTCTGGGACGACCTCCAGAAGGCGTTCGACGAAGGGACGCCGGTCGACGGCGTGCTGGTGGCCAAGGTCAAGGGCGGCTATACGGTCGATATCGGGGTCAAGACCTTCCTGCCGGGCAGCCAGGTCGACCTTCGCCCCGTGAAAGACACGGAAAACGTCGTGGGGCTCAAGGGCAAGTTCAAGATCCTCAAGTTCTCCCGGAAGAAGGCAAACGTCGTCGTGTCCCGCCGCGCCTGGCTCGAGCAGGAGCGCGAGGGGCTTCGGGCCGGCCTTCTCGACCACATGAAAGAAGGCGACATCGTCGAGGCGCGGGTCAAGAACATCACCGATTACGGGATGTTCATGGACCTCGGCGGTCTCGACGGCCTCATGCACATCACCGACATGAGCTACGGCAAGGTGTCGCACCCGAGCGAGCTCTTCAAGGTCGGCGACGCGCTCACGGTCAAGGTCATCCGCTTCGACCGCGAGAAGGGGCGCATCTCCCTGGGGCTCAAGCAGATGAAGCCCGATCCCTGGTTCGAGATCGCGGCGAACTACCCCGAAGGCGCGCGTGCCAAGGGGCGGGTGACCAACATCACGAAATACGGCGCATTCGTCGAGCTCGAGGAGGGGGTCGAGGGATTGCTCCACGTCTCCGAGATGTCCTGGGGCAAGCGGCTCAAGGAACCGTCCGAGATCATGAAGGCGGGCGACGTCATCGAGGTCGTCGTCCTCAAGGTCGAGACCGAGAACCGGAAGATCTCGCTGGGCTACCGGCAGCTCCTGCCCAACCCGTGGGATGAACTGCGCGCCCTCCACCCCGAAGGGTCGGTCGTCGACGGCGTCGTCAAGAACATCACCGATTTCGGCGTATTCGTCGACATCGGGGGCGAGATCGACGGCCTGATCCACATCTCCGACCTGTCGTGGAACCAGCGGATCAAGCATCCATCCGAAGTCGTCAAGAAGGGCGACAAGGTGACCGCCAAGGTCGTCAAGGTCGACCGGGAGAACCAGAAGTTCTCGCTCGGTCTCAAGCAGTTGACCGCCGATCCCTGGTCCGAGCTCGAATCGCGCCTGCACAAGGGCGTTGCGGTGACCGGCAAGGTGACCCGCGTCGCGGACTTCGGCGTGTTCGTCGAGGTCGGCAACGGCTTCGAGGGCCTGGTCCACATCTCCGAGCTTTCCCGCGAAAAGGTCGAGAGCGCCGCGGCCTTCTGCCACGAGGGCGAGGAAGTCACCGCCGTCGTGCTCGGCCTCGACCGGGCCAACAAGAAGATCTCTCTCAGCATCCGCGCCTACCAGGACGAGGCCGACCGGAAGAGCATGGAAAGCTACATGCACAACGCGAATCGCGAACCCGAGGGGCCGACCGCGCTCGGGGAGGCGCTTCGGGCCAAGCTGAAGCTCAACGGAGAATGAACACCGGGGGGCTCTACGGCGACGTGTCCCACTTCAAGGGCGGGGCGCGCAAAAGCCCGTTCTTTCGGGGCTGCCTGATGATCGGTCTGGTGCTCGGGGTCTTCCTTCTCCTGCTCGGGATTCTCTCCCAGGTCGACGAGGGGACGCTCCAGCGAGGCGACAAGGTGGCGGTGCTGCCCATCACCGGGTTGATCGCCGACTCCGAGTCCGTGATCGAGCAGCTCAAGAAATACGCGAAAGACGAGAACGTCAAAGCCATCGTCATCCGGATCAACTCGCCGGGCGGCGGGGTTGGCCCTTCCCAGGAAATCTACGAAGAGGTTCGCAAGCTCCGGGGCAAGAAGGTGGTCGTCACGTCGATGGGGGCGCTGGCAGCGTCCGGCGGCTATTACATCGCCTGCGCCACGCAGAAGATCTATGCGAACCCGGGGACGATCACCGGCTCCATCGGCGTCATCATGCCGTTCGTCAACCTCGAGGAGCTCGCCCATAAGCTCGGCGTCCGGGGGATGGAGGTCAAGAGCGGCCGCTTCAAGGACACCGGATCCTCGATGCGCTCCATGAATCCCGAAGAAAAGGCGCTGCTCCAGGGGGTCGTCGACAACACCCATCGCCAGTTCGTCGCGGCGGTCGCCGAGGGCCGAAAGCAGCCGGCCTCGAAGGTCATGCAGATCGCCGACGGCCGCATCATGTCGGGCGAGCAGGCCAAGGCGCTCGGGCTGGTCGACGCGCTTGGCAACCTCGAGGATGCGGTGGCCGATGCCGGGCGCATGGCCGGAATCAAGGGCGAGCCCCGTGTGATCACGCCCGCCAAGAAAAAGCTGTCATTTGCCGACCTGCTCAAGCAGGAGATCAAGACGCTGATCGACGAGCGCATGTCGGCCGAACCCGTTCACATCGATTATCTGGCGAAATGAGCCTACATAAGGAGTCGAAGGGATGACCAAGAGCGATCTCGTCGAAAAGCTTTCCGAGAAGGTGTCGAACCTGACCAAGAAAGAGTGTGAGGAAATCGTCGACACCGTGTTCGAAAACATGAAGAAGGCGCTCCACAAGGGCGAAAAGATCGAGATCCGCGGTTTCGGCAGCTTCACGGTCCGGACGCGGCGGGCCAAGGAAGGCCGCAATCCCAAGACCGGCGACAAGGTGGCAATTCCCGAGAAGCGCATTCCCTTCTTCAAGGTGGGGAAGGAGCTCCGGGAACTGGTCAACTGCTGAAGGACGGCGACGGCATGGAGCGGATGTTTTCACCGTGGCGGATGGCGTACATCCAGAAGGATCAGGGGGGCTGCGGCAACGGACACGGTTGCGTTTTCTGCGTCGAACCGGCCGACCTCGACGATCCCGGCCGGCTGGTACTCGGAATCTACCCTCATACGCTCGCCATCTGCAACCTGTACCCCTACAATAACGGGCATGTCCTTCTCGCGCCGCGCCGGCACGTTTCCGATCTGTCGCTCCTCTCGCGCGAGGAGCTGTCCGAACTCATGTCGCTCGCGGCGATGGCCACCCGCGCGCTCGGCGCAGAGTACGCTCCCGCAGGCTTCAACCTCGGCATGAACCTGGGCAAGGTGGCGGGCGCCGGCATCGCCGACCACCTTCACCTTCACGTTGTCCCCCGATGGAACGGCGACACAAACTTCATGAGCGCCGCCCTGACCACGCGCGTTCTCCCCGAATCGCTGGCCGAGACGCACCTTCGCCTTCAGCCCCTGTTCCGCGACCTCGCGCCGTAAAGGCGCAACCACCCCCCGATGGAATCAACTGGAACCGGAACCATCCTGACGAACCTGACGCCCGCGATGCGCCAGTACGTCGACATCAAGACGCGGTACCGCGACTGCATTCTCTTTTTCCGGATGGGCGACTTCTATGAAATGTTCTTCGAGGATGCCCTCCGCGCCTCCCGGCTTCTCGACATCGCGCTCACCTCGCGCGACAAGGAGTCGAGCATCCCGATGTGCGGCTTCCCGTGGCACGCCCGCACCGCCCAGCTTTCCAAGCTGATCCGGCAGGGATGCAAGGTGGCGATCTGCGAGCAGATCGAGGAGCCGGGCGGGAAGGGGCTTTTCAGGCGAGAGGTGACCGAGGTCGTTACGCCGGGGCTTGTTTTCAACGACGAGTGCCTCGACGCCCGCGGCAACAATTTTCTCGTGTCGGCGCGTTTCCGGGAGCCGTTTGCCTACGCGGCGCTCGACGCGACGACCGGCGAGTTTTTCCACGAGGCGTGCGAGACGGCTCAGGCGCTGGCCGATGCCCTCTACCGGATCGAGGCCGCCGAGTTCATCTACATCGAAGGCGACGACGACCCGTCCTCGGCCCGGTTCCGACGCATCCTGGGAGAGAAACTCTCGACGGGGCTCTCCCGCGCGGAGGTTGCCTCGTTCCGCGTTCCTCCCGCCATCTCCGGCATTCCGCCCGAGGGGCACCCGGCGCACGACGTCGTGCTCGCGGCGCTCTACTACCTCCATCTCCATCAGCCGGCCGCGCTGGCCGAGATCGCGCGCGTCGGCGAACGGGAGGGGAGCCGCTACCTCGCCATCGACGAGACCGCGGTCCGGACGCTCGAACTCTTTTCGACGTTGTCGGGCGAACGCCGCGGCGGCCTGCTGTGGGCGATCGACCGCACCGCGACGCCGATGGGCGCCCGCTTGCTGCGCAGCTGGCTCTCGATGCCGCTGGTCGATCCCAAGAAGATCGCGGCGCGCCACGATGCCGTCGCCGCACTGGTCGAGGGAGTTCCCGCGCGCGCGTCGCTTCAGCAGCAGCTGAAGGGGATGGGCGACCTCCAGCGCCTGGCGTCCCGGCTGGCGCAGGACCGGTCGGGGCCGCGCGACCTGGCAGCGCTGCGCGACGCGCTGGACACGCTTCCCGCGATCGTCGAGGCGCTTGCGCCCCTTTCCTCCGACCTGTTGTCGTCGCTGCGCAACCGGATGGGCGATCACGCGGAGACCGTCGCCCTGATCGAAAACGCGCTGGCCGACGAGCCGCCGATGGGCTACCGGGACGGCGGCATCTTCCGGGCGGGCTACGATGCCCGGATCGACGAGTTGGCCCACCTGCTGACGCACGGCAAGGCGATGCTCGACGAGATGGAAGCGCGCGAGCGCGCCCGCACCGGCATCGGCAACCTCAAGATCCGCTACAACCGGGTCTTCGGGTACTACATCGAGATCTCCAAGTCCAATCTCGACCGGGCGCCCTCCGATTACATCCGGAAGCAGACGCTCGTCAACGCAGAGCGGTTCATCACGCCCGAGCTCAAGGAATTCGAGGGAAAGGTGCTCCAGGCCCAGGAGGGGCGGTCGGCGCTCGAGGAAGAGCTGTTCCTCGAGTTGCGAGGGAAGCTCAAGCCGTTCCTGCCGGCGGTCTACGACGCGGCCGAAGCCGTCTCGGCGCTCGACGTTCTGCTTTCATTCGCCGCCAAGGCGGTCGAGTCGGGCTACAACCGTCCCGAGGTGACCATGGGGCGCGGCATTCTCATCGAGAACGGCCGCCACCCCGTCGTCGAAAGCATCCTCGACTCGCTCGCGTTCGTCCCCAACGACACATGGCTGTCGCCCGACGAGACGCAGGTCGCCATCATCACCGGCCCCAACATGGCCGGCAAATCCACCTATATCCGCCAGGTCGCGCTCATCGCGCTCATGGCCCACGCCGGATCCTTCGTCCCGGCCGAGCGGGCCGAGATCGGCGTGATCGACCGCATCCACACCCGGATCGGCGCTTCAGACGACCTGTCGCGGGGCGAGAGCACCTTCATGGTCGAGATGCGCGAGACGGCGCGCATCCTGTCCGGGTTGACCGACCGGACGCTGGTCGTGCTCGACGAGGTGGGACGCGGCACCAGCACGTTCGACGGGCTCAGCATCGCCTGGGCGGTCGCCGAGCATCTCCACAACTGTCCCCAGCGCCCCAAGGTGCTGTTCGCGACGCACTATCACGAGCTGACCGATATCGTCCAGACGTGCCCGCGCGCCGCCAATTTCCACGTCGCCGTCCGCGAGTGGCAGGGGGATATCATCTTCCTGCGGCGCATCGACGCGGGCAGCGCGAGCAAGTCCTACGGCATCCAGGTGGCCAAGCTAGCCGGGCTTCCCGACGAAGTGGTCTCGCGGGCCCGGGATATTTTGAAAAACCTCGAATCCGCCGAGTATAATGAGTACGGCCAGCCGAGCATCGCCGGCCCGGGAAGGCCCGGCGACCGCGCTTCGGCGCAGATGGAACTTTTTTCCCAACGCCGGCCCGGTTCCCGCGACGAAGACGCGGTCGTCGAAGAGATCCGGTCGATCGACGCCGAGCGCCTGTCCCCGTTCGATGCCCTGCTCCGGCTCGTCGCCTGGAAAGAGAGGTTGCTGAAAGGGCAGTCGTGATGTTCTCCTCTCGCCAAGCCGCGGCGCGGTTCGCCGCACGGCTCCTCCTGCTGGTTCTTCTCCCGGCTTCGGCATTCGCGCAAGGCGCGCGCGTGTCCGGCATCCGCTTCTGGAACAGCGACCAGTACACCCGCGTGGCCGTCGACCTCGATACGGAGGCCGCCTACGAGACACGCTTTCTTCCTGCCTCAAGCGACGGCAGGTTCCCTCCCCGCATCCTGATCGACATCAAGCAGGCCGTCATCCACGAAGACATCCTCCGAAAGCCGGTCGAGGTGCGCAACGGGCTGCTCAAAGTGGTCCGGGCGGGGCGTTTCAAGCCCGGCGTCGTTCGGGTCGTGATCGACCTCGAAAAGACGTGCTCATACCAGGCCTTCACGATGGTCGATCCCTATCGCATCATCGTCGATGTCGACGGACAGGGGATGGGCGATAGTTGCCCGCTGCCGGCCGACGGGAACTCGGCTGCCGGCGCCTCTTCCGACAACGTGCACCCGGTTCTCCGGAGCGCACCGCCGGCGCCCCTGCCGGGGTCTGTCCCGATGGTCCAGTCGATGATTCCCAGGCCGGTTCCCCCCCCCGTTCCCGAAGCGCTTCCCGCACCGGAACCGAGGGAGACGGCGGCGGAGGACCAACCGACGGGGCGCCCGGAGGCTTCGCCCCCGGGGCAGGCGAAGGTTCCCCGTTTCCGCGTCATGCTCGATCCCGGTCACGGCGGAAAGGATTCGGGCGCCGTGGGGTTCAGCGGGTTGAAAGAGAAGGACATCGTGCTCGAGCTCGGCCGGCTGGTCCGGGAAAGGCTCCAGAAAGAAGGCGGTTGCGACATCCGGATGACGCGCGACACCGACGTGTTCATCCCGCTCGAGGAGCGCACCGCGATGGCCAACAAGGCGCACGCCGACCTGTTCGTGTCGCTCCACATCAATGCCAGTCCCAACCGCAAGGCCGACGGGATTTCCACCTACGTCCTGTCCCGGGCCGGCAGCGACCGCGCGGCGCTCGAGCTGGCTGCACGCGAGAACGGCGTGCCGGTCGCCAAGCTGACCGGCGTCAAATTCATCCTCGACGACCTGTCGCTGTTCGGCCGGAAGAAAGAGTCGATGAAGCTGGCAAAGACCGTCAACGACGCCATCGTGCGCAACCTGTCGGGCAAGTACGGCCAGATGCACAACCTCGGGCTCAAGCAGGCGCCCTTTTACGTCCTCGTTGGCGCCCGGATGACGGCCGTGCTCATCGAATCGGCTTTCATCAGCAACGAACGCGACGAGAAGCGGTTGCGCGAGCATGCCTATCTCGAGACGATCGCCGACAGTGTCGTCGAGGCGATCCGCTATTACGCCCGGAACGGCGCCATCGCATCCAGGGCAGGCATCTGACGCCGTGCCCCCGGCTCCGGTTTTCGACATCGACCTTTCCCGGGCCGGGATGTCCGACAAGGAATTTCGCGAAGCGTTAAAAGGGTATCTCGCCGGGACGCTCGGCGCCATTCGGGCCCAATGCCGCACGATCCCGGGGGCCGGCCACGCCGCGTGCTACGATTACTCCGACGCGATGGACACGGTTCTGCGGGTGGTCCACGACCGGGCGCGCCAGTCCTTCCTGGCCACCGCCCCCGACATCGGCTACAAGATGTCCGTGGTCGCCGTCGGCGGCTACGGCCGTCGGGAGCTCTGCCCGAAATCCGACGTCGACCTTCTGTTCCTTTATCCCTACAAGCTCGACCGCTACGTCGAGGCGATGACCGAGTGGATGACCTATCCGCTGTGGGATCTCGGCCTCGACGTCGGCTACAGCGTCCGCAACGTCAAGGAAACGATCAAGATGGCGTCGTGCGACGACACCATCCGGACTGCGCTGCTCGATCGCCGGTTTATTACCGGCCACGAGGGCAACTTCGACGAGTCGGTCAAGGAGCTCGACAAGTTTCTCTTTTATACGGGCGCCGACCGGTTCATCGAGAAGAAGATCTCCGAGATGCATGCGCGCCACGAGAAGTACGGGCTGACGACCTACGTGCTCGAGCCCAACATCAAGGAAGGGCGCGGGGCGCTTCGCGACATCCAGACCGCGGTCTGGGCCGCCCGGATCAAGTACAAGTGCGCCAACCTGACCGAGCTCCGGAACAAGGGGGTCGCGACCCGTCAGACGATCGAGGCGCTTCGTTACGTCGAAGACTACCTGCTGCGCGTCCGGACCGAGATGCATTTCCTCCCCGGCAAGAAGACCGATATGCTGACGTTCGACGCCCAAGAGCAGGTGGCGGCGCGATTCGGCTATCGCGACCGGGGCAACGACTACGGCGTCGAGCGGTTCATGCGCGCCTACTACCTCAACACGGTCGCCTGCGCCCAGCTTTCCGACGAGCTGCTTGAAGAGGTCGGCCGATTCCTGCCCGAGCCGTCCCGGAGGCCCTTCTTTTTCCAGAGGCGCAAGCAGCTGGGCGACGAGGCGATCATCTACAAGGGGAAGATCTCCGCCCGGGATGCCGGCTCCTTCCGGAAAGACCCGGTCCGCATCCTCGAATTCTTCCGGTCGATGCAGATCAACAAGGCGAAACTTTCCGTCGAGGCCAAGCGGCAGATCCAGCAGGCGCTGCCGGCCGTCACTGCGGAGTTCCGCGAGGATCCGCGTGCCGCGAAGCTGTTCCTCGAAATCCTGGGCGACACGACCCACCTGCGGGACACGCTCATGGCGATGAACGCCACGCGCTTCCTCGGCCGGTACATCCCCGAGTGGGCGGGCATCACCTGCAAGGTCCAGCGCGACGTCTACCATGTCTACACCGTCGACGTGCACAGCATCCGCGCCGCGAGCGTCCTGGCGCGCGCCGAGTTTCTCGAACATCGCAACCCGGACGAGGATGCGTTCCTCCGGATCTTCAAGACGGTGGCCCGCCCCGACGTCCTGACGCTCGCGACGCTTTGCCACGACATCGGCAAGGGGCGGGGGCATCGCCATTCCGAGGTCGGCGCCGAGATGGCCGAGCGGATCTGCCGCCGCCTCGGGCTTTCGCAGGCGCTGATCGACGACGTGGTTTTTCTCGTGCGGGAGCACTTGTCGATGGCCCATGCCGCCCAGCGTCGCGACCTGCACGACCTCGACCTCATCCTGTCGTTCAGCGGAACCGTGGGCACGATGGCCCGCCTCGACCAACTCTACCTGCTGACCTATTCCGACATCCGGGCGGTCGGCCCCGAGGTGTGGAACCACTGGAAGTCGATGCTGATCGGCGAGCTCTATGCCAAGGCGAAAAACGTGCTCGAGCACGGCGCCCTCAAACATCCGTTCGAGCAGCAGGCGACCCGTCGCCGGGAGGCAGTACGCGACCTGCTCAAGTCCGCCCCGCCGGACATCCTCGACCTGTTCATGTCGCGCTTCGACGATCGTTATTTCCTCGGCACGCCCGACACGCTCATCCCGCAGCATTTCAGGATGCTCTCCGCCTATTCCGGGGCCCCGATGGTCGAGGTGATCGATGTTCCCGAAACCGGCGCCTCGGAGGTGATCGTGCTCTGCCCCGACCGGCGGGGGCTGTTCGCTACCATTGCGGGCACGCTGTCCGCCGATTCGGTCAACATCCTCAACGCCGCGATCGCCACCACCTTTGACGGGGTGGCAGTCGACACCTTTTACGTCTCGGGGATCTTCGAGGAAGACCCGGAGCAGTCCCGCCGCGGCCGGCTTGCCGGCGACCTGAAGCGGGTGTTGTCCGGGAGTATCGACGTCCCCGCCTTGCTGGCCGAGCGCCGCACCCCCCGCTTCGTCCGGGAAAAGCTGGTCAAGTACCGGCCCACGCGGGTCGTGTTCGACAACAGCGTCTCCACGCGGTACACCGTCGTCGACATCTTCACCTACGACCGGATCGGCCTGTTGTTCGACATCACGGGCACCCTGACGGCACTCGGCGTGGATATCGTCCTCTCCAAGATCGCCACCAAGGCCGACCAGGTGGCCGACGTTTTCTACCTAGCCGACCAGGATGGCGGGAAGATCACCGATCCGGCGCGCCAGGAAGAGATCCGGGCCGCGCTCATGGACGCGATCGCGGGGGAGCAGTGACCCGTGGAGGACATCGAATCGCTGGCTGACGGCTTCCTTCTGCACCTCCGCACCGAGCGGCGACTGTCACCCCACACGCTCGACGCCTACGGCGGCGACATCCGCCGCTTCGTCTCCCACCTGCTGGCGGAGGGGACGACGCCCGACCGGTTCGACCGCCCCGCCTACCTTCGCTTCCTGACCGACCTCCGGGAAGAGGGCCTTTCCGCCCGCAGCACCGCGCGCCACGTTTCCTCCATCCGGTCCTTTTTTCGTTGGCTCGTCCGGGAAGGGAAGCTCGAGGCGTCGCCGCTGGCCGACGTCCGCGCCCCGAAGACCGGCCGCCCGCTGCCCAAATACCTGACGCTCACCGAGGTTTCCGCCCTGCTCGACGCTCCCGACAGCGAAACGCCCGAGGGATTGCGCGACCGGGCGATGCTGTCCTTGATGTACGCCTCCGGATTGCGCGCGACCGAGGTCGTCACGCTTCGTCTCGAAAACGTCGACACATCCGCCGGTTTCCTGCGGATCTTCGGGAAGGGAAGCAAGGAGCGTGTCGTCCCCGTCGCCCAGAAGGCGCTGGCCGACCTGTCGACCTACATGAAGATGGGACGCCCCGTGTTCCTTCGCAACGGAAGCGGAAACGCGATTTTCTTGAGCCGGCGCGGAAAGGCCATTACCCGGCAAACACTCTGGAACCGGATTAAATACTGGGTCATTATCGCAGGTATACGGATTGATATCTCGCCTCATACATTAAGGCATTCCTTCGCGGGCCACCTGCTGGCCGGCGGTGCCGACCTGCGCGCCGTACAGGCCATGCTGGGACACGCCGACATCGCCACGACCCAGATCTATACCTTCGTAACCCCCGAGCGGCTCCTCGAGGCGCACCGCCGCCACCACCCGAGGGGGTAACGAACCCGAACCGATGCCCATGAATCCAAAGGAATGAACGTGACCCGAGGGGCAGGGACACACCGGAGGGAAAATGATCAAAACGAGGCGATCCGAGACAGGTGTCATGCTCGCCGCGGTCGGCTTGGCCGCAATCCTTTCCGCCGTCCCTTCGGATTCTTCGGGACTGGGCTGGAACATCTCCGAAAATGCGTCTTTCAGGAAAAGTATCCAGGCTGACGCGCTTTCGGTGAAAGCGCCATGGACCGACGTCAGGGCATTCATCCCCGATAACCTGTGGGCCGGGATCGCGGACGGGACGGACCGGACCGACCTGTCCCCGTTTATCGGGAGGTGCATCGAGGCGACCCCGGATGGCGGGGAAATCGTGTTCCCTCCGGGGACCTATACGCTCGGAAGAACCGTTACAGTCCGGAACCGATCGTATCTGCGAATCCGGGGTGCGGGGGTAGGCCAGCGGGGCGGGGGGGTGCGGCTGAGATGGATCGGAAACGGAAATCCCAAGGCGACGATGATTGACCTGTCCCATGTCAAGTACAGTGCCATTTCCGACGTGGTTTTTCTTGGGAACTCGACCGGCAGCCATTCCGTCTCCGATTGGACCGGGATCGGCGTCTACATCCACGATGGCAGTACCTCCATTGCCTTCACGTCCTGCGATTTTCTCCTGTTCGGGGTAGGCGTACAGGTCGGTGATGTAGCGAGAAACGAGAGCAACAACGAGAACATGTCTTTCCGGAACTGCTTATTCTCCTACAATACGGTCGGATACCGGCAGCTCTGGCCGAACGCCATGAACAGTTTCTTCGATCATGTCGACGCCACCTTCAACGACCGCGCTTTCTCCTTCGGCAACGAGCTCGCGGGCACGGGGTCGGTGGTGATGGACAGCATGAACCTCGGGCATAACGGGATCGACATTCACATCGCGAGTTTTGTGAACAGCTTGACCGTCACGGGAGTCCGGTCGGAGGTCTCGGGGCAATTCTTCGTCGCGCCCGAGGGGGCGAGCGGTTCGCCATCATCTTATGTTTTCACCGGCGCCGTCCTGCATGGATTGGAGGGGGTCACGCGAAACCCTTACATTGCCTCGAACGGTAACACCACGTGGATCAATGCCGCATTCGGTAATTACACGGAGCCCGAGCTCACGTTCCTCAATGGGAACGGGTTCTCGACCTGGATATTCATCAATTCCCAGCTCCCGGCGAAGGCGGTCGAAAACACATACCCCGGATGGCGGTCTGGCAATCGGGTCATCTTCATCGGGTCGCAGTCCTGGGACCCGGCTAAGACACGGTACCGGAACATTACCGACCATGTGCATCTGAGCAACTATGCTTCCGCCAGATTCTATTTTCCCGCATCGGACGAAACGCCCGATGTCGGCGGCGGGGCGAACTGGTTCTACACACAGTCCAAGGGCACGGGCGGGTTCGCATCCATCAACGGTTTCCGGAACCCTTACAACGGGCAGTCGATTACCTTGATCTGCACCGACGCGAATACCCGTATCGTCAGCGGAGGGAAGATCCATCTGGCAGGAGGCGCCGACTTCGAATGCAGACCGAATTCGACGATCCAGCTTTTCCACGGGCAGGAGGGCGCCTGGTACGAAATCTCCCGCAGCGTCAACTGATCGGTGTTCTGCTTGCCGAAGTCTTGATGATCCGATAGGTTACGCATATATGCAGGTGATCACGACGCATACCAATGCCGACTTCGATACCGTCGCCTCAATGGTGGCGGCCAGGAAGCTTTATCCCGAGGCTGTCATCGCCATGCCGGGCACGCAGGAGGAGAGCGTCAAGGGGTTCCTGCTGCAGTCGGCGCTTTACAATCTCGAAATGCGGAAAGCGGCCGACATCGACCTCGACGCGGTCACGCTGCTGATCCTGGTAGACATCCGCAACTCGGCGCGGATTGGACTGTTCCGTAGCCTGATCGGGAAGCCGGGGGTCGAGATCCACCTCTACGACCACCACCCGGATTCCGATGCCGACATCAAGGGCAGCCTCGAGGTCGTGCGAGCCGTCGGGTCCACTGCGACGATCATGGTCGGGCTTCTCGCAGAAAAAGGGCTTGAATATTCAGCAGATGAAGCCACAGTTATGATGTTGGGCATTTACGAGGACACGGGGTCGCTCTCATTCCCTTCGACCACGCCCGAAGACTGCAGGGCTGCCGCGATCCTCCTGGAGCACGGGGCGAGCCTGGCGACCGTTTCGGATGTCCTTTCCCGCGAGATCACATCCGATCAGGTCTCGCTTCTGTACGACCTGATGCAGGGTTCGCGTCCCTACATGATCAACGGTGTCGAGGTGATCGTGACCGAGGCCCGACGCGAGGAATACGCCGGAGAGATCGCGCCGGTCGTCCATCGCCTGCGCGATATGGAAGGAGCCGGCGTCCTGTTCGCGGTCTGCCAGATGGGCGACCGGGTGGTGGTGGTCGCCCGAAGCCGGCGCCCCGAGGTCGATGTGGGCGAGGTGATGCGGGCGCTCGGCGGGGGAGGGCACCCCTATGCGGCGTCGGCCGCTCTGAAGCACGTTACCGCGACCGAGATTCGCGAGCGAATCCTCGAGATCCTGTCCACCCGCGTCATCCATCGAAAGACGGCCGCAGATCTCATGGTCGCCCCCGTCCGGAGCGCATCGGCCGGCGATACGGTCGCCGCCGCCCATGAGATGATGACGCGCTACGGCCTGAACGCCGTTCCGGTGATGCAGGGCGTCGTCGTGGCAGGCATCATTACGCGCCAGGTCGCGGAAAAGGCGATATATCATGGCCTTGGCATGGAAGACGTTACCGAATACATGACGACTGATTTCGAGTCGACCGGGGTCGGAGACAGCATCGAGCGGGTCCAGGAGATCCTGATCGGCAAGAACCAGCGCCTGATTCCTGTGCTCGACGGGGATCGCCGCCTGGCCGGCATCATTACCCGCACGGGCCTGCTTCGCCACCTTCACGAGGCCAGTCGCGCGACGGTCGGGGATGTCGAGGAGGCATCCCCGAGCGGCGGAATCTATTCCCGTCCCAAACGGGTGGGCAATCTGATGCGGGACCGCCTTCCCGAAAGCGTGATGGCGCTCCTGCACTCAGCGGGGCAGGTCGCCGAGCGGCTCGGGATGAAGCTCTACCTGGTCGGCGGTTTCGTGCGCGATCTGCTGATGCGGCTCGACAACCTCGACATCGATCTCGTGGTCGAAGGGGACGGAATCGCTTTCGCCGAGGCGCTCGCGCAGGTCCACGCACCGTGCCGGGTGCGCCCCCACCACAAGTTCGGAACCGCGGTCGTGGTGTTCCCCGACGGGTTCAAGCTCGATGTGGCGACGGCCCGGGTCGAATATTATGTCGAGCCGGGGGCGCTTCCCACCGTCTCCTTCAGCAGCATGAAACAGGATCTCTATCGGCGTGATTTCACGATCAATACGCTGGCGGTCCGGCTCGACGGCGAGCTGTTCGGGGAGCTGGTCGATTACTTCGGCGCCCAGCGCGACATCAAGGACCGCGCGATCCGGGTCCTGCATTCCCTCTCGTTCGTCGAAGATCCGACCCGGATCCTGCGCGCCTGTCGCTTCGAACAGCGCTTCGGATTCGCCATCGCTCGTCACACGCGTAACCTGATCCGGAACGCCGTCCGGCTCGATCTCGTCAGTCGTCTTCCAAAGACTAGATTAAACAACGAGTTAGAGCTAATATTTAAAGAAAAAGATCCTGTATCTATCCTCCGGCGGATGAGCGAATTCGGACTCGCGCCCTCGATCCATCCCGACATCACGCTAGGAAACGACCAGATGGCCCTGATGTCCGAGGTGTCCGAGGTGCTGGTCTGGTTCTCCCTGCTCTTCCTCGACGAAAAGGTCGATCCGTGGATGGTCTATTACCTGGCGCTGCTCGACCCGGTGCCGCCCGACGAGGCGATCGCTTTTGCCGAACGCCTCGGATTGGGGCGCCGCCTCCGCGCCCACGTCGTCACGGCCAAGCAGACCGGCGAATCCCTGCTCCGGTGCCTGTTCGGGTTGCCGGTCGTTTCCCGGAAGGCCATCCACGATATCTTCCGCGACCTGCCGAACGAAGTGATCCTTTACTTGATGGCAAAGGCGAAACATCCTGATATCAAAAGATATATCTCGTTGTATCTTACCCAGCTCAAGCCGATACGCGTCTTCACGACCGGGGAGGACCTCAAGGCGATGGGGTATCCGCCCGGCCCGAGGTTCAAGAAGATCCTCGAGGCCGTGCATGAGAAACGGCTGGCCGGGGAGATCCGCACGCCAAAGGGGGAGACCGCCTGGATCCGGAGATCCTTCCCCCTGTTTACCGAAGAGGACTGAACCCGGCCACACATCGGGCGCCTGCTTCTGATATACTTCCCGTTTGCCGTGACGATATGGGGGAACATTTTTGCCTGACATCCAGGTCATCATACAGAATATATCGATCTACGCGCTTCCGGTCATCCTGGCCATCACGTTCCACGAGGTGGCCCACGGGTGGGTCGCTTCCAAGAAGGGCGATCCCACTGCGATGATGCTCGGACGGGTCACGCTCAACCCGCTGGCGCACATCGATCCGATCGGCACCGTTCTCGTCCCGCTGGTGCTGCTCGTCATGAATTCGGGGTTCATGTTCGGCTGGGCTAAGCCGGTCCCGGTCAACTTCCGGCTGCTCCACGATCAGAAGCGAGACCCGATATACGTGGCCTCGGCAGGGGTGATCACCAACCTGATGCTCGCGTCTCTTTCCGGCCTCCTCTTCCGGATCATCGCCGCGATCGACCCCGGGGTGATCTATAACGTTTCGATGAGCGGCGATGCCGATACGCTCGCCCGGAAGGTGCTGGTTCCCGTGGCGATGATGCTGGTCGTCTCGGTCCGGATCAACGTGATCCTGGCCATCTTCAACCTCGTACCGATCCCGCCGCTCGACGGGGGGCGGATCGCCGTCGGCCTGTTGCCCCCGCGCGCGTCCATGGCGCTGGCCTCGGTCGAAAGATACGGGATGCCGCTGCTCATCCTGCTGATGATGTCTGGTATAATCTGGCGCTTTATCGACATGCCCATCCGGCTGCTGACCGCGGTCATCCTGGGCGCCCATTAAGCATATGAACGATCCAAGGGGGGACAAGACCGTGCGCAAGCGTGTGTTGAGCGGCATGAGGCCCAGCGGGCAGCTTCACCTGGGGCATTATCTCGGGGTGCTCGTCAACTGGGCGAAGATGCAGGAAGAGCACGACTGCTTCTTCTTTGTGGCCGACTGGCACGCCCTCACCACCGAGTACGAGCGCACCCAGGTCATCCGCGACAGCATCGACGAGATGGTCCTCGACTGGATGGCCTCCGGCATCGATCCGAATAAGGCCAACCTCTTCATCCAGAGCCACGTCCCTGCCCACGCCGAGTTGCATCTGCTCCTGTCGATGATCACGCCGCTCGCATGGCTCGAGCGGTGCACGACCTACAAGGAACAGCTTCGCGAGCTGTCGCAGCGCGACCTGCAAACCTACGGATTCCTCGGCTACCCCGTGCTGATGACGGCCGACATCCTGATGTACGACGCCTCGCTCGTCCCGGTGGGCATCGACCAGCTACCGCACCTCGAGCTGACGCGCGAGATCGGGCGTCGCTTCAACTTCCTGTACCAGAAGGAAACGTTCGTCATTCCAGATCAGTACCTCACGAAGACTTCCAAGGTGATGGGACTCGACAACCGCAAGATGAGCAAGTCCTACGGCAACGCGATCCTGCTGTCAGACACCGCGCAGGAAGTGTGGGACAAGGTCCGGCCGATGGTGACCGATCCGGCGCGCGTCCGTCGCACCGATCCGGGCAATCCCGACATCTGCAACGTGCACGACTACCACAAGATCTTTTCCGACGAGAAGACGGTCGCGTGGTCGGCTGCGGGCTGCCGCTCCGCAGGCATCGGGTGCATCGACTGCAAGAAGGCGATGTACGAGAACATGGAGCGGGTGCTCGTTCCGATCCGCAAGCGGCGGCAGGCGATCGTCGAGAGCGGAATCTCGGTGAAGGACATCCTCGCCGAAGGCTCGGCGCGCGCGAATGCGGTCGCGACCCGGAAGATCCAGGAGGTACGGGAAGCTGTCGGCATCTGATCCCCAGGAAGGCATGACGCCATTGTCCGCCCCCCCCGACGAGGCGGTCCCGGTCGATCCGACCCAAATCGCCGTCGAACCCGAAGCCCACCCGAAGCTTCCGGGCGCCGAGGAATGGTCATCGACCGTCGCGGGCATCCCGCTCAAGCTTGAGGTGTTCGAGGGGCCGCTCGACCTGCTGCTGCACCTCGTCCGCAAAGACAAGCTCGACGTCAACGACATCCCCATCTCGCTGATCACCGAGCAGTATCTCGCCTACCTCGACGTGATGAAGTCGCTCAACCTCGACATCGCGAGCGAATTCCTCGTGATGGCGTCCACTCTCATCTATATCAAGTCGCGGTCGCTGCTGCCGCGCCAGGAGGGCGAACTCGAGCCCGAGGACGATCCCGAGATCCTGCAGGCCGAGCTGCAGCGGCGGCTGACCGAATACGAAAAGTTCAAGGAAGCGGCGGCCAGGCTGGGCGGACGTCCGCTGCTGGGACGCGAGGTCTTCGCACGCGACTTCGTCGGCGAGGAGCCGCTCGAGGAAGAGCTGACGATGACCGAGCTGTCGCTGGCCGACCTCATCACGGCGTTCAAGGACGTGCTGGGGCGCATCCCGACCAAGGATGTCCACAAGGTGTTCGTCGACCGGCTCTCGACCGCCGATGCCATCGCTTTCCTGCTCGACCGCCTGAAGGAAGACGGCACCATCCGGTTCGAGCGGCTGCTCGAGGAGTTCACCACGCGCAACGAGATCGTCTCGTTCTTCCTCGCCATTCTCGAGCTGGTGAAGGAGCGCACCGTCAAGGTGTTCCAGGCGAACCCGATGGGTTTCATCACGATCGTGCCCGCAGTGACCGAGGGAGAAGATGACCAAGAATCCGAAACGACCGACCCCGACTGACGCACTTCCCGAGGAGCCGTTCCCGCTCGACGAAGAAAGCGCGTTGGCCGAGCCGATGGCTTCCGACGGCGCAGACGCGGGCGAGGGAGAGGGCGAGGGAGAGGCGGCCGAGTCCGTCGTACTCCTTGCCGAATCCGACCTGGCCGGGCTCGCCGGAGGCGATGCGCCGCGCGAAGAGGCCGACGAGACGCTTCCCGAAGTCGCCGAGGAGGGCAGGGGGGCGGCCGAGCCGATCGATATCGCCCGTTCCGCGGCCATCGTCGAGAGTCTCATGCTGATCAGCGCCCAGCCGCTGTCCTACGATCGGATCGGCAAGATCCTGGGCGGCTTTACGCGCGCCGACGTCCGCGCGGTTGTCGACGCGCTCAAGGCCAGGTATTCGCCCGCAAGCTCGGGAATCGTCGTCGAGGAGATCAACCGGGCCATCCAGTTCCGCACCAACCCGGCCAACCAGGAGTATGTCCGCAAGATGTTCGACGTCAAGCCGGTCCGCTTCTCGCGCGCCGCGCTCGAGACGCTGGCGATCATCGCCTACCGGCAGCCGATCACGCGCCAGGAGATGGAAGAGATCCGCGGCGTCGATTGCGCGGGGGCGCTCAAGACGCTGATGGAGCGGCGGCTCGTTCGCGTGATGGGCAAGAAAAACGTCGCGGGCAAGCCGTTCATTTTCGGAACCACGCGCGAATTCATGGAAGTGTTCGGCCTGGGCACCATGTCCGACCTGCCGTCGCTGCGCGAGATCGAGGACTATCTCTCCAGCAAATCCGAAGAGCCGCAGCTGCCCGAGCTTCCCTTCCCGATGGACGAGAAGCGGGAAGCGGCCGAGCTGGCCGATGCGCTCGATCAGTCGCGCCGCAACGCCGAAACGCTCGACGAGATGCGCGGGGCCTCCGGCGTGGCGGCCGAGGATGTGCTCGAAGAGGCCGCCATGAGCCGGGTCGGCGATCTGGACGACGGCATCGACGAGCTGGCCGAGATCGAGGCGGCCGAATCAGAGGACAGCGAACTGTCAGACGAGACCGACCCGCCGAGGGCGGGCGAAGGGGAGCCGAATGGCGACTGAAGAACGGCTCAACAAATACATCGTCCTGGCGGCGGGGGTATCGCGGCGTGCCGCAGACGAAATGATCCGCGCGGGTCGCGTGACCGTCAACGGCAAGCTGTCGACCGACCCGGGCATGCTTTGGGTCCCGGGGCGCGACGAGGTGCGGCTCGACGGCCGCATGCTGGTCCCGGTCTCCGACGAGAAGATCTATGTCATGCTCCACAAGCCCGACAACGTGATGACCACGATGAAGGACAAGGAGGGGCGGGATACCGTCGCCTCGATGGTCGGCGCGCTCTCGACCCGCATCTTCCCCGTGGGGCGACTCGACTACCACACGACCGGGCTTCTGCTGCTGACCAACGACGGCGACCTGGCGTTCAAGCTGACCCACCCGCGCTTCGGTGTCGAGAAGACGTACATCGCCAAGGTCATGGGGGTGCCCAACAGGGCCAGCCTCAACGTGCTGCGGAAGGGAATGGAGATCGACGGAGAGACGACCAACCCGGCGTACATCACCTTCATCGAGCATCGCGAGGGGAAGGCATGGGTCTCCATCAAGATCGCCGAGGGCCGTTACCACCAGGTGCGCAAGATGTTCGACGCGATCGGCCACCGGGTAATGAAGCTGCGCCGCGTGGCGGTCGGCACGCTCGAGCTGGGCGGCCTCGATACGGGCGAGTGGCGCTACCTGACCGGCAAGGAAGTCCGCGAGCTGCAGGCCTACGTGGAAGAGCGCGCGAAGGAAGCGAAGCTCGCCGGGCCGCCGGTCAAGCGTGCGGCGCATGTCAAGCGGGTCGAGACCATGGGCGAAAAGGCCCGCCTGCTCCAGAAGGCGACGGCCCCCAAGAAGGCGAAGCCCAAGGCCGCCGAGGCAGTCGACGAGGCGCCGGATAAAAAGAAGAAGGCCAAGCCGCGCAAGGCCGCAGGCCCGGTCAAGGGAATGAAGGCCGGCACGTTCGGCAAGCCGAAGCCGTCGTCGCGCAAGCCTGCTAAAGGCGCTCCGCGAAAGGGGAGCGCATCCGGAAGCGCCCGCGGCTGTGCCCGCGGCAGTGCCCGCGGCAGTGCTGCCAAGCCCAGGCGTGGTTCCGGTCCGGCCAAAGGGCCGTCCGCGCCCCGCAAACGGCGCTCATCGAACGACTGAGCCTCAATAGTAGTCCTCGTGGCAGTCGGCGCAGAACGCGCTGAGATCCACGTCGTTCCCGAAGAAGTTGACCTTCCGCACCATCTTGAAATCGGCGCCGACCGGCTTCAGATGGTAGTGGCACGTCGCGCAGGTGATCTTCCCCGCATACAACGGCAGCGTTTTCGGTCCATCGCACACCCGTTGGTTCCAGTTCCCGATTCCCGACGGATGGACAACCTGGCCGATGCCGAGCGCGCACGCCGTATCCGCATGGCACGTCTTGCATGTGGTGTCGATGGAATCCCGCAACAGCCGGAACTCCCCGAGCGCGATGTCGTCGGGAGAGGGGATGGCCACGTGGCAGTACGGGCAGAGGTCCATCGAGATGTGTGGATTGACGGGAGCGGATTCGACCGGGTTGGCAAGCGAGAGGCAGGCAAACAGGACCACGAGGGCGAAGCCGGGGTGGCGATACATCTCGTTCCCCTTTCTGCCGGCAGGATGGGTGTCGGCCGCAGAAGGGTTGGTGAGAGTACGCCGGGTATTACGTCTCTGGATACAGTATACACCTCATGTCAGAGACAGGGGGATTCAGCGGCCCGGGTGGCAGTCGGCGCAGAATTTCGTGAAATCGGGCCCCCCGTCGATGATCGCGACGTTGCGGACCATCTTGTAGTCGCCCCCTTCGGGCTTCATCCGGTAATGGCAGGTGGTGCAGGTGATCCGGCCGTCATTCAGCGGCAGGGTTTTGGGGCCTTGGCAGTTCCAGGTTTCCGCATCGGACAGGTGCTCGACCCGATTCGGGCCGAGGGCGCACACGACCTGCCGGTGGCAGCAGCGGCACGTCTCGTCGACCGTATCCCTGGTCAGACGGAAAACGCCGCACGCCGCGTCGTCGGTCACGGGAATCACGGTATGGCAGGAGAGGCAGCTCTCGCGGTCGGTCGAGGTGTGCGGGTTGCAGGTGACGGGCGCCGCCCAAACCTTGAAGGGAACGGCTGCGAGGAGGAGCGACGAAAGCAGACGCAGGGCGAGAGATCGGCAACGCATCGGATTCCCCTTTCCGTCGTCACGGGTTCGTGCCGGCTGTCGAAAGGTTGGCTTGGAGCAGGCAGAATCGACCGGTTCTCCATCATTGAATACTCCCCCGTCCTCGCCAAGGTTACCGCATGACGCTCACTTGTCGTCGTGGCAGTCCCGGCAAAGAGGGGACCACTCGATCTTCTCACCATCCCGGTGGACGATCCGAACCATCTTGTAGGAAGGCCCGTCGGGGATCGAATGAAAATGGCAGGTGTTGCAGGTGATGAACCCGTTCTGCAGCGGCAACGTTTTCGGCGACCGGAACCTCGTCTTGTCCCAGTGGTCGAATCCGCTCGGGTGGTTGAATGTGTGCAGGGCATTCATGTCGCAGCACACCTTGGGGTGGCACATGTGGCAGGTATCGTCGATCGTGTCCTTGAGCAGGTTAAGGTTGCCGGCCGCCCCTTCCTCCTTGGTCGGGACCTTCGAGTGGCAGCTTTCGCAACGCCCGGGCTTGATGTGGGGATTGATGACGGTCCCGGCCGCCCGAACGGGAGGGACGACGGGAAGCAGCAGGATGGACAGTGCGGCGAGCACAGGCAGACACCTTTGCGTCATGAGACCCTCCGAAAACCGAATTGGCTCACGTCGTTGCGGCGACAATTAGATAGCGATCGGGGGCATCGGGTTGCCGGTTCCGGATAAAAAAGTGTTCAAATCATCGGTAATCGGGTCTGTGGGATGGTTATTCCGACCCGAAGGGCGAAATCCCTTGACATCATGCCCGTCAAAACGATAGTATCTTAGGTTCACGGCGCGGGGTGGAGCAGCCAGGTAGCTCGTCGGGCTCATAACCCGAAGGTCAGGGGTTCAAATCCCCTCCCCGCTACCAAAAAAGCACAAGGGAATCGCAGAGATGCGGTTCCCTTTTTTTATGCCCCCCCTCCCCGTCCGGCGCATTGCAGGGCGATTTCCTCTCCCGCCGTCCGCAGCAGGAACTTGTAGACCTCGTGGAGGACGATCGACGGGACGACGATCTCCTCGGGGGGCGCAGAGAGTTCCCGAGCGTACACTTCCGCCAGCGAACCGTCTGAAAAAAACCCAAGCCACCCGCACGAATCGACGAGTCGCATCAGAGCCGATCCCTTTTATCACGAAAATTCTTCAAGGGGACCCGTGGCGCCTCGGGCAGATGTGTCGGCAGTTGTCTGGATATCCGTATCATTTGGAGAAATCGCCGGTATAGAATCTGGGGATATCCCGCCGGGAGGAGGTGTTTCATGTCCGAAAAAAGTATAGATCGTCATCCTGCCGTACCGTCGCAACTGGCGATGTTGCTGCCAGGGGTCTTGCTGATGTTTATCTGCTTTTCTTGGGGCTCCGCTCGGGCGTCGGACAACGTAGCTGTGCTTCGGCTGACCGTTGGCGAGATCATGGCCGAATCTCCATCCGCCGTGCAGAAACTGATCGGCGTGTACAGCCAAATCCCCGGTTTTCCTGCCGGCGGGAAGGCGGTCAAGCTCTACGTTTTCAGGGGGACGGATGTGGTCTGCACCGCGCCCATCAAGGCAACGCAGAAGGACAAATTCGACTGCTGGCATTTCGACGATGCGCCAGGGCCGGTCCAGAAGCTGGTGAACGAGAAGGACGCAGAGTTTAGCGAGAAATGACCGGACGCGCGACCCGATCGTCCTTATCCCCCCTTGGCGATAAGACTTGACAAGGGGGCTTTCGATAGATAGTCTATAACGCCTATAGGGGAATCCGGTCAGTGGTGCCGGATCCCTGAGACCCTCAATGCGAACCAATTTTTTTAACCATAATGCCTACAAAAACGATAGGCAAACAAGGGGCATCCGCCCCGGAAGGAGATCGAACCATGAGCCAGATTTACAGCGACAACTCGCAATCGATCGGGAACACCCCGCTGGTGAAGCTGAACCATGTGACCGATGGGGCGAAGGCGACCGTGCTCGTCAAGGTTGAAGGGCGCAACCCGGCCTACTCGGTCAAGGACCGGATCGGGCAGAACCTGATCGCGGACGCCGAGAAGCGGGGCGTCCTCAAGCCCGGCGTCGAGATCGTAGAGCCGACCAGCGGCAACACCGGCATCGCGCTGGCCTACGTCGCCGCGGCGCGCGGCTACAAGCTCACGCTGACGATGCCCGAGACGATGAGCATCGAGCGACGGCGGATTCTTGCGGCGCTGGGCGCCAAGCTGGTACTGACGCCGGGAGTCGAAGGGATGAAGGGCGCGATCAGCAAGGCCGAGGAGATCGCGGCCTCCGAGCCGGGCCGCTGGTTCCTGCCGCAGCAGTTCAAGAATCCCGCGAATCCCGAGATCCACGAGAAGACGACGGGCCCCGAGATCTGGAACGATACCAACGGGGGCGTCGACGTGATCGTCTCCGGCGTCGGGACCGGCGGCACGATCACAGGCGTCTCGCGTTACATCAAGAAGACGAAGGGCAAGGCAATCATCTCTGTGGCCGTCGAGCCGAAGGAGAGCCCGGTCATCACGCAGAAGCTGGCCGGAGAGCCGCTGAAGCCGGGACCCCACAAGATCCAGGGGATCGGCGCAGGCTTCATCCCGGACACGCTCGACCTGACGCTTGTGGACCGTGTCGAGCTGGTGGGCAGCGACGAGGCGATCGAGACCGCGAAGCGGCTGAGCAGGGAGGAAGGGCTGCTGGTCGGCATCTCGTCTGGAGCGGCCGCCGCGGTTGCCGTCCGGCTCGCG